>NZ_JAVJQL010000024.1:0-168740 GCF_040218215.1 Fulvivirga sp.
AATTGCTTTCATCTACATCATAATGGGAGGCTTAATGGCATATGTGAACTATTGGCCAATACCAACATTCATACTCCTCGGAACAACTGCAATATTCGGATTACTAGCTAAACCAGAAGGAAAAAGCAGCATGTAACATTGTCTGGCAGCGCATATGTGTCATTTAGCTATTCCAGATTTGTAATCTGGAATCAATATCTTAGGATCTGAAATCCCCCTATACAAGCACTTGAATTAAAATGAAAAAATCCTTATTCTCATTCATGTTCTTAATTTCCTTTGCTGGACATTCTCAGATTATCGAAAGATATACATCAACTGATTCAGACTACTTCCCTACAACTCTCTATTTTTTAAAAGACTCATCCTTTCTGTATCAAGAGGTTATGGAGGGAAATCACCCAGACAACAAATACTTCGAAAGAGGCACTTACTTAATAAAAGGTGATACATTACATTTGGTTATTGAGAATGTAGGTTTTAACTGCAATCAACTGATTGCAGAACCTAGCGAAAAAATTTCCTGCTATTCCAGATTTGTAATCTGGAATCCATATCATAGAATCTGTGATCCGATTATAAAAGCGGATTAAAAATCCTACGATCACTCCTGCGGAATTGAAAATTCCGAAGAGCTTTAATTGCAAATTCCAAAGAGCTTTAGTTTTGAGGTGTTCAATTTTGACCAGCGGTTATTGTTTTGTGCGTCAATAGACTATATTTCAACTTAATTTCAAATCAAGCCCTCAATGACCCTCAAACACAAATTGCCAGCACTGTTATTCATACTCACAAGTGCCTTATCCATTTCACTTCAGGCACAAAATCATTTAGAAAGACTCAACACCATTGATGTGCAGCATTATAAGTTTGATATCAAATTGTCAGATGCCACTGACGGGATTGAGGCTAAAGCAGAAGTGACCATACAGTTTAAGCAAGCAGTCAGCAGCTTCAATTTAGACATTATAAAAAAGCAGGCCGATGGCAAAGGAATGGTAATCAATTCAGTTACAGAGAAAGGCAAAACGGTAAACTTTAAACATGAAGGTCAAGCCCTTACTATCAATATTAACTCGACCAAGATTGGAGAAAAAAGAACTTACACTATCACCTACACAGGCATTCCTGCAGATGGTCTTTATATCTCAAAAAACAAATATAACGAGCGCACTTTCTTTGCCGACAACTACCCCGACCGTGGTAAGAACTGGCTGCCATTGGTAGATCATCCGTCTGATAAGGCTACGGTAGAGTGGATTGTAACTGCACCAAATTACTACCAAACCATTGGCAACGGCCAGCTGATTGAACAAAGCTATATTAATGATGATATGGTGATGTACCATTATAAAATGGACACTCCCATTTCTACCAAAGTTATGGTCTTTGGAACCGCCAGGTTTGCCGTTGAGCATAGTGGTGAGTTTAAAAACATCCCCATCTCAGCCTGGATTTACCCTCAGGATAAAGAAATGGGTTTTAGTGATTTTTCTAAAACTGCTTCTATACTCGATTACTTTATTACACATTTTGGTCCTTATCCATTTGAAAAACTGGCCAATGTGCAATCTAAAACGAGGTTTGGTGGAATGGAGAATGCTGGAAATATATTTTATGGTGAAACCCTAATTAATGGAACTGGCAGTATTGAAGGCACATTGGCACATGAAATAGCCCATCAGTGGTTTGGCAATTCCGCCACAGAGGGCAGCTGGCACCACCTTTGGCTAAGTGAAGGTTTTGCTACTTACACCACTGATCTGTATTGGGAACATCAATATGGCCGAGACCAATTTGTTGAGCGCATGAAGTCTGAAAGGCAAAAATATATTGAGTATTCACCCAAGAACATGGTGCCTATCATCAATCCTGTAAAAGATGATTATTTGCAGCTGCTGTCACCATTGACCTATCAAAAAGGTGCTTGGGTGCTGCACATGTTGCGACATAAAGTGGGTGATGAGTTTTTCTGGAAAGGCATCCGCTCCTATTATGAAAAATATCAATACAGCAATGCGCTATCTGAAGACCTGCAGGCTGTTATGGAAGAAGTATCAGGTCAGGATTTAGCATCATTTTTTAAGCAATGGCTATATCTGGCTGGGCATCCACAGCTTGAAGTGGCGTGGAAAAATGTTGGAGAATTTCTGGATCTTGAAATCAAGCAAACACAGAAATCAGGAGCATTTACTTTCCCGGTAGATATCAAAATGACTTTTAATGATGGCACAAGCAGGATAGAAACACTTGACATTACTGACCTCACCACCACCACTAAATTAAGAATCGCACAAAAAGTGTCTAAGGTTGAAGTTGATCCAAATACTTGGTTACTTCATGAAGTAATTTCAATGAAGCAAAATGACTAATACAAATCGTAAAAGAGGAGCCTATTTTGTTCTTGCAGCAAGTGTTATTCTACTTGTATTTAATTTGTTTGAAGCCGATTTTAATAAAGGCACTTGGTATTTAGGGCCAGTGTCCAATGTCCTACTAATGTTTTCGATGATAGTAACATTAAAGGAGATTAAGAAGCAAGAGCAATAAAATTCCTGAATAACAGATCTCAATAAATGCTGACTGAAATTCGTTAGTTTTAATAGTATCTATGGACTAATGTTTTGATTATGAAGCTACTCGCACCTCTGATTTTAGCAGCAATTGCATTTTCCAGTTGCACTACCATTTATTTTGAACAGCCACAGCCCAGTGGTGATCCTGCATTGGATGGTTTTCCAAAATCATTTCAGGGGTCATATTTCGTTAAAGATGGTGACCAAACAGACACCTTATTTGTAGAAAAAGACAAATTCATCTACCCAGAGAATTTTAAGAAAAGTCTGCCGGCAGCCAGTTTAGATACGATACCTACTATGCGCATTGCAAATGGTCTATTGTATGATGATGAGGTGCCCATAGATTACGGAATTCCTTTTACAGAAAACAACGACTCCATTCATTATGATATCAGAGTCAAAATGGCTAAAAAACTCTCAGAGGTTCTGGTGCTCAAAAAGTTTGGAAAGCTTTTGGTGCTCAATGAGAAAGAAGAAAATAAAAATTACTGGAATGCCTATCTCATAGAAAAACTCAAAAATGGTGACTTGCAGGTATCTGCTGTTGGTAATTTCAAGCCTGAAGGTGTAGAAGATAAGAAAGGAAATTTTGATGGTGAATTGAAAGACTTCTACTCCATCACTTCATTTAAAAAACTTACTGACGATTCCTTTCTTATCAACCCGGATAAAAAGGCCTTTCAACAACTATTTAATAAGGGTTTCTTCAAGAAAGTTGAGGTTTATGAGAGGGTGAAGTAAACACCTTTTCGTCATCGGAAATTATCTTCATATATTTCAGATGAATAAAATTATCCGTGATCTCCTAAAAAGCTTCAATAACAAGATACCGGATAAATAAAGGCTCTTAAAAGTTAAACCTTTATTTTCCGGCATGACGACTGGTTTGATCCGACCATTCCTTTGCTATTCCAACAATTAAAAGGCATTTTTATTGGACTTAATTGATCTAACCTTAATACATGTCGGCACGACAAGATGCACTTAAAATTTTTCAAGCAGCAGTTAAGGCCGTACAGCCTTCCTATTTGCTGCCGCAATATATTAAGCTAGAAGAACAGCATCTGACTATCCTTGGTGATAAGATTCCTCTAAAAGAGATTAAGAACCTTTATGTTATAGGTGCTGGCAAGGCTGCCGCTGCCATGGCTGTGGAAACTGAAAAAATTTTAGGTGATATTATTACTGATGGCGTTGTTACAACAAAATACCATCATTCATTGCCAACCAATCATATTAAAATAATAGAAAGCGCGCACCCCGTGCCTGATGATAATTGCGATATAGCAGTAAGAGAGACTATTGAGTTACTAAAAAAGACTTCAAAGAATGACATTGTCATTTGTCTGATTAGCGGTGGCGCCTCCTCGCTCTGGTGCGATGTGCCTTCAGAATTAACCATGCAAGATCTGCAACTGACCTTTGATCTGTTACTCAAATCGGGAGCTGATATCCAGGAAATGAATACGGTGCGAAAGCATCTTTCTCAAATTAAAGGTGGGCAATTGCTTAGACATACAAAGGCTAAAGTTTATTCATTAATCATTAGCGATGTGGTGGGTGATGACATCAGCGCCATTGCCAGCGGACCAACCGTGCCAGACCCATCAACATTTATAGATGCAAAGGTCATTCTATCTAAATACGAGCTGATAGACAAAGTGCCTCAAGGGATTATCAACCATATTGATCAGGGAATTGAAGGAAATATTGAAGAAACCCTGAAACCGGGTGATGCTCAGTTAAGCAATTCAAAAAGTAAGGTAATAGGTAATAATCAAGTGGCTTTGGATGCTGCTAAAGCAACGGCTTAGGGCTTAGGGTATTATGTAGAAGAGAATTCTGAATTAATTACAGGAGATGCCGTGGAAGAAGCGTCAAAACTGATGGAAAAAGCCATTAACTACGATGGCCCTAAACCAGCCTGTCTACTACAGAGTGGCGAAACCACTGTGATGATTACAGGACAAGGCAAAGGCGGCAGAAATCAGCACTTTGCGTTATCAGCCTTGCGGCAATTTTCAGAGCCTACCAGCCATATTACCATCTTAAGTGGCGGAACTGATGGAACTGATGGCCCGACCGATGCCACAGGAGCTGTAGTTGATATTAGCTCTTTGCAAAAAGCTAAAGAGCAAAAACTAGATATCAATAAATATCATAAAAATCAGGATGCCTACAGCCTTTTTAAACAAACAGATGACCTGATCATCACAGGGCCAACACAGACCAATGTAATGGACGTTATGTTCGCATTAATTCAATAAAATCTAAACAATGACCTCACCTTTCTATCTACTGTTCCTTCTTATTGCCAGCATAGCTTTTATTGTTTGGAGCACGGCCTACAAAAAAATGAATGCCTTTTTTGCGCTTTTATTGGCCGCTTTTGGTGTCGGGTTGCTCAGTGGATTGCCCATTGGTGAATTAGTAGAGATGTTGAAGAAAGGTTTTGGGTCTACCATGGAGAAAATAGGCCTTTTAATCATTCTGGGTACCACACTCGGTATTATTCTGGAAAAGACAGGAGCCACCTCCAGCATGGCCAATAGCATCTTAAGAAGGATGACTGAAAAAAATGCGCCTGCTGCCATAGCACTTACAGGTTTTATCATGGGCTTCCCTATTTTCTGCGATTCTGGTTTCATAATCCTCAGTGGGTTGAATCATTCTTTGGTTAAGAAAACACATTTCAAAATGCCTGTCATGGCAGCCGTATTGGCCACATCATTATATGCTGTTCATTGTCTGGTGCCTCCACACCCTGGCATTACAGCCGCTGTGGGCACTGCAGGTGGTGAGTTAGGCCGCGTCATGCTTTGGGGTATGTTGCTGGCCATTCCGACAGTACTGATTGGCTATCTGTGGAGTGTTTGGAGAGGCAACAAAATGGATCATTCAGAGCAAGACCCTAATCATGTAGAACATGATAATAATGATCTTCCTTCTCCTTTATTGTCATTCATCCCGGTAGTATTACCCATTATGTTGATAGGACTGAATGCCATGCTGCAGCTTAATTATACCACTTCAGAAATGAGTGCCGGTGCCTTATTAAAAATAATTTCATTTGTTGGAGATCCGGTAATGGCATTGGGCATTGCGGTGGTAGTATCGACTGTTTTAATTAAAGTCAAACATAAAGAAGATTTCAAACACTGGCTTACTGATGGTGTAGACAAAGCCGGAATGATATTGGCCATTTGTGCTGCCGGGGGCATGTTTGGTGCCATGCTTAAAGCCACAGGAATAGGCAGCAATTTAGGAGAAATGCTAAGCGGCCTCTCTTTGGGCATTTTCTTCCCATTCTTAATAGCAGCAACCCTCAAGACTGCTCAAGGTTCTACCACAGTAGCCGTTATTACAGCGGCCTCTTTGGTTACTCCTCTTTTCACCAGTCTCGGGCTTGACTCACCCATGGGCATTACCCTTGCCATTTTAAGCATGGGGGCAGGCAGTATGGTCATTAGCCACGCCAATGACTCCTACTTTTGGGTCATCAGCAGGTTTTCCAATATGGACACCAGCACTACACTGAAAGTTTATAGCATGGCTACTTTGATAATGGGAGTATCCGTTCAGCTGATTATTTGGTTGTTGTTTTTAGTTTTGGGTTAATGACACAAAAAACTGTTCATATACTAAATGGTGATGCTTTAAAAAGTCAGGTAGAAGATTGGCTTACGGACGAATTAATTGTTGCCAGGGAATGCCTTGTGGATGGAGATGAGTATGGAGATGACTTAGATTCCTTTTATCAGTTTAGGGCCAAATTTATAAGTCAGTATGAAGGTTATGAGGAAGAAGATTACTTTGAAAAGACAGTTCCTGAAATCGAAAAAATAAGGAGGCTCCCTCAACATGCTGAAGTCAACCTTTGGTTTGAAGATGATGTGTTTTGTCAGGTTAACTTTTGGTTCTGTGTTCATCTGCTAAATCAAAATGGTGTGCACAACCTGTGGCTGGTCAGACCGGAAGAGCATACACAATACGGATTTGGAGGACTGCAACAGCCTGAGTTAGAAATGGCTTTAAACAACCGGTTAAAGCTTGATCACCAAAAAGAGATAGCATCATTGTGGGAGATGTTTAAAACAAAAGGTGTTGATCATCTCAATAAAATGGCCGTGCTTTTTAATGATGAATATCCATTTATATTGAATGCAATAAATGCCTATATCAGGAGCATACCTACTAAGGATAGCCGTGGGGAGCCTCTAATACTATTAACTCAAATAATAAAAGACCTCAAAACTCAAGAGTTCGCCCCGGTTTTTAGGGAATTCTGTAAGCGTGCTCCTATCTATGGATATGGTGACTTGCATTTGAAGAGATTGCTAGATAACATTTAAGACATATGTTTTTTACAAATCAACTTCAATGACATATCTTGCTAATAAAAAATAACAAGCACCTATGGGTGTGTTTAGTGAATTGTTGGTTGTAATACCCTCTACTTAGTGAGACATATAGTTATAATTTTATTTGGACTCTTTTTAACTGCTTGCATAAAACAGAAGTCGGAAGTCAAGGACAACGTAGATATGGAAACGGAAAACACTTATCAATTAAATGAATTTGACAAAAAATATATTCAAGAGTATCGAGATAGAAGAAAAATGTTTGACCTGTATCTAGCTGCTAACAATATTGACTTGAATACGTGTCCTGGGTGCGGATATCCTTCGATAGACGAAAGAGGGAATTACGAGATTTGTGCAATTTGTAATTGGGAAGATGATGGTCAAGACGATAAGCATGAAAATGAAAACTGGGGAGGGCCAAACAAAATCTCATTGACGAAAAACCGTGTAAATATTGGTAAAACTTTAGAAAAGTATTCAACTAGTCTTGGCGGAGAACTTAATAGCAATCCAGAAGAAATAATGAGCGTTTTGAAAAGCCATTCAATCAGAATGGAAAGGATAGCAAGCTCAATTCCCATGGATGCAGATACCTCACATCAAAGCTGGAAAGATTGGCAAAATGCTGAGAATGAACTATTGAAAGAATTAATTAAAATATAGTACATACCGTCAATCCAGTAGCTCCATTCACACCATGCTTTGCATGGCGGAAGAGGTTTACTATTGACACCATGTCCAGCATGGCGACAACTGGGAACAACTAGCGGCTACAGATTCATACACTTAACGTTAGGCTTCACTTTAATGGACCATAACCAAACAATAAAATAAGACATATTAAATGATGACAAAAGAGCAACTGCAAAAAATCATTAACCAATTTGACGAAGACGATCTTAAACGTCAAGGAATTTTCGGAATTTCACAATATGGTGGTGGATCAGATGAAAGTTTCATTAGAGCTAATAAAGAAGGTCTTGAATTATTTGCCGTTGAACTATTAAAATCAGCGAAAGAAACTGATAATGTGTTGTCAGACCCTGAGAAAAATGTTATTGCATTCAACTATGACGAAGATTGGGTGGACGAAAACAGTGACACATTCATTCAGTATGTTGAACCAATTGCAGACAAACAAAAATTAAAGCCGAAATCAGAATATAAATCGACATTTGTAGACAAGTTAGTACCAATTGGTTGTGGACTCATAGCAATAATTCTTGTGATTTCTGCTGTTGTTGGACTTGTCACATTATTTAAATGGTTATTTTAGAAGATGATATTTGACAACCCCGTCACACAGATGTTATCGGCAATTTAAGAACTCAAATGATTCTATTAAATGGTTTGCCTCCAATATTAGGAGCAACTTTTTTACATGTTGTAATAATTAATGTCCTTGCAATTGTAGTGGAATACTATTTTATAAAAAGAAGATATTATGGGTCTAGACTTCTTTTGAGAGTTGTTCTAGCAAATCTAATATCAGTACTGATAGGTTCAGTAATTGTCCTAAGTGTACCCGAATTAATTGGTGGTGCAACTGCAAGACCAGACAGTTATGAATACAACAACTATGACAAATTTGCTATGCTAATAGGACTGATTTGCCTATTCCTTAGTAACGTTTTAGTTGAAACTCCTGCATATCTTTTCGGAATTAAGATCAGTAATGAAACATGGAATTTGATCAATTTAATTCTGATAGCAAACCTTATAACAAATATTCCAGTAATTATTATTTACTTTTTGGTAATAAACTAACCTCCGTTCACGCCATGCAAAGCATGGCGGAAGAGGTGTATTATTAACGCCATGCCCAGCATGGCAACAACTGGGTTCACTTGAGCAAACTCGGGCAACTTGGGGTGTAGAAAGTTCTTTGCCGAAGTATCTGCAACCTGACTGCCGTCAGGCAGGCTTGGCTCAAAACACAGAATTCACTAGCTTGACTGCAAATCAATCTGGGCGAATACCTATTTTAGCCATGAGGTATGTGTAATTTTAACAACCTCGTCACTGAAAAACAGAAATGAAATTTGATAAGCATTTTCCTACAGATAAATTAAAGGACTACATAAAATATTATGTGGTATCGGAAAATGATGTAGAAAGTGAATACAAAGTTCTTCCTTCTGCCGGGCTTGTTATCGGATTTCAGTATAGAGGGCAACTCGCTTCAATTAAAGACAACACTTTAAACAAGCTGACATCGGCAGGAATTACAGGCATTTCTGACAGCTACAAAGTTTTTAGGAATTCTGCTCACATAGGCACTATCCTGGTTTATTTTACCGAAATTGGATTTACTCATTTTACTTCAAATCCCGCCAATGAGCTTTTTAATTTGAGCCTTTCGCTTGACAATATTTTTAAAAAAAGCAGTGTAAATGAGGTAGAAGAAAAATTAGCCATTGTTTTAACAGACCATCAAAGAATAAAAGTTGTTGAACACTTTCTGCTGTCGCAACTGAAAGATATTCAGGCTGATAAACTTATTATTGAATCCGTCAAACTAATTTATCGGAGCAAAGGTACCATAAGGGTAAAAGAATTGAACGAAACACTGTGTATCAGCCAAAGCCCATTTGAGAAAAGGTTTAGAAAAGTTGTTGGGACAACACCAAAAAAATTCACCTCAATTATCCGTTTCAACTCTGTTCTCGACAACTTGAACGAAACAAAAACGCTGAGTGAAATCTGCTACGAAAACAATTTTTTCGACCAAGCCCATTTCATCAAAGATTTCAAACATTTTACAGGGCAGACACCCGAACAATTTAAGCGGTTTCTTTAGAAAAACGATTTTTTACAATTACCGTCATCTCAGGGATTGCACCTTTGACATCGTAATTCAAATCGTTTAACAATTTAAAAAAAAAGGACAATGTTTACAGTAGAACAAATTAAAGCTGCTCACAGCAAAGTAAAATCGGGTGCTGATTTCCCTGCTTACATCAAAGAAATAAAGTCGTTGGGGGTTACACATTATGAAGCATACGTTTCAGACGGACATATTGACTATCATGGTGCCGACAGCCGTACGGTCAAAGTGCCTGCAAAGTATGATCCTTTAGTGGTTGCGGAAACAACACAGGTTGAGTACTTCAAAGCGGAATTAATAGCACACCAACAAGGTAAAACAGACTTTATTACTTTCATTAAAATGTGTGCCGAAACGGGGATTGAGAAGTGGGAAATTTGTATGGACAAGATGAGCTGCACCTATTACAACAAAAAAGGAAATGAAATACTGGTGGAAGAAATACCCCAATAAGCGCTGCTGATAACAGCGATTTTGCCCTGACCAATATCACTTTCAATACTGACACCTATCATCTCATTTTTACTGTAACCTTCTGAACTTACCCTGTAAGTAAACCATAAGGTCATGAAAATCAAAAAAATACTGCTGCCCGTAAACTTTTCATCCTGCTCACTAAATGCGCTGCGTTATGCCGGGCATTTAGCGGAAAAATTTGAGGCTACATTACTGATTTTAAATGCGATGGATGAAGAGACCAATTCGGTCGATATTAACAATGCTGAAAAGTCACCACAGATTAAAAAAATTTCCGAACTAATTAATGATGATCCTCGGCTGGTCAATATTATGACAGATATAATAGTGACAGGGAAAGATAAAGAAGATGCCGTCCTCTGGGCGGCAGATACTTTTGACATTGATCTGATTATAATGGGTACTGATGGCATTCGGAGTCCTTATGACGAACTTGCTGGCACCTTTTCTTATCAAATAGTGTCAAGTAGTCCTGTACCAGTATTGACAATACCGCCAGATTACCAATATGAAGAATTCAAAAAAATAGGCTTTGGTGTTGATTACAAGCACATAGACCACACTTCAGTTCTTGACATAATTTTAGAATTTTCCTACACCTATGGTAGCGAAATCGAAATGTTTCATATTGAAAAATATTCCGAGGAGCGGGCATCTAAGGAGGCCTATGAATCTGCAAAACTCAATGACTATTTTCTGGGGGTCAATCATCATTTTATGACCATAAAAAACCACTCCATATGGGAAGGGCTTAAAGAGTACATTGAGATAAACCGACCTGACCTACTCGCCATTATGCCAAGAAAATACAATTTCTTTGACTGGCTAAGTCATGACAGTGTTTCGAAAGAAGTTGTACAGCATATCAAATTACCAGTGCTTACATTTCCCGATAAATAAATAGGTATTTAATTCTGTATTTATTTATAAATCAAACATTTAAAATGCATTTTACTATTTATATCAATATTAAATTTCTTAAATAATGTTAAATGCCAAATTTTAAACACCTTTAACATTGACTTCCAAATTAAATTTTACTAAACTGCCAATGGTTAAGAATTTAAAATCAACTTCAGTCTTCAATCAACTCAGAACAGAAGCACTTGGTTTTATGAAAAATAGTTTTTTCTAACCAATGACTGCCTTGAGCTAACCCTCAGGGCAGTTTTATTTTTTAGTAAAGAAGTTAACTCTAATCGAAAGGGTAATAGCAATAATAAAAGTGCCAAGGGTTATTATATCTACCGTGTTGTTGCTCCAATCGAAACCTAAAATATTGTTCGTGAGGTATTTTATAAAGGAGTTGGGGAGGTTCCTTTCTCCTAATTCCCGTTTAACATCCCAGTGCCAGTCAGTAAGAATACAGTAACCCCACCCTTTCCAAATACCAAGCACCAGCCATGAAAACAAGGTGGCCGCTACCAGCCAAAGATGGGCTTTTCTGAATTTTGGTATAAGCCAGCCAAACAGGTTGAAGCCAATAATCAGAATATGAACAACAAAAAATAAGACATCTAAAAATGCGAGCATGAGCTACATTTTAATGGACACCTGCCAGCAGATATAAAACAGCCATTCTTACAGCCACTCCGTTTTCTACCTGCTCCAGTATTATAGAGTGATCAGAATCAGCGACATCAGAATTAAGTTCTACACCCCTGTTGATCGGGCCTGGGTGCATAATTGTAATTTCCTTATCCAAGCTATCCAGCAATTTCTTATTGATGCCATAGTATAACGAATACTCTCTTAAAGACGGGAAGTATTTTATATGCTGCCGTTCCAATTGAATTCTCAGCACATTGGCCACATCGCACCACTGCAGTGCCTTACGGACATCGAGCTCCACTTTTATTCCCAACGAGGCAATATGTTTAGGCAATAGGGTAATAGGCCCACATACCATCACTTCAGCCCCCATTTTCTGTAGGGCAAATATGTTAGACAACGCTACCCTTGAGTGCAGAATATCCCCAATAATAGCCACCTTTAACCCCTCAAGTTTTCCAAACTTCTGGTAGATAGAAAAGGTGTCTAACAAAGCCTGAGTAGGATGCTCATGGGTGCCATCCCCGGCATTTACAATGTTAGCCTTTATGTTTTTTGCCAGAAAATGAGGGGCGCCAGGGCTGCTATGCCTCATCACCACCATATCCACTTTCATGGCCAGAATGTTATTGACAGTATCAAGTAGCGTTTCGCCTTTCTTAACTGAAGAATTGGAAGAAGAAAAGTTTACTACGTCAGCAGAAAGTCTTTTCTCTGCCAGCTCGAAAGATAATTTGGTTCTTGTTGAGTTCTCGAAAAATACATTGGCTATGGTGATATCGCGTAAAGAAGGCACTTTCTTTATCGGTCTGTTAATCACCTCCTTAAAATTAGCTGCGGTCTCGAAAATGAGTTCTATATCCTTACGGTTAATGTCTTTTATGCCAAGGAGGTGTTTCTGACTGAGTTGTGACATTATTGTTTATCCTTATTTATCAACCAAATTTTATTCTTCTTACTTCCCAATGCTTCAAGTTCAACCAACACTTTCTGGGTATCTAAAGTGTTGACATCAATACCTATATAGTCAGCCTCAATGGGTAATTGTCTTGAGTATTTTCTATTGACCAAAGTCAGGAGCTCCACCTTTCTAGGTCTTCCAAAGGCAATCATGGCATCCATGGCTGCCCTTACGGTACGGCCAGTGTAAAGCACATCATCTATTAAAATAACTTTTTTGTCTTCTATAATAAATGGGACTTTAGTGGCATTGGCTGCCACAGGACTTTCCCGTCTTCTAAAATCATCTCTGAAGAAAGTAGTATCCAGGTAACCAAGGTCTATCTTTTTGCCCGTAGTCTCCTCTAGCTTCTGATGAATCATTTCGGCCAAATGAATGCCACGGGGCTGCATACCTAGTATTGCCGTCTTTGAGAAATCACCATGATTTTCAATAAGTTGTTGACAAAGTCTATTGACTGTTATGCTGAGGAGGTTGGAGTCGAGTATTAGTTTCTTTTGCATTGTCAAACTGATGCAAATATATAATTATCTCATTTGTAAATCACCTTATTGATAAAAAACACCTCTCTTTGTACAGGAATATTACCAACACCCGGATTATTGACTTTTTGCGTACCATAAATATAGAAAACATTATTATACCATGATTCTATCCCCATAAGTTCCGTATTACCCTCTTTGACCACATCATTTTTATTCTTTAAAGCTACAGGGGTTAGTTCTTTGCCTTCCAACACCTCATCTTCACTTATGATCTTGGATCTTATAAAATCCTCATAAACATATAATAGCGCAATCTTATCATCGCTTATGCTGGCATGTACATATTGATCAAGCGTCTGAGAAAGAACATCATTTATCTCAAAGCTATTATCCCACAGCAGCTTCCCTTCTTTGTCAAAACCCAGAACCACGGCATGGGTGTATTTGAAACCTTCGAAAATCCTTGAATTTTTAAGTATACCATTGGAAGTTGTCCACATAATTGTTCCTGACCCGTAATAATTGCCACTTACATTTTTATACTTAGGGTAAAAAGCTTCACCTAAAAGTATATAATGATCATCCTGGGGTATGAGGTCATGAACCAACAACCGATAATTAAACCTGAGTTTCTTCTGCTTAATTTTCCGTCTTTCAATCCTTTCCAGCACCCGCTTTTCCCTTTTAGCGCGCATATAGTTAAAGAAGTTTTTCAGGTCTGCATAATTATAGTAAGAAATGCTTTGCTCCTCACCGTTATCTACATCAGCCATAAACACACCCCTGGAATAGTCGGTGGAGATACTCCGGCCATAAACACCCGCTATAATTTGTCTACCACCAGGTAACGTTCTTGATCTGCCGAACAATAATTCCTTTTTGTTTTCTGGCTTAAGGTCTGTCTTCTTTACCAATAGGCCTTCATAATTATAGGTATATAGAAATAAGGTAGTCTGCTTTGAAATATTCCTCCCGGTTAAAAGAATATCAAAAGTGGCATTCTTGTTCATGTTGATTTGAGCCAGTTCTGAACGGTCTTCGAAAAGGCCTGGCAACACAATTGGAATGCCTTCCTGAAGATTGAAGAGTATAACTATTGGCCTGAAATTATAATACCCGCCAACCACCGCAGCATTATTATGCACTTTAAAATCAAAATAAACGAAAGGGATATAATTTCTAATCACAAAGCTTTCGGCCTGACCCGTTTGCTGATCGAATGAAATGAGCTCAAGGTTTCTGTTCTTTACCTCATTCTTTCTGAAAAGGAAATATAGCTTGCCATCGTTGTAATATTTGCTCAATAACTCTTGGCTCTGAGGGACGATATAAGTTCTGTTCCATTCAAGGTTGAAGGCAGTATCTAGCTTAAAGACCTGCCATGAAAACTCCTTTTTAGCAAGATCAAGGATGGTGTTAACCAGAAAAACGCCATCACTTTTAGCAGATATAACTTCAAAGTTTGCTCCTTTTGAGTCAACCTCAAAGCGCTCCGGTTGAGTTATCTGACAATAGCCAAAAAACCCAATGAACATAAATAAAAGCGTAAAAACGCTCCTATTTAAAAACCACTTTGTTGATGAAAAGGACATTTCTATTTCTACTTTCTGTTTCTACTTTGTTTTCCACTTTATGATACCCCCACACAATAAAATTATTGCCAAACCAATATTCACTTCGTCCTGAACCATCATAAGTGTGATTAATCTTGTCATATTCGTTAGGCAACTTTAGTGGTTCTTTATTAACCTCTACAATCTCTTCTTGTTGAATGGATTGGTACTTTATTTCCTCTTCAGCCTTGTAGAGCATGTTTACCAAATCACCCGACTGTGTTAACTGCACCACCTGCTCCAATGAGTTGGTTTCTACATCTTCAATCTTCATACTGTTATCCCAAACGATATCCCCTTCCTTATTTATCTCTACAACTATTGATTCCAGGTATTTGAAATGATCGGCATCCTCAACATTCTGAAGCCTACTGGGTTGTTTGGCATAACTCTGAGCTGCCCTGCTTCTGTTTCTAATCGATTGATTGTCAAAACCAACGCCACCATAATATGTTCCCTGGTTGCGTTCTATATACTCGGGATCATAGATTTCCGCGGCCAGCAAGTAGCCATTTTTCGATTTCCTCACTTCATGAAGCAGCAGCTTGGAGGTGTAATTCAACTCCTTACCCCTTTCTGACCTTCTTTTCAACCGTGCCTTTACACGAGCCGCCCGCTTCGGCTTCATATAATCAAAAAAATGATCCAGGTCAGCGAAACTGTGGTATTTAATAATATTATCTTGCCCTTTTGGTTTGACAATCGCCAAATAAATACCGGCCGCATAGTAGGACCTACGAAATGAGTAGGTTCCGGCAATAGCAAAATTACCATCTATAAACCCACTTGATTTGGCACTTAATACAAAGTGCTTATCATCAGACTCAACCTCACGCTCAAACAGCAACTCTCCATCATCACTATAGGTTCTTAGCTTAATGTAGTTGGCAGCATAATCCTTTTCTAGCGTAACTGAATTGAAAGTGCCATTCTCATTGCTTCTTAAATCAACTATGGTGCTTCTATCCTTGAAAAACCCAGGGACAACCTCAAAACTTTCACCGCCCATTGCATAGGTTACCAATGTTGGACTAAAATTGACATATCCCGCCAGAATCATCCTGTCGGAAAGCATTTCCAGGTGACTAAGGGTTAGGGCTATTTCGTTCTTAATATCGTAGCGTTCAACCTCACCATTGTCTATCGAAATAGTTATCAAATGATAGTCATTCTTTTCCATTTCCCCTCTTCTGAACAAAAAGTAAACGGTGGAATTTTTCAGTTCGTAGCCTTTGAAGACATATCGGGTGTCAATTGAAAGTTCTATATTCCATTTTTCGACAAGGGTAGTATCAAGGGCCACCACCTGCCATTTATCTCCTTTTTTATAATCATCCGTATCCCTGAAGATGACTACTCCTTTTTCACCAGCTGGGAGTACGGTGAAAAAATCATCTGTATTTTTCTTTTCCAGTTCATAGATGTGCGTCTGCTTCACCTGACCGAAAGCCACATTAACTAAAAAGAAGCCACAAAGAAAAAAACAGTATCTCATTATTAATGGCCCATTCCTATTATTAAATCAAACTCTTCTTTTTTGACCGGCTGAACAGAAAGCCTTGAATTCTTAACCAGCACCATCTCTGACAACCTTTCTTCAGCTTTAACCATGGCTAAAGTCACCGGATTCTTGAGTTCCTGCACAGGTGCAATGTCCACTACTACCCACCTGTCATCATCTGTAGTTGGGTCTTGATAATACTCCTTCACTATTTTGGCAATTCCTACCACACATTTCTCATTCACACTATGATAGTACAACGCCAAATCGCCAACTTTCATTTCTTTCATATTATTTCGGGCCTGGTAGTTTCTTACACCATCCCAAAATGTTTTTTTATCCTTTACCAAGTCAGCCCATCCATAAGTATTAGGCTCAGATTTCATTAACCAATAGTTCATTTGCAAATACGTTTTTCTTATTCGTGAATTCCTTTTTCTTAAATTTACATAACCCAAATTATGTATTAAAGCATAATTTGCCCAGAGGGCTGACGAAAGTTTCTCTTTGTCAGGGTTATCCTGGCAAAAATTTCCCTGAAAAAGAAATTTTTCGTCATTATGTTAAAGAGTACTTTCTCTATAATTGAAAGTATTCTGCCACATAAATCTGGATAAAATCAATATTAACAATTGATATGCAGTTACAGGTTAACAATCATCTGCAAAATTGTTTTTATTTGGGAGAATCGCTTCCCCCAAATAAGGGGACGGCTGCATTTAATTGATCAGTTATTAACAAGATTTATAAATTGGATAATAAAACAATCATCAAACTCTTAAAGAAAACAGTAGCCCTTATGGAGCTGCATGACGAAAATGAGTTTAAAATAAAAAGCTACAACAGTGCCCTTTTCCAATTGGAAAGATTTGATGGGGCACTGGAAAATCAAACCAAAGCAGACCTTGAAGCTATAAGTGGGGTAGGCAAAAGCATTGCCTCTGCTATAGACGAGATCAATACCAAAGGTCAGCTTACGCTACATGATGAGCTGGAAAGCAAGACACCTGAAGGGATATTGGAGATTATGGAATTGAAAGGTGTTGGGGCTAAAAAGATCAAACAGCTGTGGCAGGAGATGGACATCACTTCCATTGACCAGCTTTTTGAAATTGCTGAAAATGGTGAGCTTGCTAAGCAGAAAGGCTTTGGAGCAAAAACTGCTGAAAACATTAAAGCCGCCATCTTACTTAGAAGAGAGAATGAAGGCAAGCTGTTATACGCACAGGCTGAACCTGTTTGTCAATATTTCATGGACAGTATTAAGGCAATTGATGACAATGTTTTAGTTTCTCCTACAGGGTCATTCCGTAGAAAAATGGAGATAGTAGATGAACTGACTTTTCTGCTAGGCAGTGATGATTTTGAACACCTTAGTGATATATTATCCAAAATTGAAGGTTTGGAAATTGATACTAAAAAATCGAGTCCTTTTTCAGTTAGGGCGAAGTATGAAAGGTCAGACGTCATATTCCTCTTTTGCGGAGCAGATGATTTTCAAAAACAGCTTTTTCTAACCACAGGTTCGCCAGAGCACCTGGCTCAGGAAGTAAAGGATGGCAAATCGCTAAAAGCACTGCTGGGCTTTAAGAAAATCAAGGAAGAGAAGGAAGCCTATGAGTTAGCCGACCTACCTTATATTGCTCCTGAGCTTAGAGAGGGCACCACCAACTTAGATAAAATCAAGGCTGACGGACTTCCAAAACTGATAGAAATGGAAGATCTAAAAGGCATTCTTCATAACCATTCTACCTATAGTGATGGCCAACATACTTTAGCAGAAATGGCTCAGGAATGTCAGCGTTTGGGCTATGAGTACCTTGGGATTACAGACCACAGTAAATCCTCTTTCTATTATGCCAATGGCCTTTACGAAAACAGGGTTGCTGACCAGCAAGTAGAGATTGATGAACTCAATGCTAATATGGCGCCCTTCAAAATATTCAAAGGCATTGAGTGTGATATTCTACCAGACGGCAGCTTAGATTACAGCAACGATGTACTTGCGAGTTTCGATTTCATTGTATCTTCCATCCACTCTGCTATGAGCATGGATAAAATAAAAGCGACTGAGAGAGTTTTGAAAGCTGTTGAGAATCCCTTCACGACCATTCTAGGACATATGACTGGTAGACTGCTATTGAAAAGGCCCGGCTATCCGGTAGATCATGCGGTAATTATAGAGGCCTGTGCTAAAAACAACGTAGCCATTGAAATCAATGCCAACCCGTGGCGTCTAGATATTGACTGGCGCTGGATCAACTATGCCATTGAAAAAGGGGTAATGTTAAGTATCAATCCTGATGCGCATAAAATAGAGGGTTATGCCGATATGTATTATGGACTACAAGTAGGCAGAAAAGGTGGTTTGACAAAAGTGAATAACTTGAACAGCCTTTCGCTAAAAGAAATCGATGAATTCTTCACTAAAAGAAAAGCCAACGCATTAAGCATGGTGAGCTAATATGAGTCCAAAGAAAATATTAGTCATCCGCTTTTCTTCCATTGGCGACATTGTACTTACTACGCCCGTTGTGCGCAATCTCAAAACTCAGTTGGCAGATTGTGAGGTGCATTATCTTACCAAATCATCCTTCCGATCGATCATCGACAACAACCCTTACATAGACAAAGCACACTATCTGGAAGGCAGTCTGGGGCAGATTATCAGTGTGCTGAAAAAAGAGAAGTTTGATGCAGTTATTGATTTACACAACAACCTAAGAACCAGAATAATCAAAGCCAGACTTGGGGTTAAAAGCCACACCTTTAAAAAACTAAACTGGGAGAAATGGCTAAAGGTTAACCTGAAGATTGATAAGCTCCCCAATAGGCACATTGTCGATAGATACATGGATACGGTGTCAGACCTTGGTGTAAAAATGGATGCATTGGGGCTGGATTATTTCATACCTGCGGCAGATGAAGTGCCTATGGAATGGCTTCCTGAAACACACAGGAAAGAGTATGTAGCTTATGCAATAGGCGCTCAACACGGCACCAAAAGATTGCCCTTAAAGCGCATGATTGAGCTTTGCGACAAAATAAATAAACCCATTGTCTTATTGGGTGGCTCTGATGATGTTGAGAATGCCAATGAAATTGAAAAGTTCTTCCAGAAAACAGCGAAGTCGGAACATTTAGAAGAAGGGCTGACAAGGTTGAATAAAAAGACCATCATTTATAATGCCTGTGGCAAGTACAACCTTAATCAATCGGCCTCATTGGTAAAACAAGCTACTTATGTGTTTAGCCATGATACCGGACTAATGCACATTGCTGCAGCCTTCAAAAAGCAGGTTTTTAGCATTTGGGGAAATACCATACCATCCTTTGGTATGTACCCCTACCGCACTAAGTTTACTGTGTTTGAAAACAATAAAATCGATTGCCGCCCATGCTCAAAAATCGGATATGACAAATGCCCCAAAGGCCACTTCAAGTGCATGAACGACACGGTATTTGATTTTTATCTTCCTTAAAAAAATCGTCATTCAGAGGCTTTTAATGATTTTCCATTAAAAGCCGTAGGAATCTCCTCGATCGTGAGATTCTCACACCCTCTTTCGTCAAATTTTTAATAGGATGAGGACTCAGAATGACGATTAACGTTTTTTTTATAATTCCGATCAATACCTCCAACTCTTTAAATCAGCACCCTTTGGAGCACTGGCCTCAATTCGTTTTATGATTTTAGGAATGTACATGGTGTTATAGCGAAGCCTTGATATATGATTAGGATTTTCCTGATCGCCATTCCAGCAATGCTCTGCCCTGTCACCATAGTCTACCTCACCGTTATAATATGGCTCTTCGGTAGCCTCCAAAACTTCTTCTATTAAATATACCGCATTATTAAGGTAGTAATTGTCCATATCGCCACAATACACATGGATTTTACCTTCCAGCTTAGGACCTAAAGTCTTCCAATCCCTTTTGATGATATGACTCAGGTCGTAATTCTCCTTCCAATACTCAGCAACTTCTTTGTTGATCTCACCAGTCTTTTTGTCCCAAAGTCTTACCGGATAGCCATCCTCGCCTTGAGGCGAATAAGTAGCCTCCCAAATGTCAAACTGTTGGCCTGAACGGCTTTTGGTGCCTAAGACCAACTCTCTCAAATTCATATCTTCAGTAGTGGCATCCACCCTTCCCAGATAGTTTCTGTGACCTGGCCTTAATGGCCTTTTAAAGTCGCTGCTGTAGTAATAGGCATTATCCTCGCTATAAATATCCATTGAAGTATATGCTCTAAAATCTACCGGATCAGGACAGGCAGCAAAACAACCATTGTACTCATCAGGATACATCACCTGAACGGCCAGGGCCTCCCAACCGCCCGTAGAACCGCCATATAAAAACCTGGCCCAGCCTTCGCCAATGCCTCTGAACTGCTCTTCAATATGCGGGATCAGCTCGTAAGTAATGGCATCACCATAAGGGCCCTGGCTGGCAGAGTTTACCGCATAAGAATCATCATAATAAGGTGTTGGGTGTTGAATTTCAATAATGATCATTCTAGGAAAATCAGGGCCTGTCCATTTTTTATAAAAGTCATAGGCCTCTTGCTGCACCATTATGTTATAACCATCAACGCCAAAGCGCGCGCTGTATTCAGGCTTCATGTCCGGGTCTGGCGGAGACGTTCTAAAACCGCTAAAGTCCGAAGGAAAATGACCATGAAAAATCATCAAAGGATATTTAGCCTCCGGGTGCTCATCAAAACCTTCGGGCAATAAAACATGGGCCCCTAAATAGGTGTCCTCGCCCCAGAACTTAGTCAGCAGGTCACTCTTCATCTTAATGTGCTTGATGTATTTGGTGTCCTCAGGACTTTCAATAGGAGGAATAATCTGATCGAGATTCATTTTAAAATCACCACCACTAGTACCAATTTCAATGGCCATAGGTTTACTATAAATATTACCGGGTTTTCTATTCCATTGCTGGCCTTCACCCATATCTGGCGGCAGCATTACCTTATGTCCTGTGGACAGGTTAAACTCCTTATACCTGTTGAGTATGGCCTGCACATAGTACTTGCCTGCTGGCATATCACCCATATTTTTTATGGGGTAGCCATAAGTATCGCCTTGAAAAGTTAAAGCATTTTGGCCATTCCAGTTTTCTACATCGAGGCCAAAGCCTAATTGTGTATCCGGGCCATCGGTGAGAGAAAATCTTGGCTCACGCTCATCTGTTTTTGAGAGCAAAAGAACAAGTCTTCCGGTCTGGTCACCTTCAACCAGGTTTTGATCAAAGGTAAATTCAAAATTTAGCTTTGACCCGGGCTCCGTTTTGGTACAACTCTGAATTGCAAACAGCAGCAATAATAGACAGGAAAAATAGAATGATTTAGGGTATGACATGGGTTTAAGGTTTTGATTGATATGAAAAACAAGGTAGCATAACCTAATAGCAATTCAAACAGGAAATACATGAGTGGGAATATATTTGTAAACCAAATGTTATGGTATATCTTGGTAATAAAAAATAACAGCACCTTTTGTCTCGTTATCGAATATAAATAGTAATAAACGGGTCATTAGCGAGGTGTTGTAAGCAATTAGCACAAAATGGAAAAATGGACTCCCATATCGAAAATCGAACTCTTAGGTGAAATTCAGAAAACTGAAATTGAGCTTAATGGAGATTTATGGAATTTTTGGCAGCTGATCAAAATCGAACCCGAAAAATGGCAAGAGCCTGAATTCGGAAATAAAGGTGGTGGATTTTGGGTTGTCGCAATTTGTGGTAAGAAAGTAATCTGGTATAATGACATTGAAGAAGGATTCAATATTTCTGATTATAAGGATTACAGAAAAATTGAAGGCTACTATTGTAATCAGGATGAATTAAATTGGTCAGTAATGCGTCTTTATGATTTAATCAAATTTGGTGGAGATATTGTTGGTCAAGCAGGTGCTCCACAATCTTTAAAAACTGAATAATATATGTGGCAAAAGTTAACATATAGTGGAAATGAATGTAACAACTACTTGTATTTCTCATTTGATGCTGATTTTTTTGATACAGCAGAAGTGACAAAGATTATGGGACTCGAACCAACGTCATTAATGATCAAAAAAGAACCTGTTCCTAAATCGACTTCTTGGAAATATAGAATTGATGCTGGAAATGATATTGATTTAGAAACACATTTAGAGAGATTAATTGAAATATTTGAACCGAAAATTGATATAATCAACAGACTGAAAAATTCACTTAACTTAGAAACAAGAATTCAATTCGTAATTGATATTGATATAAACCCAGATTCTTCAACACCATATTTTGGTTTAAACAAAAAGACTATAAAATTTTTGAATATGACTGAGACAGAGGTTGATTTTGATTTGTACAAAGCTGACACAATCGGTCTTTTGGACAGAATAAATGAAAAATAAAAGCACACAACACTGCATATGAGATCAGAATTGCTATCGCTGCGTCCGCTCAGCTTGCGCTCGTTTCCAAAACGAGTGCATTGACCTGAAGGCTTGCAAAGCGTATTTAAATCAGATACTTTTATTGACATTGACAAAGTCTAGCTAAGCTGGCAATGAAGCAAGAAAACCAATTGATAAAAAAACAAGGCAAATAAATGGTTAATTTCTATCTGCTTGGGATTGCATTTATTTTAATGCATGAAATGGATGCCATTAGATGCAAAGAGTGGAGGATTTTTCCCGGGCTTGCATTCTTAAATGATAAAGCCGGGCTTATTGCATTTATCTTCCTTCACATCCCACTTTTTTATTGGATTCTGATAGAAACACAAACTAGCAATGGTCAATTCAGGATAGGTTTTGACTACTTTTTAATTGTACATTTTATTCTTCATCTATTGTTTTTAATGAATAAGAAAAACGAATTCAAAGACTGGATCTCCTGGACGATCATTTCAGGAGCAGCCTTGTGTGGTTTGCTGGATTTAACAACGAAAGGATAAAAAACCGATCAGGTCAGCTCAAAGTGACCCCAGCTGGCGTTCGTTTCCAGAACGAGTGTTCTCCTACAATCAACGTCAACTGCAAGCGACCCCGCTATCCCAGATTTGCGATCCTTTTAATAATTGAGTTTAAATACCTATGTGATTGCAAATTCCAAAGAACCATATTCTGACAACAATATATCTCAATATCCTCCTTGTGCGATCAGAGAAGGTTAATCATCCATAAGCTAACTGGGCCATTTGCAAAGTGAGTTGAGATCAGATAGCTTTAAAGCAATTAAAAAATCAAGCTCAGGAGCGAGTGGTCATTATAAAATGGTATATCACTAAATATTAATTAGAAGACAAGAATATGGCAGTAGAACAATATCCAAAAATATACTTGTTCAGGCGTATCGTTCAGGCGAAACTCTATATTGACCAATACTACTCTGAAAAAATTGACCTTAGCAACATTTCCGATGAGGCCAACTTTTCGAAATTTCATTTTATACGCCTGTTTAAATCTGCTTATGGAAAGACCCCACATCAGTATCTAAAATATGTGAGAATTGAAAAAGCAAAGGGACTGCTAAAGGATGGTATTCCTGTCACAGCAGTATGCTATGCTGTTGGTTTTGATAGCCTCTCCTCCTTCAGCGGACTTTTTTCCAAAACCGTTGGCTTATCACCTTCAGAATATTTGGGAAGACAGAAGATGATAAAAGAACAAATTACAAAAAGACCTCTTGCCTTTGTGCCGGGGTGCTATGCATTTCAGCACGGTTGGACTGAGAATAGCAATTTTGAAGAAGCAAAAGTTTAAATCATTGCTGATTTTGCGTTGAATTTAATAGTTAAAAGAAAAAAGCAATGATTACAAAAATGACAATTACTAACATTAATGTTATAGACCAGGATAGTGCCTATGACTTTTATGTTAACAAGCTGGGGTTTAAGTTGGTCGATGACATTCCAATGGGCCCGGATACACGTTGGTTGACAGTATCGCCACCAGAACAGCCCGATTTACAACTGGTTTTATTCCCTGTAAAAGTCAGCAAAATGTTTCCTGAAAATGTTGCGGAAAGCTTAATCAGACTTATCAAAGCAGGTGTGTTTGGGTGTGGAGTATTAACCTGCCACGACATTTTCGCCACCTACGAAGAGCTTAAAGCAAAGGGGGTGGAATTCATTAAAGCACCTACAAAAGAGTTTTATGGAACGGAAGCTCTGTTCAAAGATGATTCGGGCAACTATTTTTCATTGCAACCAATAAACAATTTTGACAATGAAAACAATATTTGATGCAGCTACAAGAGAGGAACTGATCTTAAGAATTGGTTTAGTAAAGGAAGGAAGTAAGCCCGTGTGGGGCAAAATGAATGTATACCAAATGGTCAGGCATAATACGTTTTGGAACGAATGGATACTCGGAAAGGGCAACCACATATACAAACAGGAATTTCTTGGTAAGATATTCGGCAAATTTGCTTTAAAGAGAATGATAAAAGATGAAAAACCATTTGATAAGAACATCCCCACCTCAGCCCCATTTAAAGTAAAAGACATCAACGGCAATCTAGCATCTGAAAAAGATAAATGGATTTCATTGGTTAATGAATATGAGCATTTTAACAATCCGGCTTTCATCCACGGTTTTTTTGGTAAAATGACAACGGAACAAATAGGAATTCTGGTTTTTAAACATACTGACCATCATTTGAGGCAGTTTGGCGTATGACAAACAACAAAAGCAAAAGAAATGGCAACATACAAACCTGACAATTACAATTCACTTTCCCCCTACCTGATTGTTGACAATGCTCAAAAATTAGTGGACTTGTTAACTGCAATTTTTAACGCTAAGACTTTGAGGAGATTTGACCACGAAAACGGAAAAATCGCGCATATTGAATTACAATTAGATGACACTGTGATTATGATCAGTGATAGTACGGAAAGCTATGAGGCTAACCGGACAATGCTTCATATTTACGTGCCCGATGTTTTTAAAACTTTTGGAAAAGCTATTGAGAATGGTTGTGAGATAATTGAAAAACCAATGAACAAGCAAGGCGACCCAGACACAAGAGGCTCATTTTATGATTATGCAGGTAACTATTGGGCGGTAAGCACTCAAACCAATTAATAATGGGCGAACATAGTAGAGTCCTGATCGCATGACACTGAGAAGGTTGAATATTCTACATAAAACAACGAAGGCATCTTCTCAGATGCCATTCGTTTTCAATATCTCTTAAGTGATTAATAAGCTCTAACCAGCTTACCTTCCATATAATTGACGAATGCCTGGTTGGCTACACGCATCCCTCCTTTTGTTGGGAAATTGCCAGTAAAATACCAATCCCCCTTGTGATTTTTACATGCTTTATGAAGGTTCGGCACCGTTTGGTAAATAACATCCAGATCTGCCGTCATGGCTTCAGGTTTTACTATTTCAGCAATTTTCTCCGATATTTCTTCTGGTGTGAATTGCTCATAAAGTTCATTTACATGATTTACCGCTTCCTTATTTGACAGTGCATAAAGACATTTATCACGGACCTCTTCCAGCTTATATTCCAGACCTCTGTCTTTCAACAGCTTCACCATGGCTCTGAACGCCACGAATTCACTAATCTTGGACATGTCGATACCATAGCAATCCGGAAACCTGATCTGCGGAGCAGATGAAACAATTACTATTTTCTTAGGCTCTAGTCTGTTGAGCATGGTAAGAATGCTCTTTTCAAGGGTAGTACCACGCACAATTGAATCATCAAGAACAACTAATGTATCTATACCCTTTCTTACCACTTCATAGGTGGTATCATAGACATGGGCCACCATTTCATCACGATGAGAGTCATCAGTAATAAAGGTTCTTAACTTGGCGTCCTTAATAACTATCTTCTCTACCCTGGGCCTGAAAGACAAGAAGTCTTCACGCTCACCAACAAAAGGCTTACCATCAATAAAAACTTCCTTCTGCTTGGCAGTAAGGTAATCTTCCATGCCCTGCATCATGCCTAAGAAGGCCGTCTCGGCAGTATTTGGAATATATGAAAATACAGTGTTCTTTAAATCGTAGTTGATAGATTGGAGAATCTGAGGAACCAATAATCTCCCCAGCTCCTTTCGCTCCTGGTATATATCAGGGTCAGTACCTCTGGAGAAATAAATGCGCTCGAAACTACAAGACGTTTTCTCCAACGGTTTTATAAACTGATGCTGACTATAATCTCCATTCTTCTTAATGATCAAGGCATGACCAGGCTCAATTTCCTTTATCTCTTTATAATCAATATCAAAGGCAGTTTTTATAGCAGGTTTTTCAGAAGCAACTACAATCACCTCATCATCAGCATAATAATAAGCAGGACGGATACCAGATGGATCACGCGCTACAAACGCATCACCATGGCCTACCATTCCGCCCATCACATAACCTCCATCAAAATCTTTGCATGCCCTGCGAAGTACTTTTACCAAATCAAGCTCACTTTCAATTAATTCAGTGATCTCTTTGTTAGTATATTCTTCTTTATATCTTCTAAAAATTTCGTTGTTCTCTTCATCAAGAAAATGGCCGATCTTCTCCATTACGGTAACAGTATCCACCTTTTCTTTTGGGTGCTGCCCAAGCTTTACCAGTATATCGAACAGTTCATCAACGTTGGTCATGTTAAAGTTACCGGCTACCACCAGGTTTCTACTTCTCCAGTTGTTCTGTCTTAAAAATGGGTGGCAGTTTTCAACACTGTTTTTGCCATGTGTTCCATATCTTAAGTGACCAAGCCAAACTTCACCTGTAAAAGCACAATTCTCTTTCATCCAGGTTTCGTCAAAGTACAAATCGCCACCTTCTTTTTTGGCCTTTCTGTACTTGCGGCCAATTTTCTCAAATATGCCCTTGATTGGTTCGTGTTCTATAGAGCGGTACCTGCTGATATATCGCAGTCCGGGTTTTTGGTTAATCTTGATGTTTGCAATTCCAACGCCATCCTGTCCTCTGTTGCGCTGCTTCTCCATCAAAATGTACATCTTGTTCATGGCGTAGGTTGGTGAGCCATACTTTTCGATGTAGTAAGAAAGTGGTTTTCTGAGCCTAACCATGGCTATACCACATTCATGTTTTATGCTATCACTCATGCACTGGAATTAAAAGGCAAAGCTAACACTATTAATCATTCCCATCAACCAGTCCGGTTTAAAGAATATCAACAATATCGCTAAAACCAATAACCCTCCCAAAAAATTCTCCAACGATAGATTATTTTTATATACAACCCCGCCATCTGCACCTGAGCGAAAGATCATGTAGAAAGGGATTTTAAGATAATAGAAAAGAGATATGACCGTATTGACTAAACCAAAAATCAATAAATAGATCAGCCATTGATTTTCAGTGGTGTTATAACTGTCCCAAATAGAAGAGAAAACAAGGTATTTAGCCGTAAAACCTCCCGTTGGTGGCAGTCCTGCTAATGAAATCATGAATATCAAAAAGATAATAGATAGAAATGGATAGGTATTTATCAAACCTTTATAATCCTCCACTTTGGTGAAGTTGTGCTTCACTTCGAAATAATGAACCAATAAGAAAGCCCCTAAATTCATGATAAGATAAACAGAAGCATAGAACAGCACATGCTGCAAGGCTGTTTCTGAGAAAGCCGCAAAACCCGCTAACAAAAATCCCGTGTGGGCAATTGATGAATAGGCCAGCATACGCTTGACATTAGACTGCCAGATGGCTGAGAAATTACCTACTGTTAATGTAATCATTGCCACAATACTTAAAAAGGTAATCCAGTTAATGGGTGCCTGACCAAATAGATTAAACACGAGCACCACCTTGGTTAATATTGCAAAGCCCGCCAATTTAGGAACGACAGAAAAATAAGCCACCGCTGAGGTAGGCGCTGAGGTATAGATATCGGGTGCCCAGATGTGAAATGGAAAGGCGGCTATTTTGAAAAACAACCCTGCGAGCACCAGTATAAAGCTGACTATTACTGGCAGCGCCTCTGCCTCTAACAATGCATCTAAAAACTGCTGTGATGGATACTCCAAAGTAAGCGTTTGGGCATAGAGCAATGACATACCATAAAGCATAACCGCTGAAGCTGCTGCTCCAAAGAGTAAATACTTTAACCCGGATTCTGCACTTGCCCTGTTAAAGGCAAATGTGGTAATAATATAGGAGGCAATGGAAATAATCTCCACACTCAAAAAGATCATGAGCAAGTTCGAAGACATGATCAGAAGGTTGGAGCCTATTAAAATGGTGAGAATCAGCGTTAAGAACTCTGCCAACCGCTTTTGTTCTTTGTTAATAGTCAAAATTAATATGACTATTAAGGTTGAGACTGACAATAGCATTTTCCAGAAAGCCGAGTAGCTATTAAGTAAAATTAAATTGAAGAACCCTGAGACCGGCTGTGTTGTGTCAAAGTATTGATGTGTAACCAGGTAAAGTTCTACCAAGACACCAGCGAATGTGAGGGTTATTAAAAGGGCTTTTTTCTCTTTTAATATCAGATCAACCAACACCAAAAGCACGAGTAGGCATACCAGAAAAAGCTCAGGCAGAATAACCTGAAAGTATTGAAGGATCAATTCCAATTTTAAGCTTAAACCCTCCACCTACTTCTGAATTGTTTTTAGATTCTCCAGCCCGGTTTCAAATATAAAACCCGAGGCAGTTTCAACTGAAGCGTTGATAAGATCCAGAATAAAATGAGGAAAAATACCCAAAAGCGCAGCTAATACAATCAGCGGAATGAACATGATCCACTCTCGCCTATTCATATCAACCAAAACACTCTTGTCAATATCACCTTTGAGGTGAAATTTGCCGTAAAACATTCGCTGTATAGTCCAGAGGTAATAACCTGCAGAAAGTACCAGACCAAAAGAAGCCAGTACCATCAGCCACTTTGAGATGACTATGGAAGAAAATGCTCCCAGTAAAACAAAAATCTCTGCAATAAAGCCTGAGAAACCCGGCAAGCCTAATGAAGCAAAAAAGAATATCACCACCACCACGGTATATTTGGGCATGACATGGGCCAGTCCAGAATAATTCTCTATCATCCTGTTATGCGTACGGTCATAGATAACTCCTGCTATCAGGAACAATCCAGCTGATATAATACCATGACTCACCATTTGGTAGATGCTACCACCCAAACCTTCGGCAGTTATGGCTGCAAAACCAAGTAATACAAACCCCATGTGTGATACTGATGAGTAAGCAATAAGTCTTTTAAGGTCTTTGCTTGCCAGCGCATTCATAGCGCCATACAAAATGGATATCACCCCAAGAAGACCAATAAGCCAAGCATAATTTAATGCTCCTTCCGGGAATATTAAAATGCCCGTTCTCAACAGTCCATAGGCACCCACCTTTAATAGCACTCCTGCCAGTATAACAGAAATGGAAGTAGGTGCCTCAACATGTGCATCTGGCAGCCAGGTATGTACCGGCACAACCGGAATCTTTATAGCAAAGCCAATAAAAATCAGCAAGAATGCTACAAACCTCGCTGGGTAGCCAAATATAATTTTCGCAACTCCCAAGTCTAAAATTGATCCGGGAATCAGGTTTTTAGCATCCGTCATTGAAACCAGATTAAAGGTATGCACCATCTGGCTATCCAATACCTGACCCTGGGATAGCATGTTTTGCACTTCGGTAATAATGCCAGGTGTAACATTTTCAACAGCTTCTACCAAGTGCAGCTCTACTGCAGTTTTAACCGGATCAATGGTCGACAGGTTCAGGGCAATCATCACAATGAGGATGAAAATTGAACCCAGCAATGTGTATAAGAAGAACTTTATCGAGGCATATTCTCTTCTAGGTCCACCCCAAAGGCCGATAAGGAAATACATCGGCAGGAGCATAAACTCGAAAAACAGATAGAATAGCAAAAAATCAAGGGCTACAAAACAACCAATAATTGACGCATTAAGGATAAGTAACAAGCTAAAAAAGCCTTTAGCTCTATCCTGAGTATTCCATGCACTTATTACTGCTATGAGCAATATGACCGTTGAAAGCAGTACCATGGTGATGCTCAAGCCATCAACGCCAATAAAATATTCGGCACTGAGCCTTCCCAGGCTACCCAAATTAAGGTTTATCCATGAGGTACGCTCCACAAACTGAAAAGTGCCTGCATCAGTTACTCCTGCTAAATCCTGAAATTTAAAATATACCCAAGCGGCTATTAGTGTTTGGATTACACTAACCCCTAAAGCTATTTTCTTAAACTGAGCCGCATATTGACCTGGCATAAAAGTTATGACAAGGGCTGCCAGCAGCGGTAAGAATATCAATATAGACAACAAGTAGTCTTGCATATTAAGCCAGCAAAAATATAATAATTAATAAACCTATTACCGCAGCCAAAATATATTGCTGCACTTTTCCTCCCTGTACTGATTTTGTTAACACTCCAATTCTTCCTGTAGTAAATACAGTGATGTGTACAACCCCATCTACAATGGCCCTGTCAAACCATCCGACTATGTGAGAAAAGACGGTTGCAATAATTCCGAATAGGTTAACCGTTCTATCTATTACTTTAGCCTCAAACTGTGCGGCATATTTACTCATTACCATAAGTGGGGTTAAAATAATCTTGCTATAAATACTGTCTAAAAACCAATTGCTTAGAGATAACCTATGAAGAAATGAAGGTTGAATCTCTTGTGTATTGTTAACCGGTTTATTGAAATACTTTCTATAGGAATAGAACATACCTACGGCAATGAGGCTGACTGAAACTACTACCGTTATCACATGAAAGTTAACGGTTTCATTAATCTGGATAGCATGGCTATAAATTGACTTAGGGGAAAAGTAGAAATTCAACATCCAGGCGCTATCAAAAGAAAAAGGATTAACTGACCACATAAAACCTATCGATCCCAAGGCCAGAATTGAAAGCACTACTTTTATGATCAGTGAACTTTCAACAACTTTTTCAATGTCGCCTCCTCTAAAAGAACCATAAAATACAAGTATCAACTGACGAGACACATAAATTGTGGTGAGTAAAACCGTAGTGAAACCTAAAATTGGAATCAGGCCATATAAAGCAAACCCTTTATAATTTGCCCACTCAAGTGCTTCAAATAAAATGGCATCTTTGGTTAAAAATCCAGAGAAAAATGGAACACCTATCAAGCTTAAGCTACAAACCAGAAATGCAATATAAGTTATAGGCAAAGCTTTTCTCAATCCTCCCATGTTTCTCATATCCTGTGCATCAAGATCATGATTTGCCTTGTGGAGAAAATGAATAATAGAACCAGCGGCCAAAAACAAGCCTGCTTTGAAAAACGCATGTGTAAATAAATGCATGGTAGCTGCCTGATACGCTCCTACACCAATGCCCATAACCATATAGCCAAGTTGTGAAATAGTAGAAAAGGCCAGCACTTTTTTAATATCGTTTTGGGTTAAAGCTGCTACAGCTCCCATGAAAGCCGTTATGGCACCAATAAACGCTATGACTACCAGGGCATCTGCATTTAGTAAAAAGAAAATCCTTGCCAGTAAATAAACCCCGGCTGCCACCATGGTAGCAGCATGAATTAATGCAGAAATTGGAGTAGGCCCCTCCATAGCATCAGGTAACCAGACCTGTAGTGGAAACTGAGCAGACTTGCCAACAGCTCCGAGAAAGAGTCCCAGACCAGCTAGTGTTGGCCATGAAATGAGCATCGGCACGACCTTAGGCCTCGACCATAAGTTTCCGATAAATACACTTTTGCTGAATTCATTGGCCAGTATTGACAAGTCAAAGGATTGATACTGTGTCCAAAGTATTCCAAGTCCAATGATGAAACCGATATCCCCAATTCTATTGGTAATAAATGCTTTTTTAGCTGCCCTGGCAGCGGTTTCCTTATTAAACCAATGACTGATCAGTAAAAATGAAGAAAGACCGACCAGTTCCCAGTATATAAAAATAACAAGCAGGTTATCTGTTAGAACTATACCTAGCATTGCAAAAGTAAAGAGCCCAAGGAAGGCAAAATACCTTTTGTACCCCTCATCTTGTTTCATATATTCTAATGAAAACAAATGCACCAAGAAAGATATCAGGTTAATGATAACGAGCATTACTCCAGTAATAAAATCGATGCGAATACCTGATGTCCACAATACATCTTGCCATTCAAACCATTTAAGGCGAGTGTGGATAGTATGAGTACCAATATTAGCTGCTATTAGAATGGATGCCAGCGTTGCAATCAGCATTATTCCACAAGCAATTCTGCTAACCAATACTTCTGAAGATTTACCACTTATACTTAAGATTAAGAATGATAATAATGGAAGCAAGAAAATTACTAGTCCTACAATTGTTGGTGTCGTCCAGGGTAAAAGTTCTATCCTATCCAATGCCTTCTATCCTTTTAATTCATTTACCTTATCAAGATCAATTGTTTTGAAGTAGCTATATACCTTCAAAACAATGGCCAGCCCAACGACAGCCTCTGCAGCAGCTATAACGATAACAAAGAGTGCGAAAAACTGCCCTTCTAACAAACCACTTTCTGACTGACTGACGGCTACAAAATTAATATTGGCTGCATTGAGCATCAACTCAATACCCATCAATACAAAAATGGCATTCTTCCTTGTGATGACTATTCCCAAACCAACGGCAAATAAAAAGGCGCTCAAGTAGAAATACAATTCAATGGGCATCAACTGGTACCTCCTTCCTTTTTAGAGGCAATAGCTGTTGCCCCTATTAGCGCTACCAAAAGCAATACTGCCATGAGTTCAAAAGGCAATAAATAATCTGTCATAATACCCTCACCTATCTTATGAAGGTTTGAACCTGTTATTGTCTGATATTGAGTAAAGTTGATAGTTCCTATTACAGAAATTAACATTACGAAAACAGATGCGGCAGATACCAATGCTAAAAACCTATTATGGCTTCCTACCACGGCTTTCTCATCCCTGATTTTAGCAGTGAGCATTATTCCAAAGATAATAAGCACAATAATTCCCCCTACATAAATCATAATTTGTGAGACGGCTATGAACTCAGCATTAGAAAAAATATAGAGTGCAGCGATGCATAGTAATGTAACCACCAAAGCAAAAGCTGCATATAGAATGTTTTTTGTAAACAAAATAAACCCTGCTGAAATACAGGCCAAAGCACCAATTATGTAGAACATGACCTCAAGCATCTCCATCTTTCTTCTTCTTAATCATTGGACGAGGCCTAAACGCAGGTTTCGCAGGTTTCTTCTGTTCATCAGTCGGCTCTGACTCAGTTTTACTCTCTGCTTTAGCAGGATCAGTGGCCACCTGCGTCTTTTTCTTAGTAGCTTCAAACTCCTCTAGTTCCTTTTTCTTAGTAAGAATTTCCAAAGGAGTCATTGTAGCAAAAGAATAAGTATGATCATCAACATCATATTCACTAAAGTCAAATGACTTGGTCATTGTCAGACACTCTGTAGGGCAAACCGTGGTACATAGCCCGCAAAAGCAACATTTAGCCATATCAATATCAAATTTGGCGGCATGTATTCTTTTTGAGGTACCATCAGAAGTTTTACCTATTTCGGAAATTGCTCTTATAGGTTCAATATCAATACAGTCTACAGGGCAAACTTTGGCACATTTATCGCAAACAATACAGTCATCAATTTCATTATGAAGTTTATACCGCCCATTGTCAGGAATTGGTAGGCTCTCATGCGGATATGACAAGGTCATTATGCCCTTATCCTGACTAAAGTAATCCGGACTGTTTATACCAACAGGCTTATGAACATGACGGGCTTCAAAAAAATGCTTTAACGTTGTTTTTAATCCCGACAGTGAAGTTGTAAATGCTGATTTTATGTTTTGCCAGTAGGTTGAAATCATAAAAAAACAGGTGCTTAAATTCTCTAAGCGTGAAAATATGAAATGTTAGGCAGTTCAAGCCCTGTTTATGGTAAATTTAAAGGTGCTTCCTTTCCCTTCCACGCTTTCAACCCAGATGTTACCACCCATCCGCTCTACAAACTCTTTACAAAGTCTTAGGCCAAGGCCAGTGCCTTTTTCATTAGCAGTACCTCTGGTGGTATATAAAGTATTGGTATCAAAAAGTTTATCCATCTGATCAGTAGACATGCCAATTCCATTGTCTTTGATCATCACAATTAAAGATTTCTTTGGACCAAATTCGGTTGTAACTTCTACTTTACCCCCTTCATCGGTAAATTTTATGGAGTTAGAAACAAGGTTTCTGATGATTAGGTCAAGCATATTTCTATCAGCAGATACCATTTGACCTTCCTTAACAGTATTGATGAAATCAATTTTTTTATCTCCTACCTCTCTAAAATAAGCAAGATTACTTTCAACCAATTTGCTTAATTCTATATTTTCCTTTTGAATTTTAATCTCGTTCATCTGGAGCATCGCCCAATCCAGCAAAGTGTCCAAAAGCTTTCTGGTGTTGTCTAACCTTACCTTTAAGGAAAGACTGACATCTTTCAACTCCTGCTGGGTTAGGTTTCCTTCGTGCAAAATGTCAAGAATACCTACCAGGGCATTAATCGGAGACCTTAAATCATGCGAGACAATGGAAAAGAATTTATCTTTCATCTCAAGTAAACCGGCCAGCTCCTTACTTTTAGATTTTATCTCCTTTTGCTGCTCGATCAGTAGTTCATTGATTTTGCGTCTCTTTTCATTGTTCTTATAAAGTGAAAAAAGTAGTACGGCAGTAAATGCCAGAATAACAACAAGTATATTTCTGATGAATTCTTCGTTTTTAAGTTTGGCTATTTGTTGCTGTTCTTTTTGGTTAAGCAATTCAATTTCAATATCCTTCCTTGCGGTCTCGTACTTGATCTGGATTTGGGCAAACTGCTCTTTCTTTGTCTCACTAAAGATACTGTCTTCCAATTGTTTGAATTTCTTATAGTATTGTAATGCGTTTTGATAATCCCCATCGCGCTCATACAAATTGGACAATGCACTGTAGCAATTAATCATTAGCTCATTATCCTTTAAGTTATCGGCAATTTTTTCACATTGTTGATAGTAGGCTTTGGCTCCTTTAACATCACCCATGTGCAATGTCACATTTCCTTTACCATAATAAGATTCGCCAACACCACTCTGGTTATTTTGACTTCTATATATGTCAAGTGCCTTATCATAATTTTTTAGTGCATTGCGATAATCCCCTTTATGATCATAGGCAGTAGCAGTTTTCACAAGGATTTGTGGTGTCAGCACATCTTCCCTCAAACTGTCACTTAGAACATATGCCTGTTCCAGTTCCGCTAAGGCCTCATCAAACTTACTTTCTGAAATGTAAATTAGTGCTAAATCATGTTTTGCATAAGCAATACCGGGCAAATCATCTATTTCTTCGCTCAATTTCATAGCATCAAGGATATACTCCCTTGCTTTTTCATTTTGCCCCATTGTTCTTAAAACCCTACCCATGTTGTAGGTGGCTATAACTTCAGCGAGTTCCACTCCAGCATCCTTAGCCGCATCTAAACTTTGGCTGTAGTAATCGAAGGCCTCATTGTAAAGATCGAGATTGTAATAATCTTCACCTATGTTATTCAGGTATCTTGACACTTCAGAAGCTTTACCGTATTTTTTAATAAGGGTCAAAGCTTCAATGTCATACTTTAAGGCTTCCTGATTTTTTGAAAGAATATTGTAATAGGTTGCGATAGACCTCATTGCCAGTGCCATACTCAGACTGTCCTGCATCCTGGTGGCCATATCCAAGGCTTTAAATGACAAAGACAGGGCAGTATCTATATTATCCAGTTCTGGTGAACGTATTATTTTAAAAAGAATGCTGAGCTTAACGCTATCACTCCCCTGTTCATACTGCTTTTGCAGTTTATTAAGCTGAAGTGTATCCTGAGCATTACTGGTAAGGCCAACAGACAAAAGACAAGCCAGTATTATTATGTGTATGTAGTATTTTTTTTTCAATTCGGTTTCAAGATACTTAAATCATCAATAATCTCCACACACCACAGAGTAATAAAAAGAATAGTGCAAAGGGTGTTAAATATTTCCAGCCTAGTGACATCAATTGATCAATTCTTACCCTCGGAAATGTCCATCTTATCCACATTTGTAAAAATATCATCAATGCTGTTTTGCTAATAAGCCAAAAGGCACTTAGTATATCCCCGGAAAGCTCTCCAGGTAAGCCACCTGTCCACTCTGCCAATTTAAAAGGCCCAATATTGGGGAAAGGTGAATTCCAGCTGCCAAAGAAAAGTATTACGCCAAGAATACTGACCAAAAGCATCATTCCATATTCTGCCAGCATGATGATGCTCCACCTAAAGCCTGAATACTCAGTTTGAAACCCAGCCACCAGCTCTGATTCCGCCTCTGGCAAATCAAATGGCGCACGATTACACTCTGCCAAACTGGCTATGAAGAAAATAACCCATACCAAAAACAGAAAAGGCATTCTCACTACATTCCAACTTAAAATGCCACCAACATTGGTAATGTCTATTCCTAATGATTTAAGACCAAACAAGTAATTGACGGAATCTGGTTCTACCTGATTGATCCAAATACCCTGCTGATAGGATATGGTTTGAAGGTCTAATGTTTGGGTAAGTACAATAACACAAAGTACAGATAGTGTTAACGGCACCTCATAGGCTATGATCTGCGCAGCCGACCTGACAGCGCCTAATAATGCATATTTATTGTTTGATGCCCAGCCTGCCATGATTATACCTATAACATCAAGCGATACTATGGCCAAAAGAAAGAAAATGCCCGTTTCGGCAGTAGCACCATGCCAGCTTGATGTAACAGGTAGTAAAGAAAACCCAGTAAAAACTATAACGAAGATTAAAATTGGAGCAATTAGAAATAGTTTGCGATCTGCAGCCCTGGGTACAATATCTTCCTTTTGTATAAGTTTCAACAAATCAGCAATGGATTGAAGGATGCCATAATACCCCACTTCCATTGGCCCCAACCGATCCTGTATGAAAGCAGAAATTTTTCTTTCTCCATAAACAGCGAATATCACCACTATAAGCAAATAAGGAAGAAAGAAAATTATTGTAGACATCTAGAACCGTTCAATCGGAAATTTCAAAAATTAAATTTAGCAAACCTAGCTAATCCCACAAGAGATGTTTCTCAAGATGTACCTTCTCTTTAAAAAATATTTTTGTTGATGCTTCAAAAGAGTCGGTATAATCGGATACGAGAAAATGATCCTCCTCATTTTTAGTCTCATTTAGAAGGCCTTCATTTTCCAGAAACAACTTTAAATAAGTAGCCGTAATTTGTGATGAGTCCAGAATATCAACTTTATGATTGTAGTATTTGCTAATTTGTTCTTTTACTAAGGGGTAATGTGTGCAGCCTAATACAAGCCCAGATATATCATCCAGCAGTTTATTTTCCAAGTACTTTTCTATTATTTCTGAGCTTATGGCATTATTAAAAAACCCTTCCTCTATCATAGGAACAAGTAGCGGTGTTGCTAATGAAACCAAATCAATATCCTTTTTCAATTGTTTGATCTTCTTGAAGTAAACATTTGAAGTAACTGTCCTCTTTGTACCAATAAGACCAATTTTTCTCCCTTGATAGTTGTCACTTAAAAATTTAACCATGGGATCAATAACATTGATAACCTTGGCGCGCTTTCCGGTATATTCTTTCAATAACTCATAGGCAGCACTACTGGCAGAATTACAGGCAATGACTATGACCTTGCAACCCTTATTCAACAGCACATCAGCAATTTTAATACTGTATGCCTGAACTGCCGCCTCAGATTTATCACCATATGGAAGGTGGGCAGTATCGCCAAAATAAATTATGGATTCATTTGGAAGAAGTTGTCTTATAGCATGTGCAACCGTTAACCCTCCAATACCACTATCAAAAATCCCGATGGGGCTGCCAGCACTATGTTTCATATAATACAATCAATTCTTGTACAGATACAGTATATAAAGTAGATTTCCAAAAATATTGAAATAAGACCATAACAAATGGGTAGGTGGTTATTTTTTTAATAATTATCTATATTGACACTCCAATTTGGTTAGTCACATTCATTTATGAAAAAAAGACAGCTCCTTGAAGATGAGTTTAACAAAATGCTAGAAGAGCATGAATACATGGTTAAATTTAGAGGAGACAATGAAATCACCATTATTGGTGCCCCTTCCAACAACTTTGTATCCCGCATTTTACTTTCCGCATGCGGTATCTTGCTAGTAACTTATTGTTTGATAATGGGGAGTACTTCAGGAAATACAATTGCCATTGGTGGTGCTTTGCTGGGTTTGATATTTGCCGCCACCCCCTTTCTTAGCTTCTACTCAAAAAAGTATTTCAAGGTATTGTTTTCAAGACAATTAAAACAAATTAATATAATGAATAGCCCTACAGGGCCTTATAAAAGACTAGACTTCTCAAATATTGATAAGTTCAGGTTTAAGCGTGTGGAGGTTGACGATTTTGTAAGTCCTGACCTGGAGATTCCAATTACCTATAACTATGCACTTACGGCCATTTCTGGAGGCAAAGAGATTGACCTTTTTTCTATAGATTCAAAGTATAGGGACATCGAAGTATTCACCAATAAATTCGGGCAGTTCATTTCTGATTTCACTGGTAAGCCGGTACTCTCCTGATAAGTCGGGTTCATCGGTAAATAATTTTTGTATAATTGCATTATAAACAAAGAAAACTATCAAATCATGGGTTATAACTTATTAAAAGGAAAAAAGGGAATCATTTTTGGCGCGTTAAATCAGGAATCAATCGCCTGGAAAACTGCATTGCAGGCGCATGAAGATGGTGCTGAATTTGTTCTTACCAACGCCCCTATAGCCATGCGAATGGGTGAAATTAATGAGCTGGCTAAAATGTGCAATGCTGAAGTAATACCTGCCGATGCTACTTCAATTGAAGACTTAACTAACCTTTTCGAAAAATCTCAGGAGATACTAGGTGGCAAACTTGACTTTGTTTTGCACTCTATAGGAATGAGCCCAAATGTGAGAAAAGGAAAAGAATATCATGATCTTAACTACGACTGGTTTTTAAAGACACTGGACATTTCAGGTTTGTCTTTTCATAAAGTACTACAAACGGCAGATAAGCTGGATGCCATGAATGACTGGGGTTCAATATTAGCGTTAACTTATATTGCCGCACAAAGAACTTTCCCTGATTATGGGGACATGGCTCAGGCTAAGTCAGTGTTGGAATCAATTGCGAGAAGCTATGGTTATCGTTTCGCTAAGAAAAACCATGTTAGGGTAAATACTATTTCACAATCACCAACAATGACTACAGCAGGTAGCGGAGTAGGTGGTTTTGATGTGTTCCTTGATTATGCGAACAAAATGTCACCACTAGGAAATGCAAGTGCGGAAGATTGTGCTAAATACATCATTATGATGTTCTCTGACTACACCAGAATGGTGACCATGCAGAACTTGATGCATGACGGAGGGTTCTCTTCGTCAGGTATTACTGAAGAGATCATTGGAGAGTTAACGAAATAATACATTATACATCATATTTAATCCCAAGTCAGATCATATTGGCTTGGGATTTTTAATTTTATAAGCATGGTTGTTTTTCCAAATGCCAAAATAAATATCGGGCTCAGTATTCTTTCTAAAAGAGATGACGGCTATCATAATTTAGAGTCATGCTTTTACCCTATTCCATTCTGTGATGTTTTAGAAATACTGCCTTCTTATCAGTTGAGTTTTACCTCCACAGGTATTCCCATTCCTGGAAATGCAGACAGCAATCTATGTTTAAAGGCATATCAGTTGCTCCAAAATGACTTCGATATCCCTCCTGTCCAGATTCATTTACATAAGATCATTCCTATCGGAGCCGGATTAGGCGGAGGTTCAGCTGATGCCACTTTTACTTTGAAGGCTCTAAATCAAATGTTCAAGCTGAACTTGACTGATGATCATCTTGAAAAATATGCCTCTCAACTAGGTAGTGATTGTCCTTTCTTTGTTAAGAATAAGCCTGTTATTGCAAAAGGTACGGGCAATATATTTGAACCTATTGATTTCAATATTTCAGGAATGTATCTGCAATTAATCTATCCGGATCTCCACATAAGTACAAAGCAGGCATACGCTGGAGTTGTTCCAAAAGACAATAATCAGAATCTTATGGCTGATCTGAGTAAAAAAATATCAGACTGGAAAACTAATATTAAAAATGATTTTGAAAAATCCGTCTTTTACCAATTCCAGGAAGTTGAAGAAGTCAAAGAAAGTTTATATAATCATGGAGCGCTATATGCCAGCATGACTGGCTCAGGATCAGCAGTTTTTGGAATATTTGATAAGGAAGTTGCTAGTCTGGCTAACTGTGCGTGGAAAGGTCAGCTACCTTAAATTATCCAATGGCTGCGCCTTACGCTTGTGCATTTTGTTTAGCAGGGGATAGGCCAATACAGATAGTAATATAATCAATGTGCCTAAATAAAAAGCAGGCTGCATCTGTTCCTTTTCTTTAAATATGAGAACTGCCAATACAATACCATAAACTGGTTCAAGGTTTACCGTTAGATTTACTACAAAAGCCGAGATCCTTTTCATAATTTCTACAGAGACAGAAAAGGCATAAACAGTACAGATAATGCCTAAGATGGCTAACCACAACCAGTCCATACCTACTGGCACCAGGTTAATTCCTTCACCCTTGGTGAAGTACATTTGATAAAATGGCAGAAACAAAACTGTTCCTAACCAGGCTCCGAGCATCTCATAAAAGGTGATAATATAAGGGTTGTGCTTCTTAGTAAACTTCCCATTGATAACAGAAAAAAGAGCTGATAAAAATGCTGAGATCACCGCCATGGTTAACCCGACAGCATGATTAAATTCAAATCTAAAAATAACATATAGTCCAACTATAACTATTAATCCCAGCACAACTTCAAAGGCCTTGATCTTGGTTTTGTTCATCAATGGCTCAATGAAACTTGTCCAGAGAGAGCATGTGGCTATACCCGCAAGACAAACTGAAGCCGTTGAAACCCGTGCAGCCGCAAAGAACAATATCCAATGTGCTGAAATGATAATTCCTGTACCTAAAATCTTGAAGACTTCTCTTCTACCGATTTTAAAATTGGTCTTTCTGAAATATAAAACCACACCAAGGGTAAAAAAGGCAATAAGCGTCCTATAAAAAACTATTTCAACAGCCGGAATGGTTATTAATAAACCTAATATGGCGGTAAACCCCCAAATCCATACAATGAAATGGAGTTTTACATAGTCGATAGTGGTTGCCATTAGCGCGGAACGTATTTATACATGAGCAAAGCTATTCCGCCAAAGATAATATTTGGTATCCAAACGGATATTATTGGTGGCATTCCGCCTGCTTCGGCAATACTTTTGGTCATAATAAAAAAGAAGATGTACAGGAAGGACAATAAAAAGCCAAGAGCAATTTGAAAACCCGTGCCACCCCTACTCTTTCGAGCAGACACAATAACACCCATAAAGGTTAATATCAATACCGCAAATGGTGAAGTGAATCGTGTATATTTCTCAACCTGATAAAATTCAACATTACTTGCTCCCCGTAAGGTCAGCTTGTCAATTTCATCATTCAACTCGGGTATAGTCATGCCCTCATAATTTTTCTCAAGGTTGCCAAACTCACTAGGATGGATAACTAATGTGGTGTCCATTGATTTTCCCTCTGTAATCACCTCTTTGTCGCCATCAATAGTATGATGACTCCAATTCATCAGGGTCCATTTCTGCAATTCTTCATTCCAGGTAATTCTGCTTGCTGAAAGCTTCTCTGTCAGCTTAGTGCTATCTACACTTTCTAAGGTAAAATTATAGCCCATGTTGGACTGGTTATTATAACTTCTCATATATAGGTACTTACCTTTTGCTACCTGCATATGTATATTGGTCTTATCAAAGAAGTATCGCCCCTTTAAATACTCAAGCTCAAACTCACGTTTTGTTTTATTTGAATTAGGGATAATCCATCCGGTAAGGATGAAACTGAGGACAGCAATCATTACAGATCCGATAAAATAAGGGTAAAGCATCCTAATAAAAGATACTCCGCTACTCAAGATGGCAATGATTTCAGTTCGACCTGCTAAACGGGAAGTAACAAATACGGTGGCAATAAAAACGGTCAAGGGTGTGATGAAATTGGCTATCCAGGGAATAAAGTCCATATAGTAACCAACAATTTGCCCCGTGGTTAACTCGGCCTTTACATACTTTTCAGTCTTTTCAGTAAGGTCAATAACCACAATCACAGAAACTATAATCAGCACCGTGAAAATGAAGGAACCTAAAAACTGTTTTAAAATGTATCTGTCAAGTAATTTCAATGCCTATCTCCTGTTATATATTTTATTAAAGTCTTCTGGTCACCTTTTCTACCATCTCATTTTTCCAGGATGCAAATGTGCCATTTTCTATTTGAGTTCTGGCCTCACCTACCAACCAAAGGTAAAAAGTAAGATTATGTATACTAGCAATTTGCGCGCCTAAAATTTCCTTGCTCATAATCAAATGCCTCAAATAGGCCTTTGAATAAAAAGTATCAACATAACCGCCAAGGTTTGAATCTATTGGTGAGAAGTCATCTTCCCACTTTTTATTTTTGATATTAATTATTCCTTCAGAGGTGAAAAGCATTCCGTTACGTGCATTTCTGGTAGGCATCACACAATCGAACATGTCTATACCCAATGCTATACATTCTAAAATATTGACCGGAGTACCCACTCCCATCAAATATCTAGGCTTATCCGTAGGCAATATCTCACAAACAAGATCAGTCATTTCGTACATCATTTCAGCAGGCTCACCTACTGACAAACCGCCAATGGCATTGCCTTCCCGCTCAAATGAGGCGATGGCCTCTGCAGACTGCTTTCTTAAATCTTTGTAAGTGCTCCCCTGAACAATAGGAAACAAGGTTTGACTGTAACCATACTTGCCCTCTGTACTATCAAACCTATCACAACACCTTTTCAACCACCTGTGCGTCATATGCATAGACTTTTCAGCATAGTCATATTCACAAGGATAAGGTGTACATTCATCAAAGGCCATGATAATATCTGCCCCTATGGTTCTTTGGATATCCATGACATATTCAGGCGAGAAAATGTGCTTTGATCCATCAATGTGGGATTGAAAAGTAACACCCTCTTCTTTTATCTTTCTGGTACCTGCTAGAGAATATACTTGGTAACCTCCGCTGTCAGTTAAAATAGGTTTTTCCCAGCCATTGAATTTATGGAGACCACCTGCCTTTTCAATAATATCCAAACCAGGACGAAGAAAAAGATGATAGGTATTTCCTAAGATAATCTGTGCAGCAATATCATCATGAAGCTCACGCTGATGCACAGCCTTAACAGAACCAGCAGTACCTACAGGCATAAATATTGGTGTTTTTATTTCACCATGATCGGTGGTGATGGTACCAGTACGGGCCTTACTTTTTTCGTCTTTTACTTCTAATTTAAACTTCATAGGGTATTCAAAAACTCCGCAAAGTTAATCGAATAATATTAAGTAGGTAGGCAATATCCGTTTACATAAATAAGGAATTTGCATTGTGGATTTTCGACATATCTTTGTGCCTTTTAATTTCTATAGCAACTTTATGTTTTTGGCTCCTTCGATTCTCGTTTTTATTATTTTTTTAACCCTTCAGATCATAATTCTGTTAATATTTCTGAAAGCTTTTTCCAGCAGGCAGAGATCAAAGAAAGGATCTAATCAACCTGTTTCTGTGGTAATAGCTGCCAGAAATGAGCTGAATAACTTGAAAACGCTTCTACCAAAGTTATATAGTCAAGGTCATAATGATTTTGAAATTGTGATCGTTGATGACCGATCTGATGACGGTACTTACGACTATTTATATGAAGAGAATAAATCCCAGCCTCTTCTAAAAGTTGTAACAGTTAAAGATACTCCCAACAAAATGAATCCTAAAAAGTATGCTTTGACATTGGGAATAAAAGCTGCTAAAAATGAAATTATATTACTAACTGATGCAGATTGCATTCCAGAAAGTGATCAGTGGGTTCAAAGTATGACAAGTCAATTTGGTGTAGATACCACAGATATAAACCTTGGAGTATCGCTGTATCAAAAGCAAAAAGGATTGCTCAATGCATTTATAAGGTTTGAGACCATAAACACTGCCATCCAATATATTTCACTGGCACTGTCTGGCCTGCCATATATGGGTGTGGGCAGAAATCTTGCTTATAGAAAAGAGCTCTTCTTGAAAAATAAGGGATTCAATAGCCACATAGACATAACTGGTGGTGATGATGACCTGTTTGTTAATAAACATGCATCAGGCAAAAATACATCTGTTAGTTTGGGTAGTGAGACATTAATATATTCAATACCCAAAACATCCTGGTCTGACTTTTTCAGACAAAAAATCAGGCACATTTCTGTTGGTAAACACTATAAGTTCAAATACAAACTTATGTTAGGTCTGATTTCATTGACACATTTAGGTTTTTGGACTGCCCTTATATTTTCTGGTGTACTTTTAATGGAACCTTATATATTGCTGTCAGGTTTTATACTACGAACCTTGCTGTTATATCTAACGTTTATGACTGCATGTAAAAAATTTGGTGTGAGGTTTGACCTTTGGGGGCTTGTGTTTTTAGATTTTATATTCGTCTTTTACTATCTTTCCATTGGCATAAGGGCACTATTCACAAAAAGGGTTAGATGGAGCTAAAAAAACAATTTTCTGATAAGGCACTCGAAGATTTCAAACTGATAGATCAGGCGGTAAATGAAGGTGATGAGCAGGCTTATGCTATGCTTATGGATCGATACAAACGCCCGGTCTATCATATGGTGCTTAAAATGGTCAGAAATGTAGATGATGCCGAAGATTTAACCATTGAAGCCTTTGCCAAGTCTTTCAAAAATCTTCACAAGTTCAAAAAGGATTTTACCTTCAGTACCTGGCTTTTTAGAATTGCAACCAATAATGCCATTGATTTTATCCGTAAAAAGCGATTGAATACTATGAGTATTGACACCTCATTTACTGATGATAATGGTGATGCGGTTGGATTTGACGTAGAAGATCAAAATTTAAATCCTCAGGAAGTGGCCATAAAAAGTCAGAAGATTGAGTTAATTCAGATGTTTGTGACCAAGCTGCCTGCCAAATATCAGCGTTTGGTTAAGTTGAGGTATTTTGATGAACTATCTTATGATGAGATTGCTGCAGAACTAGATGCTCCTCTCGGAACAGTAAAAGCTCAGCTGCACCGGGCCCGTGAATTGATGTACGACCTTGTAAAAAACAAGAAAGAGCATATTTAATCTGTAAGGGTAAATGGTTGGTTATTACTAGCTTTGCAACCAACTATGTCTAACACTGCCCTACTCCTAAAATACTTCCCTGATCTTACTATTGATCAACAATCCAAATTCGAAGCACTGAAAGGTCTTTATGAGGAATGGAATGCTCAAATCAATGTGATCAGCAGAAAAGATATTGATGAGCTATATCTGAAGCACATTCTACACTCAATGGCCATTGCCAAAGTGATTAAATTTAAGCCTGGCACTGACATACTTGACGTGGGCACCGGTGGGGGTTTCCCCGGTATTCCTCTGGCCATTCTTTTTCCTGATTGCAACTTTCATTTAATTGACTCTATTGGGAAGAAAATTAAAGTGGTAAGTGCCATTGCTGAGGCGTTGGAGTTGCAAAATGTGAAGGTTGAAGTTATACGCGCAGAGAAAATTAAAGACAAGTACGATTTTGTCGTTAGTCGAGCGGTAACGCGCCTACAGCCATTTTATCGCTGGGTAAGAAACAAGTTCAAAAAGGAGAGAAATCACCGAATATCCAATGGTATCCTATATTTAAAAGGTGGTGATTTACAAGATGAGCTAAGAGAGGCCAAGTTAAAAACCAAGATTTTTGAACTGTCAGATTATTTCTCTGAAGAATTTTTCGAAACTAAAAAAGTGGTTTACGTTGCCGTCAAATAATGGTTAGATATCTATTATTAGGATTACCTTCTACCCTCATTTTTATCATTTTTTATACTGGGTTTAATGATCCGGAATTAACTGATGTCAGGCACCTCTTCTTCTTCACAATCACCACATTCATCATCTTTGCCTACCAAATATCCAGAAATGAAACCCTCAGCCGGGGAGCCAGATGGAGATGGTACCTGTGGCTTTTCTTTGTCCCTTCAGTCACTGCACTCATCTATTGGTTCAAACACTTGAATATTGATGAAATAGAGGAAAATTAATCCATTAATTTTCAACCAATCTACCTACTCTATCGGTTGTAACCGGTTAGCCGTTTTTGTTCACATTCTGGCCTGAGTTTGATTAATAATCCACATGCTATTTCCCTTGAAACATCACCTCGTCCCGATAATTTTCGGGATTCATTTCTTTTTTCAAATGAAGAATATTGTCCATGATCTCTTCCTAATTGTCAAGAGATACCTGCCTTTGCCAGCAGGCCGGCCGGATAAATAAAGGTTTTTAAAATGTACCCCTTTATTTTCCGGTATGATGGTCGCTTTATTAATCGAACTCCGGTTTCTAGCGCAGTATCATAGGCAATTTACTGATTGTGGTTGCACAAATTTCGCTAAACACTTGCTAGCAAAGTAAAATTGTAATACATTTGTAATACAATAATAGGAGTAAGATCATGCTTAATGTTCGACTGGATAAAGAAATTGAAAAGATGCTAAACACATATAGTCAACAAAAAAATATTACAAAGTCTTCTATTGTAAAGGAGGCCCTTGTTGCCTATTTGAGCAAACATCAAAATGACGACTCGCCATACGAGCTAGGCAAAGACTTGTTCGGCATAGATGGAAGTGGTGATACTACAGCATCAACCACCTATAAAACCAAAATAAAGAAAAAGCTCAATGAAAAGCATTCTCATTGATGCGGGCCCACTGATAGCCCTGTTTGACAGGAGTGACAAATACCACCTAAAAGCCATGCAGTTCATTAAGGAGTTTGAAGGGGAGTTATGGACAACCTGGCCAGTGGTAACTGAAGTAAGCCACATGTTGGACTTTAACATCAGAGTGCAACTTAACTTTCTAACCTGGATAGAACGAGGTGGGCTTAAATTATTTGATTTAGACCACTCACACCTCTACCGCTTCACAGAGCTAATTGCCAGATTTGATGATGTGCCTATGGACTTGGCCGATGCTTCACTTATTGTTGTTTCGGAAGTGATGAACTACAAAGAAATAGCGAGTATTGACTCTGATTTTTACATCTATAGAAATATTCGCAATCAATATCTTACCAATATTTTTATGGCTGGTTCAGTTTGAGCAATTGAACAATCCAATATTTATCACCTTTTGTGACTTTTACGTTTTAAGAGTATAAATAATCTATACAGAATTAACTCAAAAGATATGTTCAGATATTGGTTTAAGAGGATATTGATGTTGACTGACATAGCTGAAAATTAATCTCCATTTTCCATCAAATCATACAAGCTAAACCAGCTACTTTTCCGATATTTGATTTTCCGTCAGGGTACAGATCATTTCTTTAAAATCTTACCTGACAAACCACTACAACCACTACCAGATGTATATTATTTTTGATACTGAAACCACAGGTTTACCGCATAGCTATAGCGCCCCAATATCAGATTCTGAAAATTGGCCAAGGCTTGTCCAGCTAGCATGGCAACTGCATGATAATCACGGTAAGCTACTCAGTAATGGTAACTTCATTATCAAACCAGAAGGGTTTACCATCCCCTTTAACTCAGAAAAAATACATGGTATATCAACCAAACGCGCACTTGAAGAAGGCCATGATTTAGGTAAAGTATTAGAGAAGTTTAAAGTTGACCTTGATAAGGCTGAGGTAGTTGTAGGCCATAATGTAGATTTTGATAACAAAATAGTAGGAGCCGAATTTTTCAGATTAGAACAGGAAAAAATTGGCCAGTCCCTGGTAGATCACGCACAGGTTGACACCTCATTAGTATCCAAAGAATTTTGTCAGCTACCGGGTGGGATTGGAGGTAAATTCAAATCTCCAAAACTTATAGAGCTGCATGAAAAACTTTTTGGTGTTGGCTTTGGCGATGCCCATGATGCCGCCTATGATGTTGATGCTACAGCCAAATGTTTCTTCGGGCTTATCAAAGAAAATGTTGTGGAGCCACTTGGCGGGATTGCAGTTGCTGACATAACTTATGAACCTCCAAAGCTAGATGACGCCAACTTTGCTAAAAAGGATGATAAAAGCACTGCTGATTTTGGTGGTGACACAGAAGCTGCTGAGGAAATAGATGCCCCTTTTGTTCACCTTCATGTTCATAGTCAGTACTCAGTACTTCAGGCCGTGCCTAACGTTAAAGGCATTGTAGCTAAAGCAAAGGAATATGGCATGCCTGCGGTTGGTCTTACTGACTTGGGCAACATGTTTGGTGCGTTCAAATTTGTACGCGAGGCAAACAACAACGAAATAAAGCCTATTGTAGGTTGTGAATTCTTTGTAGCTGAAGAGCGATTGACGCTAAAATTCACTAAAGATAATCCCGACAAAAGGTACAATCAGGTATTGATAGCCAAAAATAAAAATGGTTATCATAACCTGGCCAAATTAAGTTCACTGGCCTTTGTTGAAGGTCTTTACGGTATTTATCCGCGTATTGATAAGCAGCTCATTGAACAATATTCAGAAGATGTTATAGCGCTTACCGGTGGATTATATTCTGAAATCCCTTCCCTTATTCTTAATGTAGGTGAGCACCAAGCTGAAGAAGCCTTTGTCTGGTATCATAATCTATTTAAAGAAGACTTTTATGTAGAACTGATCAGGCACAATCTTGAAGAAGAGAATCGAGTTAATGAAGTTCTCCTACAGTTTGCAAAAAAATATGATGTAAAAGTAATTGCCGCTAATGATGTCTATTACCTGAATCAGGAGGACAGTGAAGCACATGATGTATTATTATGTGTAAAAGAGGGCGAGATGAAGTCCACTCCTATTGGCCGAGGTAGAGGATTTAGGTTTGGTTTTCCGAATGACCAATACTATTTCAAGAGTCAGGATGAGATGAAAGTGCTTTTTAGCGACATTCCTGAGGCTATCGAAAACCTCGCTGAGCTGGTTAATAAAATAGAAGGCTTTAAATTGGATCGGGATGTTTTACTTCCTGCCTTTGATATTCCTGAAGAGTTCAAAGATGCTGAAGATGAAAAAGACGGTGGTAAACGTGGGGAAAATGCCTACCTCAGGCATCTGACTTATGAAGGTGCACAAAAACGTTATGACGTACTTACCCCAGAAATAACAGAACGTCTCGATTTTGAGTTAGACACTATCAGGAATACCGGTTACCCGGGATACTTCCTGATTGTTCAGGACTTTACCAGAAAGGCCCGTGAGATGGGTGTTTCTGTTGGCCCGGGAAGGGGTTCGGCAGCAGGTTCGGCTGTTGCTTATTGTATAGGCATTACCAATGTCGACCCAATAGCATATGACCTACTTTTTGAGCGTTTTCTAAATCCTGACAGGGTATCACTTCCCGATATTGATATTGACTTTGATGATGAGGGCCGGGATAAAGTAATTCAGTATGTAATAGATAAGTACGGCAAAAACCAGGTAGCACAAATTATTACATATGGTACCATGGCCGCCAAATCCTCTATTCGGGATGCTGCCAGGGTAATGGAACTACCGTTAAATGAAGCTAATGATCTGGCTAAACTTGTTCCGGAACGACCCGGCACTAGCTTGGACAAAGCTTTTAAAGAAGTAAAAGAACTTGAGGCCTTCAGACAAGGCTCTGACTTAAAAGCACGTGTGCTAAATCAGGCCAAAGTACTGGAAGGTGCAGTAAGAAATACAGGTACGCATGCCTGCGGAGTGATCATAACCCCTGATGATTTAACTAAATTCATTCCTGTTTCTACCGCCAAGGATTCAGAAATGCTCATCACCCAGTTTGACAACAGTGTGGTGGAAAATGCGGGGATGCTTAAAATGGACTTCTTAGGTCTAAAGACTTTGACGATCATAAAGTCTGCGCTTAAAATCATAAAGGCAAGGCATGGGCTAGATATAGATATAGATACCATTCCGCTTGATGACGAAAAGACTTACAAACTATACCAGAGTGGTCAAACCAACGGCACATTCCAGTTTGAGTCTCCGGGTATGCAGAAGCATTTGCGTGCTTTAAAGCCAGATAAATTTGCTGACCTAATTGCCATGAACGCTCTTTACAGACCAGGGCCGATGGAATACATTCCAAACTTTATTGCCAGAAAGCATGGTGAAGAACCCATCACCTATGACATCGCTGACATGGAAGAAAACCTTGCTGAGACCTATGGAATTACGGTCTACCAAGAGCAAGTGATGTTACTTTCACAGAAACTGGCAGGGTTCTCTAAGGGTGATGCCGATGTGCTTCGTAAGGCCATGGGTAAGAAGATATTTGCCTTGCTGGAAAAACTCAAGCCTAAATTTATTGAGGGTGGCAAAAACAATGGCCATGATCCTAATGTATTAGAAAAGGTGTGGAAAGACTGGGAAGCATTTGCTGCCTATGCGTTTAACAAATCCCACTCTACCTGCTACTCTTTAGTAGCCTATCAAACGGCATATATTAAGGCCCACTACCCTGCTGAATACATGGCGGCAGTACTTACCCATAACCAGAGCCAAATTGAAAAAGTAACATTCTTTATGGAAGAATGCCGTAGTCTTGGCATTAAGGTATTAGGGCCTCATATTAACGAGTCCTTTAAAAACTTTGCTGTAAATAAAGATGGTGAAATTCGTTTTGGATTGGCTGCCATTAAGGGGAGTGGTGATGCCGCTGTAGAAGCTATTATTGAAGAAAGAAAGGCCAACGGGCCATTTAAAGATATCTTCGATTTCGCTGAGCGCGTGAATCTACGTACAGTCAACAAAAAGACCTTCGAATGTCTTGCCATGTCAGGTGCCTTTGACTGTTTTGAAGAATATCACAGAAGACAATACTTGCATGCCTCTGAAGGCGATCAGCCTTTAATAGAGAAGATCATTAAGTATGCCAACAAAATGCAGCTTGAGGCAGATAGCGCTCAAGCCAGTTTGTTTGGAGGCGATACGGGAGTAGAAACACCCAGGCCTAAAATTGACCCCATTGAGCCTTTCGGTGAGTTTGAAAAACTGAATATTGAAAAGGAGGTTGTTGGGCTTTATATCTCAGGACACCCACTCGATGATTACAGGTTTGAGATTGATAACTTTTGCAATGTAGAGCTAAGCCAGTTAAACGAAGTTGAGGCATTGCAAAATAAGGATTTAAGAATGGCTGGTATTGTATCCTCATTTGCCCATAGGACTACAAAAGGCGGAAAACCCTTTGGGACACTTACTGTTGAAGATTACAATGGCAACTTCACCTTTTTCTTCTTTGGTGATGATTACATCAAATTCAAGGAGTACATGATGCAGGGCTGGTTTCTGTTCATGCAGGGACGTGTTGTGCAACAAAAATGGGGAGATCAAAGGTTGGAGTTAAAACTCAATAGTATTGAGTTACTAAGCGAGCTTCGGGACAAGAAAACCAAAGGCATTATGATCAACATTAATGCTGAAGAAGTCAATGCCAATGTCATCGATCAAATTGAAGAAATTTGTAATGCTCATAAAGGAGACCTAGCGGTACACCTTAACCTTATCGATCAGGAAGAAAAAATAGCCATCGAAATGATGTCCAGAAAATATAAGGTAAACCCAAGCAATAACATGATTGAGGAAATGATGAAAATACCTGAGGTGAAGTGTAAGGTGCTGCTTTAATTTTTCAGATTAAGGCTTTTAATGGCATCAGCATCCTGATTAAAACCATACCCTCTCCAATAGGTTGTGGTTTGGTTTTTATATTTCCAGGCAATCTCACCTTTAGGGGTAACTTCCCAGAAACCATAGTCCCCCTCGCATACTAGTGTATTGCCATTGCTTAACCTGTCAGCACCTGAAATTCTACCATAAGATAATTCAGGGTTTGTGTAACTCCATACAATCTCAGGCTCATTATTCATATCAGGAGTTAGTTTAAACTCTGATGGCATCTTTAACTCAAACACTTCTGATTGTTTAGCCTTTAATCCATTATTAAATACCAAAATATTGCCTGTGCCTGGAACTCCCTCGCCAAGCAGATTGGGAAAATGCACATGGTCAAAAATCTTCTTGCCTGCGGTATTGTTATAAGTTTCGGGGTTGCCAAATCTGTATATTAAATCTCCACCTTTATTATATTTTCCTCCTTGATTGGTTGCTGCTTCCTCTGTGGTAGTACTATGGTCAATTACCCAAACCTCACTGTAAAAGTTAACACTAACATAAAGTAAGTCATTGGTCTGGTCATAAGTAAGACCATTGGCATGCATAATATCACCATCTTTTCTAAGGTTGTAGTTGATGTTAATCTTATTCGGATTTTCATTTACATTACCATAAGTACCAACACCTTCTTTAACATCTTGCACAATATGATCCCAACTATGCCATTCCCAAACTACTTCCTTTGACTGAAGGTCAACCTCCAATATTTTCTCAGGATATATATCATAATCAGCATTAACACCAGCTGCCTGTCCTGTTTCAACAGGTATTTTCTCCCAAGCTAAAAATATAAGATTTCCATTTGGAAGCAACTCCGCGTCATGATGAGAAAGGTATTCCGGAGACTCATACACATATTCCCACTCAACAGAACTATCGGCATTGATTAGTCTGATTACACCAGCATAACCTCCGCCAAACTTAATAGTAGCAGTTTCAGATTTAAATATTCCCAGAACCTGACCTGTTGGCAAAAGTTGAGCATCGTTACCAAGCTTTAAATCAAACCTCCATTCATGAACTTTATTTCCAGATTTATCAAGCAAATAAGCTGCTTGCCCTCCACCTTCAACGGCAAACACATAATTATCATCAATTGTAGCTGGATTGTACTCCACCACCTCAGCGTTCAATGGAGGAATTACCAAAGCCTTTTCTTTATCACTTTCCTTTGATTTACATCCCCAAACAAATGCCGTTATTAACAATACTACTATTATTTGAGCTGTGCGATTCAATCTTAATGTGTGCATTGGGTAAAACTAGATGTTTTATAATTTTATCTAAACCAAAGATATCAGAATCGTTCATAAATGACTTATATTATCCGAATCTCATTCCAATTTCCTTCTGGTATCAATGTTTTCTAACCATAATACTGCATTTTAGTAAATCATTAATTCAGAACTAATTACAATTTAATATGAGCCTCAGACTTTCTTCCTTGTTATTATTACTCTGTCTATTTTCTACTGCCAAATTCTCAACAGCACAGACTTACGGCAGAAATGGGATGGTTGTATCCACGAGTAGCGTTGCCTCTGAAACTGGAAGGGACATTCTGAAAAAAGGCGGAAATGCCGTAGATGGTGCGGTCGCCACAGCCTTTGCGCTGGCAGTAACCCACCCATCTGCAGGCAACATTGGAGGTGGTGGTTTCTTAGTCTATATGGATGCCAATGGAGAAGCAACAACCTTTGATTTTAGGGAAAAGGCGCCACTAAAGGCTACTAATGATATGTTTCTGGATGAAAATGGCGATTTGATTGAGAACTCAAATCATTTTTCAGCCAAGGCCATAGGAGTGCCTGGCACAGTAGCAGGCTTATATAAGGCACATTCAAAATACGGTAAACTGCCGTGGAAGGAAGTTGTTCAGCCTGCTATAGATTTAGCAACAAATGGTTTTATAATGAATTGGTCATTATACAATGCTGCCAAATATTTTGAATCCAAGCCCACAGAATACCCAATGATGCAAGATTTTTTTAATAATCATAGTGATGCCATAGTTGAGCCAGGTGGAGTGTGGAGACAGCCAGAATTAGGCAAAACATTATCGATTATAAGGGATAAAGGGCATAATGGTTTTTATAAAGGTGAAGTGGCAAAGAAAATAGCGGCTTTCATGAAAGAAAATGGCGGCATTATTACAGAAAAGGATTTGGCAAAATATGAAGCCATAGAAAGAAAACCAGTTGTTGGTACTTATAAAGATTATCAAATCTGCGCCATGCCCCCACCAAGTTCGGGTGGTGTTACACTCATTTCTATGATGAATATGATGGAGCAGGTGAACTTTGACACGCTTGAGTTTAACTCTACACCTTATGTACATTTTGTGGCCGAGTCCATGCGTAGGGCCTATGCTAACAGGGCAAAACACTTGGGCGATCCTGATTTTAACCCTTATATGCCAATAGATTTTTTATTAGATAAAGCACTGGCAAAAGAACTAGTGGCTGACATTGATATGACAAAAGCCACCAAAAGTGATTCTTCCAATTTTGGGCAAATGCCTGAAGGGGATAACACCACACACCTGTCTGTAATGGACAAAGATGGAAATGCAGTTTCATTGACTTATACTTTAGAATACGCTTATGGGTCTGGCATGGTAGATAAAGAATTGGGCTTCATCTTCAACAATGAAATGGGGGATTTCAACCCGAAACCTGGCATCACCTCCTCCTCTGGACAGATAGGCACTAAGCCTAATTTAATTGAACCAGAGAAGCGCATGCTTTCAAGCATGACTCCGGTTATTGTGGCAAAAGATGGAAAACCATATTTAGTAATCGGTAGCCCTGGGGGCCGAACTATCATCAACACCGTGTTTCAAACTGTGCTAAATGTATTGGAATTTGAAATGGAAATAGACAATGCGATTGAAGCAATGAAAATCCATCACCAATGGCTGCCTGATAGAATAATGTATGAAGAACTATTGATGTCTCCTGACACCAGAGAAGCCCTTAAAAGCATGGGACACGATCTTAGGGGCATTTCCCGGCTAGGCCAGCTTATGGGCATTATCTATGAAGATGGCATCTTTAAAGGCGCCTCTGATTCTTCGAGTGGTGAAGGTGCCGCAGTAGGATATTGATTCTTGGTGCAACACACAAATACTGTTATTGCGGAAATTTTCTTTAGGGCTTTATCATGCTCAAGAAAATTATCCGCAATCTCTTTTAAGCACCTTTGGCAGCCTCATCCATAAACCAATAGAGCTTGCCCGATTTTGGATCAACTAATGAAGCTGGGTAGTTTTTACTTGCCCCATCTTTAGCCAATATGGAAGTAACTTTTTCCTTTTTATCTGCACCAGTAACTAAAAAGGCCACTTCCTTAGCATTATTGATCACCCGCCCTGTTAAAGAAACCCTCCTTTGACCTGAGTCAGGATGAATGGCTACAACACAATTTTTTTCTGAATCCCATAGCTCAATTTCATGAGGAAAGATTGATGCAGTATGACCATCACTGCCCATACCTAAAATAACGAGATCAAATTGAGGTATACCATTTGCGGTTTTCAATTTTTCAACCAATAGCTGTCCATATCTTTTAGCTTCACCTTCAGGATCATTCTCGCCTAATACACGGTGAATATTCTCTTTAGGAATTGAAATCTTGCTGAGTAGATGATCAAGCGTCATCTTATAGTTACTATCAGCATCTGTTGGAGACACACAGCGCTCATCGCCCCAATAAAAATGGACATTGCCCCAAGGAATATCTGCATAATGCTGTGCCAGATAGTCGAACACAATTTTAGGGGTGCTGCCACCTGAGAGTGCAACATTATAGTTTTTGTGAGAGGCTATCCTTTCTACCAGGAATTCAGAAAACTCCCGGGCTACCTCTTGCTTATCTTTATATGCTCTTATCTCCATAATCTAACACAATACACAGAACCCGGGATCATCGGCCAAATTAGGGCCTGGGTTTCGCCAAATATACTCTCCTTCAATTAACTCGTCAGAATTTTCAGGCCCCCAGACTCCTGCTGCATAGCCATACATTCTCACATCTTTGCCATTTTGCCAATAATCCAAAATAGGATCAACAAAACGCCATGCTGCCTCAACTTCATCGCCTCTGGCGTAAAGTGTGGCATCACCCTGCATAGCATCAAGCAATAACCTCTCATAGGCACCCATTACCCTGTTTCGGGTCAGCTGAGAATAATAAAAATCCATATTGGCCTCTTCAACAATAAAACCCTGACCAGGTACTTTCACCCCGAATTTCATCATAATACCTTCATCAGGGTGAATTCTGATGATAAGTTTATTATCTCTATTTGCTCCTAAAAAAAGACTATGCGGTGTAGATTTAAAATGTATCACCACTTCCGTAACCTTGGTGGGCATTCTTTTAGCGGTGCGCACATAAAATGGCACACCCTTCCAGCGCCAATTGTCAATGTAAAATTTGATGGCTGCAAAAGTCTCCGTCAATGATTCAGGATCTACCCCCTCCTCTTCACGGTAACCCTTTATCTTCTCTCCATTAATTTCAGCAGCGCCATACTGACCTCTAATGGTATTATCATAAAGGGTTTGTTCATCATTCATGATGCGCAAGGCCTTCAAAGCCTTAACTTTTTCATTTCTGATCTCTTCAGCAGTGGCTTCCAAAGGAGGTTCCATAGCCACAAGAGACACCACCTGCAACAGGTGATTTTGAAACATATCGCGCAGGGCTCCAGACTTGTCATAATAGCCCCCACGTTTTTCCACGCCAATACTCTCTGCATTGGTAATCTCCACATGACGGATATAGTTTCTATTCCATAGCGGTTCAAAAATGCTATTAGAAAACCTTGTCACCAATAAGTTCTGGACAGTCTCTTTACCCAAATAGTGATCTATTCTATAAATCTGAGATTCTTTAAAATACTCCTGCAGGTCTTTGTTAAGTGCCCGCGCAGTTTTTAGGTCATAGCCAAAAGGTTTTTCTACTATAAGTCTTGTAAAACCCTCACTCTCATCATTGAGGCCAGCCTGACCTAGCTTCTGGGCTATATTTTTATAAACTTTTGGCGGGGTTGACAGATAGAAAATATAATTGCATTCTGTTCTATATTTAATATTCAATTTGTGAATTCGGTCACTTAATGCAGAGTAATCATCCTCATACCCCTCAATAGACTGATAAAATATTTTATCGGCAAAAGACTGGATTAGCCCTTTATCTTCATCATTAAAATGCTCACTCTCCAGACAAACGTTATTCCTAAATTGCCCGTCTGACATCTCACTTCGGCTGGTCCCTAGAATGACATAGTTCTCAGGAAGGTCCCTGTCCTTATAAAGCTGAAAGATGGCTGGAATTAACTTTCTGGCAGTCAAATCGCCCGATGCTCCAAAAATAATGAGCATTTGATTCTTTGTTTTTTTCATTGTGCGTTAGCTTAGAACACTAAATTTAGAGACCTTCGTTTTTTTTAATGGGAAATGATAGTCATCTTCACCTAAAGGAAATTAAGCGCCAAATATAAGGCTTTTCAGATGTTAGAACACAAATACGATTTCGGTTTAGTTGGTCTTGGGGTTATGGGCCACAATTTTATTTTAAATGTGGCCGATAAGGGCTTCTCCGTTTGCGGGCTAGACCTTGATCAAACCAAGGTAAACTCGCTTATCGCCTCTGGCGGTGATGCCACTAAGGTGCAGGCTACAACCAAAGTAGAAGAGTTTACACAAGCCTTGAGCTCGCCAAGGAAAATTATGCTTTTGGTTCCGGCCGGTAAGCTGGTAGATGCAGCTATTGAAAGCTTATTGCCGCATCTGGGAAAAGGCGATATTATCATTGATGGTGGAAATTCTTTCTTTACTGATACTGACCGCAGAGAAGCCTATTTAAAGGATAAAGGGATCAACTTTTTTGGCTCTGGTGTATCTGGTGGTGCTGAAGGTGCCAGACGTGGCCCTAGTATTATGCCTGGTGGTAACAAAGAAGCATATCAGCATATCAAACCAATATTTGAAGCTGCAGCAGCCAAGTTTAATGGCGAGCCATGTGTGACCTATTTAGGCCCCAAGTCAGCAGGCAATTATGTGAAAATGGTGCATAATGGCATTGAGTATGGTTTGATGCAATTGACCTCGGAGGTTTATCACCTTTTAAAACATGCGGCAGGACTGAGCAATGCCGAGCTTGTTGCCACTTTTGATTCTTGGAACAAAGGAAGATTACAGTCCTTCCTCATAGAAATAACCGCTGAGATTTTTAACCAGAAAGATGATAAAGGAGAAGGACATCTGGTGGATAAAATATTGGACAAAGCCAAACAAAAAGGTACTGGAAAATGGACCTCTCAAAATGCCATGGATTTGGGTATTCCTATCCCATCCATTGACATTGCGGTGAGCATGCGTGAAATCTCTGCCTTTAAAGATTTACGTGTTGAAGCTGAGGCTCTTTATGGTAAGCCAACACCAAAACCAGTTGACAAAGCTGACTTCATCAACAAAGCAGAACCGGCATTATACTTTGCATTTATCATTACTTACGCTCAGGGTTTAAATCAGTTGGTAGAAGCTTCAGAAGAATATGGCTACGAATTGAATATGTCTGAAGTGGCTAAAATATGGCGGGCAGGTTGTATCATCAGAGCGGCATTGCTTGATGATATTTCTAAAACTTTTAGTGCCAACCCAGCACTTAAGAATATTGTAATGGCTTCTGATTTTGTTAGCAAACTAAAAGAAACCTTATCAGCAACACGCAATGTGGTGGCCTATGGTGCCGAGAATGGAATACCATTACCAGGATTATCAAATAGTCTTACCTATTTTGATGCCATTACCTCTGGCAGGTTGCCACTGAACCTGATACAGGCACAGCGCGATCATTTTGGTTCGCATACTTATGAAAGAACAGATATGGAAGGCATCTTCCATACGGAATGGTGATTGTATCATTCCCACTTTATCGAGGATGACAATTCAAGTTCTGTGAGCCACAGACCTTGGATTGGGCCTCCGAGGCGATGCCTCGGAGTATTTTTTTGATTAAAACCGTACACCACACCTGTTCAAATTCGTACTAATTTAATGGCGAAAACAGCTCTGATACGCTTCTGAGCACATGGCACTAATGTTGTCGACCAAGAAAATAATTCATTGTACCGGTCGTTCAATTTCCATGGAAAAGCTCAAAACCTTTTTTTGGTACTGCTCAGGGGCAGATACCAAACTCTTACAACAATGTGAATCTGAATCAAGCAAATATGTGGGTATAGGCGCCACTATTTTCTTCACAGGCCTCTTTGCTGCCCTCTCAGCTGCATATGCCTTTTTTACTGTCTTTGACAGTTACCTTATCGCCTCACTTTTAGGATTGGTCTGGGGTCTCATGATTTTCAACCTTGACCGATTTATAGTCTCTAGTATGCGCAAGTCAGGTAAATTTTGGTCAGAATTTGCCGTGGCTGCGCCCCGACTATTGTTGGCTGTTTTGATCTCAATAGTGATAGCCAAACCACTCGAACTCAAAATCTTTGAAAAAGAGATAAATGCCGAACTTGCCTTGATGACAGAGGAAATGTTTGCCGAGCAAGAGCAACTGGTGAAAAGCAAGTACATGACGCAAACAGAAACTTTGAAGGCTGAGATCAGTCAACTGAAACAAGAGATTGAACAGAAAGTGGCCAAACGTGATGAGCTGGCCAGAATAGCCCAGCAGGAAGCCGATGGTACAGGTGGTACGGGCAAAAGAAATCCTGGGCCAATTTACAAAATCAAAAAGGCCGATGCCGACAAAGTGGAAGCTGAACTGCAAGCACTCAGTACTACCAACCTGACGCTGATACAAGAAAAACAAGACCGGTTGAATGGGCTGGACTCCTTAAGCAATGCAGAATTAGCCAGCCTTCAGAAAACCGCCATAGGTGGGCCAGCAGCCAGACTGGAGGCCTTGAGCAGACTAACAGTAGATAGCGAAGCCATTTGGATGTCCAACATATTCATTATTCTGTTATTTATAGTAGTAGAGACCTCTCCTATTTTTGTAAAGCTCATTTCCAAAAAAGGGCCTTATGATTACTTGCTGGAAACAACAGAGTACAAATACGAAACTGCCATTATCAAAGACAAGGCCTATATACACAGCGAACTAAAGAAAGAAGCCGAAGCCTTCTCCGCCACAGAAAAGAAATTTGTGGACACGAGATTGGATGTGCGATTGGATAATGTTTAGAGGCTAATTCCTATAAAATTCGTGCTGAACTAAGACATATTTTTCAGCACCATTTTCATTTAAGGTCAGGAATACAAAAGCTATTAAGAAACATTAAAGGAGTCTTGTATAACTGTCTGATAACCACTCAAATCTATACCCATGTGGCCAATACGGCTATGAACACGATTAAAAATCCATTAGATTCGTTCCAATAATAAAATATAACAGCACCTTTTGTCTCGTTACACAGGTGTTATGGGGCATACCTTTGGAAACTGATGAGAATCTTAACGACAATTTCTTTAATCACAATAATAGTCTGTTCCCATGGACAAACCATACCAAATAAAGACAACAGATTTTTAACTTTTGAACAGAACGAAAGCTGGCTTGCTAGTACAAAATCGCTCGATACACCTGGGTTATGGAATGCCATAAAACTGCGATTTTTTTCTAAAGAGACATCCAATACCCCGGATGATTCAATTAGATATTCTCCTTTAATGGTAATAAACGGAATACCCTTTGACCCTCCAAGAATAGAGACCGACCAAGACAGTGAAAAGTTATTAAAAATATTAAACCAGGACTCAATAGAGCAAATAGAGATAATTACTGAGATGACAGGGGATTGGATTTTTCATATGCCTTTTTCGGGTGTTGTAATTCTAAGACTTCCGAAAAAGGTCGAAAATAAATTGTACAAATTAAAATTAAAGTAGAGTTACGTCACATAATCGAGTAGACGTCCGTGAGCCATAAGCCCACAGTGTGCCCCTTGCCATAGGCATCCCTTTGGGGCACACCACCCAGCGTACGGGGCCGATTGTATTGTGTAGTTCATTGAATTTGACGTTTGAATTTCAAATCGTATTCAACGCTACTGATATCGTCTTTTTTCCTTAGTCGTGATAGTGTTATTTAACCCCCATTGCAGTCTCCTTCAAATAACTCCTATGGCTTTCAATAACAATTTCAGTGTTTTCTGCGAGTAACTGAATAGGTGAAAGCAAAAATTGACATTTTGCGAGGTTATGGCCCTTAAATACCAAAAACATTATAAGGCACTTTAACAACTCCCTTGCTAATGCGGTAGCTCATTTAGCACATTGTAGATTATAAGATTAATTATGTATTTTTATATCTTAAAGAAAGAAAAGCTTTATATATCCAGCAAAAATTGCAGATATCAATACCCTAAGTCCATTCGGTCAGAATATGTGCAATAGCCCCCTGCCAAGACGTTTATATGCATGCTTTGAATAGTATTAAAACAAGATTTGTCAGATGAAGCACTCAGAGCTTACTTTTCAGGCCATTGTAGAAGCGACCCCCAATGCTATAATACTTGTCAATAAAGAAGGGAAAATTGCATACGCCAATCATCAGACAGAAAAACTTTTCGGGTTTAATAGAATTGAATTGATTAGTCAAAAAGTGGAAATATTAATCCCACAACGCCATCATGAGCATCACCCTGACTTTAGGACGCAATTTTTTAAATCCCCCGAAACCAGGGCGATGGGCTCTGGCAGGGAGCTGTTTGCGATGCGAAAGGACAAATCGGAATTTCCCGTTGAAATTGGATTGAACCCTTTGGTTACATTGGAAGGAACGATGGTTCTCGTTTCAATTATTGATATTACTACCAGGAAAAAAGCTGAAGAAAGGTTTAGGTTGGTAGTAGAGTCTGCTCCCAACGCCATGATTCTTGCCAATAAGGATGGGGAAATCACCCTGATTAATGCGCAGACTGAAAAATTATTTGGATATCAAAGGAATGAACTAATTGGAAGCAAGCTGGAAATATTAATTCCCAAAAAGTTCAGTGGAAATCATCCACACTTAAGGGAGTCCTTTTTTCATTCCCCATCTGTGCGTTCAATGGGGGCAGGAAGGGATCTTTTTGCAGTTCGGAAAGATGGTACTCAATTTCCTGTGGAAATTGGTTTAAACCCGATTGAGACTGATCAGGGAACTGTTGTGTTGGCATCGGTCATCGACATAACAGCACGAAAGAGACACGAGGCAATGTCCGCACTGGAGTTGAAAAACAAAGAACTAGAGCAGTTTAATTATATCGCTTCGCACGATTTACAAGAGCCCTTGCGCACGGTCTCTAATTATGTTCAAATCCTGGAAGAAGACTTTTCAGGGCAACTAAATCAGGAAGCAAAGAATTACCTGAACACTATTTCGCGAGCCACTTTACGCATGAGCATGCTGGTGCGCACATTACTTGAATTTTCAAGGCTCGGGCAAAACAAAAAGATGGTCTCTTTAGATTGCAATACAATTGTGAAAAATGTTGTCACAGACCTAAACAGTCTGATTAAAGAAACAAAGACAACAATATTGATAGAAGACCTGCCCACATTGTATGCCTATGAAACGGAATTAATGCAATTGTTCCTTAACCTGATCAATAATGCTATCAAGTTCAGAAAAAAAGACCAGTTATCAGAAATAAGGATAGGTTGCAGGAATAATTCCAATGGCCATTTCGAGTTTTATGTGGCAGATAATGGCATAGGCATTGAACCCAAATATTTCGCCAGGATCTTTCAAATCTTTCAGCGACTAAACACCAGTCAGGAAGAAGAAGGGTATGGAATAGGATTGGCCAATTGCAAGAAGATCGTTGAAATGCACGGAGGCAAAATATGGGTGGAATCAGAGTTGGGAAAAGGAAGTACGTTTAAATTCACTATTGAAACTGTTTAGGTATGGATAATAAAGTACAATGCATAATGCTGATAGATGACAATATGGATGACAACTTTTTTCATAAACGCGTCATCTTGAAAAATGACGCTGCAGAGATTGTAGTAATCAAAGAGTCGGCAGAAGAAGCACTTGAATATTTAAAAACTTATCACACACATGACCAAAAGGTTCATCCTAATTTAATATTTCTTGATATCAATATGCCACGGATGAATGGCTGGGAGTTTATTGAAGAGTATAAAAAACTGGATAAAGAGATACAAAGCTCCATGGTTATAGTTATGCTCACCACCTCTGACAATCCGGATGATAAAGCATTGGCCAGAATGGAGGGTGTATTGGCTGACTTCAGGACAAAACCCCTGACAAAGGAAATGTTAGAAGAAGTATTAACTAAATACTGCTCGAACAAAACCGGCTTGTAGTGCCATTGTATGAAGCCAATTTTGCAATTTTCAAAAACTGCTAGCTTCGCCAAACCATTTAAGTCAAAAATTAGTAGAAGAATTATGGAAAATTTTGATTGGACCTCATTCACTAAACGGATTGCAATTAAATCAACATTATCAGAGATGTATGATGCCTGGACAAAAGGGTCAGAACTAGAAAAATGGTTCTTGAAAAAAGTTAAATTTCTTGAGGCAGATAATTCATTGTACGATCAGGACAAAAACGTTAAAGAAAATGCTCAATATTCATGGTATTGGTATTTATACAATGAGCCAATGAAAGGCAAAATAACAAAGGCAAACGGCAAGGACTATATCCAATTTACATTCGAAGGTGAATGTTTGGTAGATGTGAACCTTGAAGAAGTAAATGATTATATTGTCATCACCCTCAAACATCATAATATTCCTTTAGATGACCATTCCAAGAAATATGTCAGGCTCGGCTGCACAAATGGTTGGACTTTTTATTTAGCCAACTTAAAGTCCATTTATGAAGGTGGCGTAGATTTAAGGAATAAAGATGAAAAATTGCCTCCAATGGTTAATAACTAAAAACACCTCTCAAGGTACATACTTCCATGGAAGGATAAATAAGTGCCCACCATACAAATCACTGATTATGAAAAAACACTTATTGACTCTTGTCCTTCTGCTTCTCGGGAATATATCTTTTGCCCAATCAATGAAGCCACTGACAGGTTCAGTCACATTCGTAGTTAAAAATACTGGCCTCAATGTAGATGGTAGTATTAGCGGGCTGCAAGGCAACATAGATTTTGATATGCTACAGCCTTCCAACTCAAAAATAATTGTAACCATTGATCCTGCTACCATAGATACTGGTGTGGGCTTGCGTGATAGGCATCTGAAAAAGGAAGACTATTTTGATGTGGATCAATATCAGGTAATAAAAATGGAGTCCACCTCCATAGTTAAAAAAAGCTATGGTTATGAAGGCGTTTTTATGCTAACCATGAAAGACTTAACAAAAGAACTGGTAATACCTTTTACTGTTAAAAAAGAAAATAGCAAACAACATTTCAACGCCAGTTTTGAGCTAGACAGGCGTGACTTTGGTGTTGGGGGAAATAGCTGGGTACTTTCTGATGAGGTAAAGGTAAAGGTTGAACTGATGATAAATTAAGGTTTCTCTAACACAGCAACTACAATTATCATCATCTATTTTCTCATTAATCAATTCGATTTTAAAACATATCTGCTATTTTTATATTTCAACATCAATTAAACAAGAATATAACATGAGCGATAGTCACAAACTACTTTTGGAAGGAAATATGAAATGGGTGGAGAACACTAAAAAATTCAACCCCGATTTTTTCACAAAACTTTCAAAGTCGCAGAAACCAGAATTTTTATGGATAGGTTGTTCTGATAGCCGCGTACCTGCCACTGAAATTACCAATACCTTGCCTGGTTCTATCTTCGTTCAAAGAAACATTGCCAACATGGTAGTGCATACCGACTCTAACCTATTAAGTGTGGTAAATTATGCTGTTAAGGTTTTAAAAGTTAAGCACATAATCGTTTGTGGTCACTATGGCTGTGGAGGTGTATTGGCGGCCATGAGCAATAAAAACTTCGGTTTCCTTGATAACTGGTTGTTACATATCAAAGATTCTTACAGGTATCACCAAAAAGAGCTTGATGCCATTGAGAATGAAGAAGAACGTGGCGAGCGTTATGTTGAATTAAACATATTGGAACAGGTGAGAAACCTTGCCAAGGTGTCTTTCATTCAGGAAGAGTGGGATAATGGTGATTTTCCTATCATCCATGGCTGGGTTTATAGCTTAAAGGATGGTTTGATTAAAGATCTTGGCTATACGCTCAATTCGGCAGATCAGCTTGATGGCGTATATCAATATCAACCTAACAAATAGGTTTTAAAATAAACTTCAGATGAGCCAGCGCATGCTGGCTTTTTTGTTTTACAGGCAAAAGAACCTCCTATCAAAAAAATCATTAGTTTAGTTTATGACAATACTTGAAGGCCTGCTATTAGTTGGCACCGGCATGGTCGCCAGCTTCTTAAATGTCACCTCAGGGGGTGGCTCTTTAGTTTCATTACCTGTCTTAATCTTTATGGGACTACCCTCACCCATTGCCAATGCATCTAACCGGTTGGGTATTATAGGGCAGAACATTTTTGCTGTGGCAGGCTTCAGGTCCAAAGGCATTCATGCCTGGCCTTACAGTCTTTATATTGCTTTATCGGCCTTTGTAGGAGCCATTATAGGTGCTAAAATTTCCGTGGATTTAGATGATGAACTCTTCAACAGGATTATCGCCATTATTATGATAGCCGTGGTCTTGCTTACAGTATTTAAGCCTTTTAAAACTGCAACTGCCATACACGAAAAGACGGATACCAAATCAACCCTAATAGGCATTTTCACCTTTTTCTTTATTGGTATCTATGGGGGCTTCATCCAGGCAGGTGTAGGGTTTTTAATGATTGCAGCGCTTACCAGCATCAACGGTTTTAGTCTGGTAAAAACCAACAGTGCCAAAGTATTTGTTGCGCTTATTTATACCCTTTCTGCCGTGGCTGTTTTTATTTATGAAGATGCCATCAACTGGACGTATGGACTCACACTCGCTTTGGGCAATGCCATTGGTGGCTGGCTAACCAGTAGATGGTCAGTAAAAGTTGGTGACAAATGGATAAAAAGGGTATTGGTTGTTACTGTTACAGGATTGGCCATATCGCTATGGTTTAAATAACTCAAGTACGGGTGCATTTCAAATTGTCGCTTAATGATTTTAACATGTCTTGCATTCAAAGAAGCCTCACCCCTCAAAAAGCTGAGCTTGCGCACAGTTTGAATGCACTCTCCAACTTGGAGAGGGAGCATTTATGGAGCCAACACGATAGCCGAAGATGGGTGAGGCCTCTGCGAAACATAGGCTTTTACTGTAAAAATCCCGATTATCAGCCCTATGAAAAGAGTTTAAACCAAACTGTCTATAGGCAAATGAGTTGGAGGTCTATTAAAGTATCCTTTATGGCCACAAGGATATGACAATTTGAAATGTACCCTCAACTACATTTATGGTTACCAGTAATTCTTTTATTAGCCCATCTATATAATTACGCTTCCTATTTCGAGGTCTGGTTTGTAATTTATGACTTCATTAATCATCAAAAACCATGAAAAGATTACTTGCTTACTGTTTTTTCATTTGCACCAGCATTTCTGCATTTGCACAAGGTGCCCTTACCTATCAGGAACCGCCCGCTGAAATAAAAGAGTTGGTGGATGTACCGCTGGCACCATGGGTGCGCATTGATAGTAAAGCTGAAAATATCGTTCTTATTTATCGCGATGCTTTCAAAACCATTGCAGAGCTCTCCGAGACAGAGATGAGGCTTGGTGGTTTAAGAATAAATCCAAAGACTAATATTGGTAGCAGGACTACCTATTACAACAATATAGAAACCAAAAAGGCCTATGACAAAACCAATAAGCAGGTTACGGGTCTTCCTTCAAACCCAAGATTGGCAAATTTCCAATGGTCACCAGATGAAACTAAAATGAGCTTTACCCATACCACAAAAGATGGTGTTGAGGGTTGGATACTGGATATTGCCAATGGCAAAGCCGAGAAAATAGTTGATGCTGTTATAAATGCCAACATGGATGATGCCCTTATCTGGTTTTCGGATAGCAAAAGCTTACTGGTTAAGCTTTTGCCTGATGACAGAAAGCCATTAATTATCGCTTCAGAGGCAGTACCGGATGGGCCGACCATTTCGGTAAGCAGTGGTGCCAAAGCACAGAACAGAACCTATCAGGATTTGCTTAAAAACCCCAATGATGAGCAGAACTTTGAACAGCTTGCTTTATCAACTATCAAGAAGGTTAGTTTAAAAGGTGAAACATCAGATTTTCTGCCTACTGCCATGTACACTGACATTTCCTTCTCACCAGATGGAGAGTATGTAATGGTCAGCAAAATCAAAAAGCCATTTTCATACCTCGTGACCTACCGTAGGTTTCCTGAAGAAGCTAATGTATTCAGCAAAGAAGGCAATTTAGTACAAAAGGTATTGGATATCCCTTTAATTGAAGTTATGCCGCAGGGTTTTATGGCTACCCATGAAGGCCGCAGGTCCATGCAGTGGAGAAATGATGAAGCAGCAACATTGGTATGGGCAGAAGCTCTTGATGGTGGTGACCCTGACAAAGAAGTGGAGTTCAGGGATGAAGTATTTCAACTGAAAGCACCATTTACAGGAAAGCCCAAACCCATGATGAAAACCATAGGCAGGTTTGCCGGTGTAGAATGGGGTGATGAAAATAATGCCATTGCTTATGATTACTGGTGGAATACCAGAAATTCAAAGGTTTACCTTTTTAATCCTAACAATAGTGCAAAGAAACCAATAGTAATAACCGACAGGAACTATCAGGATAACTACAGCGACCCAGGGGATTTTGTTACCAAGAAGAATAAATACAATAAAGAAACACTAAGCCTGGTTGATGGCAATGCCTTTTTATTGGGTGAAGGATATACCGATAAGGGGCAATTTCCTTTTGTTGATAAGCTAAATTTAAAAACCCAGAAAAAGGACAGGGTATATCAATCTGCTTATACTGACAAGTTGGAAAACCTGTATTCAGCATTGGACATGGCCTCTGGAGATATTCTCGTGAGAATAGAGTCGCAGTCAGAATATCCGAATTACTACAAGCGCAACATCTACAAAGAAGAGCTTACCCCTATGACCTTCTTTGAAAATCCTTTTAAGGCGCTGCAAGGTGTACACAAAGAGGTAGTGAATTATAAAAGAGACGATGGTTTAGACCTTAATGGTACGCTGTACCTTCCTGCCGGTTACGATTTTGAGAAGAAGGAAAAGCTGCCAATGGTTTTGTGGGCATATCCACGCGAATATAAGGACAAGCAAAGTGCCGGACAGACCACCTCTAATCCTAACGAGTTTATTTATCCTTATTATGGATCACCCATTTACTGGGTAACAAGAGGTTATGCAGTACTTGACGATGCTGCCTTCCCAATTGTGGGAGAAGGAGATGAAGAGCCTAATGATACTTTCAGACAGCAGTTGGTAGCCAATGCCAAAGCGGCCATTGATGCTATTGACGAAATGGGCTACATTGACAGAAACCGGGTTGGTGTTGGTGGTCACTCTTATGGTGCCTTTATGGTGGCCAACCTATTGACACACTCTGATCTTTTTGCAGCTGGCATAGCTAGAAGTGGTGCCTATAACAGAACGCTTACTCCATTTGGCTTTCAGAGTGAAGAACGGTCTTATTGGGACTCTCCAGAGACCTATTATACTATGTCACCATTCATGCATGCTGATAAAATGAAGCATCCATTGTTGCTGGTACATGGTGAGGCTGACAACAACTCTGGAACCTATCCTATGCAAAGTGAGCGTTACTTTAATGCGCTAAAAGGTTTAGGGGCAACAGCAAGACTTGTAATGCTGCCTAAAGAAAGTCATGGCTACAGGGCCAAAGAAAGTATCATGCACCTTTTGTGGGAGCAGGACCAGTGGCTAGAGACTTATGTAAAGAATAAAGTTTCCATGGATGGTGAAGTGGTTGAGTCAAAATAGTGCCAGAGATTTCAACTGATATCTATCAGCATTTTATGTGCCGATGGTCATGAGTCTTGTTGTTGTTAGGGCTCACTTTTGAAGAAAAAGAAAGGCCATGAAAACGATAATAGAATTTGTAGAAACCGCCCGAAATGAAGAGTTAGAAACAAGGGTCAACGAAGAAGTAGCCAAAATAAGTGAGCGTTATGATTGGATTACAGCTGCATTTGTGTACTTCAGGAAAGACAATGCCGCAGTAGGTAATTGCCTTTGCGAAGTTGAAATCAGACTACCCGGCAACCCTATTTTTATTAAAGAAAGCGCGGATAATTTTAACCTAGCAATAACCAAAACAATAGAAGCTGTAAAACGCCAACTGGAAAAAAGGAAGGAGAAATTATATCATCATTAAGTGTGTATTAGTTTTATAACCCAAAAAGAAAGGCTACCAATTTGATAGCCTTTCTTTTTTCAACCATGTGCCAATCAGGGCAGCCATGCATACCCATGCCTGTTTTTCCAGAGGAAGTATTTCTCTAGTAAAACCTTACCGAAGTCGTTAAATATGTTAGGCAACATAATGGCAAACTGTCTTGGTTTGAACAAGTGGTTGGCTACTAAATAAACCTCTTTTCTTCCTGCATCCATAACACATAGGGCTGGTATTCTTCCCCACTCTTTTTCTACCATTTTCTTTTTACCAGTTATGAGTCTGAAAATATTCTCAGCTACTATCTTACCAGTTACATCGCTAGGATACCCTGTTTTTGGCACACCAAAAGGAGTGTTTTTAATCTCAAAAGGAGGAGCAACTTTAACTGCCAAACCAGCTGCAAAAACATTGTCATAATAGATACTTTGATAAGCAGCATTAGTTTCTACAAAGCCCTTCGCATCAACAAGTTTTTTGCTTCTTTTCATAACATCTGCACCTTCAAACGGAGGCATGAGCATGGCCATTTTGTAAGGGAGCACCTCGCCACTTTTCAAAATGATCTTATCCTCCTCAATGGTTTCTATACTCGCATCTACTATCCATTTGATATTGTAAAGCTTCATAAACATTTTGAGCATTCCTTCTCCACCAGGCATACCGTCAATCCCAAAATTGCCAAGGTATGGCTCTGGAGTTATCCAATAGAGTGTTACTTTGTCACGCACTTTTCTTGTCCTCAACTCTTTGTCCATATTGAAAAGATACTCATAAGCAGCACCCATACAACTGGCACTTTGCGTAGCTCCTACAATGACAGGGCCAGGGTCTTTTACCAATTCTTCGAAAGCATTTAAAGTTTTATTGGCCAGTTTTGGAATGACTATATTTTGAATCATGTTATCTTCTGGTCTAAGGCCTTTTATAATATCAAAGTTCATTTTTACACCGGTGGCCACTACCAAATAATCATATTTCAATTTCTCATTATCAGGCAGAATCACCACATTGTTGTCAGGGTCAACGCGCTCTGCGGCTTTTTGGATAAATTCGATGTTGTTTTTAATAAAGAGCGGTCTTAAATCAAATTTTATATCATTGATTTTTCTTCTTCCAAAAGGTACCCAGATTAAAGACGGGACATAGAGAAAATCTCTACTTGGACTAACGACAGTGATTTTAAACTCGTCTCTTTTTCTTTTCAATTTACGAGCCAAACGAAGTGCTGCTGTGAACCCAGCAAAATTACTTCCTAATATTACTATGTTTTTCATGACTAACTCCTCTCTTTTTGTTGAAATAAAATTAGTCTTGTATGCGCAAATTAATAATGACTCAGGTCAGCTTGTAAGCTGATTATCAATAGCTTCTGATTTTAGGTCAAAAAAAAGCCCGGGATAGAATGTATGCCGGGCTTTTTGATAGTTATAATGCTATTACTTCGCTTCCAACCAGCTACTTCTAATTTTTAACTGCTCTTCAGAAGCATCTTCATTAATGAATAATCCATGCATTCTCACCTTATCAATCTCAATAACGGTTGTAGTCAGCGTTACTTCCTCCTCACCTCTTTTTACAGTGTAACTATAGGGCTCACCAACTATCAGTTCTTGCTGTTTCTGACCAAGGTATGCTCCTAATTCAGGCCCTAAAGGAGGCATATCATCACCATTGATTTGTAATATAATATCTCCATTTTCAAAGCCCACAGCCTGTCCAAACTCGTTAAGAGCGTCCTTATTGCTGATAAAAAGCGCACGTAGTTCAGGATTAACACCTATAGAAGCCTGCGTGATGCCAAGGTCAACGGCTTTATAATGTTCCTCAGCAGAATAATTGACCCCTACCTTCTCAAAGATTTCTGCATATGGCAATGGCTTATCTCCACCTACATAGGTATTCAAAAACTCTCCAACTTCAGGGTAGGTTAAGTCAGTAATTTTATCAAACAATTCGTCATCGGTAAACGCCTGATCTTTGCCATACTGCTTTGCAAGGTCTGCCATGAGGTTCTGCATTCCATATTGGCCTTCAGAAAGCTCTCTTAACAGGATATCCAAAGACATTCCTATCAAAGCGCCTTTTTGATACACATTATAGTACTGGTTAGAATATTTATCTAAAGTATACTTACTGATATCAGTAAAAGGTACAGTATCTAAAAATTGAGAAGCAATAGACATCTTTTGGCTCAGCACCTGTAAATATTCCTCCTTGCTAATGATATCGTACTTCACCTGCATGTTGCCCGCAAAAAACTCCGTTACCCCTTCATACATCCATAAATGCTTAGACATTTTCGGGTCATTAAAATCAAAGTAATGAATCTCTTCTGAGTGAATATTCAGAGGTGTGACAATATGAAAGAACTCATGTGCTGCAAAATCACGAAGCTGCTGTTCCATGGCTTCTATTCTATTCTCAGGCATATAATACACTGATGAATAAGAATGTTCCAGTGCACCGTATGATGTCACAGGCTGATCAGTAAAATAAAAAACAAAGGCATATTTATCTACAGGCAACTTACCACCCAAATACTGATTTTGAGCGGTCAGAATTTCGCTTATGGTTCCGGCTATATCTTTGGCTGTCACCATTTTATTCGGTGAATAAGAGCTGATCAAAACTTCGGTATTTGCCACTTTTATAATCGCTGTGTCAGCCTCTGAATACATCAAAGGCGAATCGATGAGCCTGTCATAGTTTTCTACACTATAGCTGTCAACATTCTTAGTTACACTTGTCGTATTTTCCTTTTCCAGCGATGCATTAAGGTTTGATGCATTATTTGAAATCAGGCCTGTGCCACCATAAAAATTCCCTGGTTTTACAATGTCAAAATCAATAGGCATTTGCTTCATCCCTTCAAAATACCCGAAGAACCCCGCAGTATTAATGATAAAGTTTTTTCCATCTTCGATATTCGTTCCTGCAGGCTGAAATATATCCGGCCCCGCTTTGTCAGAATCATATGAATCTTCTACCCAATATGTCAACTTGATCAACTTCTTGGCATTGTTTATTTTCCAGCTATTATCATCAAGCCTTTCTACCTCTAGCTCCCCGCCCTTTTTATCAAATGCTTTAAGGTCTCCAACAAAACGTCCATAGTCTGCTATGCTATAGGTACCAGGAATAATCTTTGGCATATAATAGATGATCTCATCCTTATCAATTTTCGGAGCTTCAAGTTCTACCAGCACCCTGTCATCTTTTACTACTGTCAGATCTACTTTAAATTTGTACATCTTGCCCTCAGGCCCTGTGGTCGCTGCTGCCTGCCCTGCTATCATCAATACCAGAAGTAAGGCGCTAATTACTTTTCCCATATATTTATTTAAAACGATTTCGCTACAAATAAACGTCAATACGGGCTCTCCTTCATGATATTTATACAAGTGGTTGATATTGATGTGTTAGCTGTAATTTTTACAATTACATCAACCAAAACACCCCTAAATATGGGTGAGATCTGGGTCAACTCACTTTTTTAAACTAATTGCAAGCAAAAGCAAGCACTACCGCTCATCAAGTTTAAAATCGTGACTATTGACCAATCATTTTTATTCATTAAATTCATGATCCTTAACCCAAATCCTATCATGAAAGAACTAAAACTAATAGCACTCGCACTATTTACATGCGGAACACTCTTTGCGCAAGACTTAACCCTTAAAGTAAACTCAGAACCCGTTACCCTGAACATCGGTGAATCTGTACAACTAATGGCTGCTGTGATGGACAGTAAAGGCAATAAGGTGGCTGATCGGGAGTACCTTTTTTATTCAAGGGATGCACGGGCACTTTCGGTAGTTGATAGCACAGGACTTGCTACCGCCATAAAACATGGTGAATATTCCGTTGTGGTAATAAGCCCCAACCCTGAAGGTGGAAGACTCAGATCTGATATCAAGGTAATTATTGAACCGGCTGCCATAGCTAAAATAGAGATTGGTGAAGTGCCAACTAAAATTTATGCAGGCGTTACTTTTCCTTTAGACATCAAAGTATATGACAAAGCTGGTTTTGAAAGACCTGAAATCGCGGTGAAGCTTTCATCATCCAATGAAAAAATAGTAAAAGCAGCCCCTTTCAATAAAGTAATAGCCGTTGCTGCAGGTAAATCTACTATTACAGCTTCTGTAGAAGGTGGTGTAACTACCAAACTGGATTTAAATATTACAGAGAATCCAATCGCTAAGATTGAATTAACTACCGATATGACCGAAGGTCGGTCAGGAGATGTATTCACATTGAAAGCTGTAACTAAGGACAAAAATGGAAAGGTTATAACTGATGCGCCTATCAACTATTCGTTTTCTGGAGAGTCTTATGATGTTTCTGCGGCTCCATCGGGATTGATGACCAAAGAAGGCAAGTTTGTGGCTGATCAACCAGGGCTATATGTACTTAATGCTACAAGTGGTCCAGCTGCCGCTTCAGTAACAGTAAGCGCGGCAAAAAGAAATGTGTCAAGAAAAATAGAGCAGGTAGGTAGAGGTTCTGTAAGTACAAAACACACCTCTGACTTATGGATCTGGGAAGGTGTAGATGGTAAAGATTATGCGGTGACAGGAACCTGGGGTGCTGATGGCAAAGCATACTTTTGGGATGTTACCAACCCTGCGGCACTGGTGCTGATCGACTCGGTACAGGTTGATGCCCGTACAGTGAATGATGTTAAGGTTTCTGAAGACGGTACAGTATGCGTCATTTCCCGTGAAGGTGCTTCCAATAGAAAAAATGGTTTGGTAATTATTGATGTTAAAAATCCGAGAGATGTTTCTATCATTTCTGAGTTTTCTGAGAATTTAACTGGTGGTGTGCACAATGTGTTTATTTACCAAAAACATGTTTATGCATTAAGTGCAGGCAGAAAATACTATTCCATCAATATTGAAGATCCTAAGAACCCAAAAATTGTAGGCGAGTTTGAATTAGATACTCCCGGTCATTCAATACATGACGTTTGGGTTGATAATGGTATTGCTTACTCCTCTAACTGGGATGATGGTGTGCAACTTGTGGATGTTGGAAATGGCATAGCAGGTGGTTCTCCTTCAAACCCTGTTCAGTTTGCTAGTTATGCATACCCTAGTGGATCAAACCATGCTGCATTCCCTTATAAGGATAAAAAGACGGGTAAATTTTATGTGATTTTAGGTGATGAGGAATTTCCTTATGGCCTTGACCCTGACGGAAGAAAACCTGGCAGAGCTGCTGGCTACCTTCATGTTATTGACTTCTCTGACTTAAACAACCCAAAAGAGGTGGCCTGGTTTCAAGTTCCTTTTGCGGGGTCACATAACTACTGGATTGAAGATGACATCTTATATGCAGCATTCTACAATGCCGGTGTAAGAGTGGTTGATTTAAGTGGTGAATTACTGGGCGACCTTAACCGACAAGGAAGGGAAATTGCCTGGATTGTGCCTGAAGATCCTGATGGGTATGTGAAAAATGCTCCATTCACCTGGGGAGCACAACCATACAAAGGCCATATTTTCTATTCTGATTGGAATAGTGGCTTGTGGTCTGCCAAACTGGAGCCTGTAGTTCCTGAAAATGCAGCTGTTCAAACCAAGTGATTATGAGAAGTTTAATATTAATATTTTTAGTCGGCTTAAGTTCAATTTCTGTTGGGCAGAATTACTATATCTATGTTACTGCAGAATCGGAAGATGAAGTGGCGCTGATAAAATTTGACGGCAAGGAAGCCGTTGTTGAAGAAACTATTCCTGTTGGTGTTTGGCCAGCAGAAATAGAAGGCCCTCATGGTATCAATGTGAGTCCTGATGGCAAATACTGGTATTTGTCGCTGGCTCACGGTAATCCTTATGGCACACTGTACAAATACTCTACAGAAACCAATGAAGTAGTTGGAAAAGTTGAATTGGGACTTTTCCCCGCTTCGCTGCAGGTTTCTGAAGCAACAGGGCTTCTGTATTGTGTTAATTTCAATCTTCATGGTGATATGGTGCCAAGCACGGTTTCTGTTGTTGATCCGGAGGAAATGATTGAAGTGCAGCGCATTGAGACAGGGGTTATGCCTCATGGCTCCAGAATTTCACCCGATGGCATGTATCATTATTCTGTAGGTATGATGTCAGGCGAGTTATTTGAAATTAACACACTAAGGCTCAAGGTTGACCGTGTGCTAAAGCTAGATGGTGAAGAAAAGCAGGAAATGGGTGAAATGGCCAGTATGGGAGGAATGGATCACTCACAGATGGATCATGGCACCATGGATCACTCAAAAATGAGTCAAGGAGGCATGAATCATGACAAGATGTTTCATAGCAAAGTTAAACCTACGTGGGTTATACCCCATCCTACTAACAACAAGGTATATGTAGCTGGCAATGGCTCTGATGAGATTTTAGAAGTAGATTTAGAAAAATGGGAGATTACCAATCGTTTAAAAACTGGGAAAGCGCCTTATAATGTTGATATTTCACCTGACGGCAAATACCTGGTTGCCACCTACAAAGGCAGTGGAGAAACTGGCGTTTGGGATTTAGCGAAAAATAAAGAGTTGGCAAGGGTTAAGAATACGCGTAAAGTATCGCATGGGGTTTCTATCTCGTCAGACAGTAAATATGCATTTGTCTCAGTTGAGGGCATTGGTGGTGAGCCCGGCACTATGGATGTTATTGACCTGAAAAAGGCAGCTAAAGTAGCATCAGTTGATATGGGCAAGCAGGCTGGTGGAATCATTTTTTGGAAGCAAGAGTAGTTTTATCCTACCTTCTCCCACATCAAATCTGCATTTAATCTAAAAGAACCAACGAAATGAAAATTACATTCATGAGGAGCTATTACAGATAAAAATAGCTCCTCATGTTTGTCTTTATACATGTGGTAAGTGTAACCAACTATAGGTTCAAAATTAAACTTTGCACCATAGACAAGCTCATTGTACTCAAACTGCTCCATCATAGCTTCATACTGGGCTTTTATCTCATGATAACGCGCCCCGAATTGCTTATTAACCTTATCTAAATTTCTGTTTTTCCAGGCTATAGTATGCCCGGTATGTATTGCTGGCGCACCCACATTAGTGCCGTAAGGTTTTAGGGCTGCATCATACTTGTCCTCCTCTATATTATAAACTATGTTATCCGGTTTCTTCTTTTTTGTCATGGTGATTCTAAATCTGATACTTAAAAAACGCCTGGAGGCAGTGTTTGTTTTGGTTAGTCAAAGTTAAAGTATGAATGGTAAAAATTTAATTTTGACTTGTTATCTTCAAACAGTTATTGTCTGAAGCACTGATTAATAAGATGAAGAGATGAACACAGATTTACTTTATAAAGAGATAACTGAAAAGATCATAGGTGCTTCATTTGATGTTCATTCTTTTCTAGGTAACGGGTTCCAAGAGGTTATTTATCAACGGGCATTGGCTTATGAGATGAGTCAACGGAACCTTGAGTTTGCCAGGGAAATTGAACAGGATATCTTCTATAAAGATTTATCAGAACCAATTGGAACGCGGAGATCTGATTTTGTTGTAGAAGGCAAAGTATTGGTGGAAATAAAGGCCATCAAAGAATTAGAAGATGTTCATATGGCTCAAGCTCTTAACTACCTTAAAGCTTATAAATTAGAGATTGGCCTTCTGATCAATTTTGGATCGAAAAGTTTGACCTTCAAAAGGCTAATATCTTCTTCTAAAAAGCAGCTTTGAAACGCAGATGAAACAGATTAAAAGATGAATCCGATTTACTAAAAATCACGCCCAAAATTAGCGAAATCAATTAATCCATTTAATCAGTGATGCTGACAAATTTTTACAATTCGCTAACCTGATACTGATAATCAGCCTGAACATCTTCATGAAGTTTGGTTAAAGCTTTGTGTATTTTACTGACCTGCCGGTCATAAAGGTTAGCGATTATGTTACTTCTATTTACATCGATGGTTGACTCCCTTATCGCTGTACAAAAGTGGATTAACACCTCAACTTCTGTTTGTTTATTGCCCGAATAACGAATGTATTTATTCAAACTTCTCAATATTTTCTGCAGCCCCTTTTTCGCGTAGTAAATGTGTGAAGTATTAACCTCCTCCATCGAATCATCAATGTGATATTTGATGGCCTCTATATAGCCCTGTTCGTCCTGGGCATCAAAAAGCAAATAACTCAATAATTCCTTATTGTCCTTTTTGAAACGCCCAAGTCTAAGGCAGATTTGTAGTAACTCTTCCGGGCTTCTTGATTTAAGCTCTTTTTTTAGTTCGGCCAGTGTAGCAGGTTTCATGGCTTGAAGATAATCATCTTCTTATAAGCACTTATAATTTGGATTAAAATCATTGTTGTTATAAAACTAATTTGACAGCAATAGACCGATTAATCGCAATCTCTAATACCTTTGCGGCCAAATTTGAATAGTTATGATTTCAGTTGATGCAGTAGGTGTTGAATTCAGTGGCACTACCTTATTTAATAATATCACTTTTAATATCAATAATAATGACCGAATTGCCCTGATGGGTAAAAACGGTGCTGGTAAATCCACATTATTAAAAATCATAGCGGGGGTAAGTAAACCTACTCAGGGGAAAGTATCAGCGCCTAATGATGCCATCGTTTCTTATTTGCCTCAGCATTTGCTTACTGAAGATAACTGCTCTGTTTTTGAAGAAACGTCAAAAGCGTTTTCTAAAATTCTGAATATGAAAAACAGAATGGAGGAACTGAATCATCAACTGGAAACCCGTACCGATTATGAATCTGATGCCTACAGCAAAATCATTGAAGAGGTTTCTGAACTAAGCGAGAAATATTATAGCATTGAAGAGATCAATTATGATGCGGAAGTAGAAAAGACTTTGCTCGGCCTTGGTTTCTTAAGAAGCGATTTCACCAGGTCTACCGGTGAGTTTAGTGGTGGTTGGAGAATGCGTATTGAATTGGCAAAAATACTATTGCAAAAGCCTGACCTCATCCTTTTAGATGAGCCAACAAACCACCTCGATATTGAATCTGTGCAGTGGTTAGAAGACTTTTTGAAAAATAGCGCCAAAGGTGTGATGGTGATAAGCCATGATAAAGCTTTTGTTGATAATCTGACCAACCGGACAATAGAAATTACAAGAGGTAGAATCTATGACTACAAGACAAACTACAGTCATTACCTGGAGTTAAGAAAAGAGCGCAGAGAGCAGCAGCAAAAGCAATTTGATGACCAGGCAAAGCAAATTGCAGATATTCAGCAATTCATCGATCGTTTTAAAGGCACATACTCTAAAACTTTACAGGTTCAGTCACGGGTAAAAATGCTGGAGAAAATGGAGATTGTAGAAGTAGATGAAGTGGACACTTCAGCATTAAACATCAAATTCCCTCCTGCACCCCGCTCTGGAAACTACCCTGTTATCACTGATGGGCTGACAAAAAAATATGGTGATCATACTGTATTTCAGGATGTGTCTTTGACTATCTCACGAGGAGAAAAAATTGCTTTCATTGGTAAAAATGGTGAAGGAAAATCCACATTGGTAAAGGCCATTATGGGTGAAATTGATTTTGATGGCAGCTTGCAAGTTGGCCATAACAGTATGATCGGTTACTTTGCTCAAAATCAGGCTTCATTATTGGATGAAAACCTTACCGTTTTCCAGACGGTGGATGAAATTGCCCATGGCGATGTGCGTACAAAAATCAAAGACCTCTTAGGCGCCTTCATGTTTGGTGGGGACACTATAGAAAAGAAAGTAAAGGTGCTTTCAGGGGGTGAGCGCACCAGACTGGCCATGATCAAATTGCTGCTTCAGCCAGTTAACCTTCTTATTCTGGATGAGCCCACAAACCATTTGGATATCAAAACAAAGGACATCTTGAAAGATGCCCTCAAAGCTTTTGAAGGCACAATTATCCTGGTTTCTCACGATAGGGATTTCCTTGACGGACTGGCCACCAAAGTTTTCGAATTCGGCAACAAAAGAGTAAAAGAACATTTCGAAGATATCAACGGCTTCTTGAGAAATAAGAAGATCGAAAACCTAAAACAGGTGGAGAGAACAGCTAAATCTTAACGAGGCGGGCTCAATGCCCCTTTAAAGTAGGGAAACAGCGTTTTAATTGATGCTTTTACCAAATGAGACCTATATTTCAACTCATTTGGAAGACTATGATATCAGATTAAGATTTATGCAACCACACTCAAATTCTATTTAGCTAGTGGCATGGACAAGTAAAAAACACTGCCTTCATTGACCTTACTCTCAACCCAAATCTTTCCTCCGTTCAGTTCTAAAAACTCCATACAGAATGATAGCCCAAGCCCCGTTCCTACTTCCCCTAATGTTCCTTTAGTTGTATAAAGTAATTCAAAATCAAATAGCTTTTCCAACTTATCTTCTTCTATACCAACTCCGTAATCTCTAATGCTCATCACAACTACATGTTGTTTTACACTTGTTTCAATCTCAATTTCACCGTCTCTGCGAGAAAACTTAATGGCATTAGACAACAGGTTTTTAAGTACCAGTATCATTACTTCCTTATCTGTTTTTATCTTTATATTATCATCCAGATCAAGCTTTAAACGAATACCCTTTCCATCAATTTCAGCCTGCAAGATTTCTATAACATTGTCCAAAATTGATTTTAATTCGCAGACTTCCTCTTTTTTCAAATCATGACTTATTTGATACCTTACCCAATACAACAGGCTATCTAAAAAATTTCTGGTGACACTTACCTGACTGGCCAGATTGCCAATCCATTTTTGGAACTCTTCTTCATTCACCTGCCCAGACTTAACAAGGTTTATCAATCCGTACAAGTTGTTTAATGGAGCCCTTACATCATGCGATATGATGGACAGCATTTTATTTTTAAGCACATTGGCATGCTGTAATTCTTCAGCCTTGGCTCTAAGAATAATGTTCGTTTTGCGTTTAACAAGAAACAGATATAAAAGAACTAACCCCAAAATAAATACTATAACTAAAATGATAATAGTAGATAAATTGTGAACTTTCTGCTTTTGAATTGTTACTTCCTGAAGTTCATTTTTATTTTTTAACAATTCATTTTCAGCTGCTTCTCTGTTCAATCTTAACAGACTGATTTCTCGTTCTTTTTCTTCATTAAAAATACTATCCCCTAAAGCCATTGCTAACTTTTGATAATTGAATGCCTCATGATAATCCAACTTCTTTGCGTAGGCATCAGATAGTAGTTTGTAGGCTTGCAATCTTTCAAATTTGGCATTTAACGCTTTAGCTAAAGTTTCAGCTTCCATCGCACGCAATATGCTCTCTTCATATTTCCCTGCTTTTAGATAAGCCTCTGAAATAGCAATTTGAGTTTCTGTTTGACCAAGAAGGTTTTTCGTTGATTTACTTAGCGCCAACGCTCTATTTAAATAGTATGCTGCCGAGTCAAAATTCTGCTTATTGGCATATACTTTTCCTAGGTTATTTAGTGTTTTAACTTGCCCATCAGTATCATTGACTTTTGTTCGCACCCTCAACGAAGCCAGGCCATACTTTAGAGCACTATCATATTCATTTAAGGCTAAGTAAACTTCACCAATGTTATTCTTGATTGACCCTAATGCCTCTGGAGTATGAAAACCAATAATTTGGTTTAAGCATTCGTTGAAATATTTCAATGCTAACTTATTCTTCCCGTAAATTTTATGCACAACACCTATTGCATTCAGGAGTGCCATTTCATAGTAATTATCCTCAAGCTTTTTAGCTAAGCTCAGAGATTCGAAGTAATGACTTAATGTTTTATCATAATCGCCTTTAATTCTAAATAGTATCCCCAAATTATAATGACTTACCATCAACCCATATTCATAATCATTAGTTGTAGAAAGTTCTAAAGCCAGTTCAGCATAATAGTTTGCTGAGTCCACATCTCTGGATCTTAATGTCTTGCTGATATCAAGTAGGGCTTTAATCTCATTATGAATGTCAGAAGTTTCAGAAGGGGGTATTTTTAAGCTATCAGCGGCATCAGTTTGTAATCCTAAAGACAGGCCATAAACAAAGACAAAAGGAATTAGCAAGTAGTACCAACGCATAAATTCAGTCAAGATGACTCTCGTAAAACATAACTAAATAAAGCCAATTAAACAGCTTTTAAAATACATTGGAATTATATTTTGATCATCGAGAGTGGTTTTTACTGAAAAATAAACTAATCAAATATTTAGTTTAAATATTGCTGTGTCTAAACTAAAACCACTTTGCCCACTATCGCTTTTGATCCATGTCAAACACTAAAATTCGCCCTATCCTTTGGTAAAATCCTCCATATCCTCAAACATCTCTTCTACCTCTACCTTACGAAGCTGGTAGGCGTCATCATGTTTGATGTTGTTGCTGTAGTGATTCCAATGTTTTTTGGCCTTTTTGATTACCCGGGGCGTAATGTCAAACTCTTTATAATCTAGCAGGTCTTTGGCTATGTTTGACACTTTAAAACTGCCGAAAAGATAGAGTTTGAATATTTCAACAAAGCGGTCACTGATGTCAAACCCTTCTAAAGCCACCAGCAAATCACCAGCTATGGACACATTCTCCTTGGCTGTTATTGCCTCTAGTAGGTTTGGTAAGGCCGCAGCATTATCCTTGAGCTTGCCTAGTGTTCTGGAGGCAATGATTCTATTCTCATCATTTCCATGAGAAAGCAATTTAAGCATGGCCACCAACACTTCTTCCTCACCAATATGCCCTAATGTGTCTGAAATCTCATAAGCATTTTCCGGTAGGCTACCATTTAAAGAATTGATTAATGCAGGAATGTCATTTGCCATAGGAATAATATTTTGCCTTTAAATTAATCACATTCCACAAACAACACTATTCCTTAGACGGACAACAATGCTAAGATTCTCTGATTAAATCTGAAACAATTAAATTTAAAGAGTAACAACAACCTTAAAAATTATGTCTGATAAAAACTCTATTTCCAGAAGAGCACTGGTCAAAAGTTCAATTTTTGGCATGCTCGCTGTTTCAATTCCCAGCATTGGCTATTCTAAAAACATCCTTCCATCCTCAGATAAATTGTACAATGGAGAGCTCTTCCATCGCTACCCTTCTATTGATGATGAGATTGTGTCAGAGATTGTGGGAGCTTCGCACTTCAACCTTGATAGAGTATCAGAATTGGTAGACAAAAGACCTGAACTTTCCCGTGCTACCTGGGACTGGGCATTCGGTGATTGGGAAACGGCCATTGGAGCTGCATCGCATGTTGGGCGAAGGGATATTGTAGCCTATTTGATGAGTAAAGGTGCCCGGCCAGACATTTTTACCTATGCTATGTTAGGCGAATATGAAGTGGTCAAAGGTATGATTGAAGCTACTCCAGGAGTGCAGACAATAGCAGGTCCACATGGAATCAGTCTGCTTACCCACTGCGAAATTGGCGCTCGAAGTAAGGATATAACTGCAGCTGAAAAGGTTAAAAATGAAATGCTCATTGACTACCTCAAGAAACTAGGAGATGCAGATGGCCCTCAATATAATAAGCTGGAAGAAACCGCATTGGAAAATTATACGGGCGATTATATGTATGGAGATGGACCTAATGACGGCTTTAGCATTAAAGTAAACATGCGCAAGATGCTTGCTCTCGGCAAACTGGGTAAATTTGGAGGTGGTTTGTACCCAATAGGTGAAAACAGGTTCGTTTATAATGGAACAACTTCTGTTGAAATTTCCTTTGAAATGGTAGATGGCAAGGCTATATCTCTCACCGTTCATGAACCCGACCTTACCTTAAAAGCTACTAAAGTTTAATTTCTAATTGGATTAGAGCAGTTTGATAAATTTCGAATTTCATTCATGTAATTCAACTTTTAAATCCCTGAGATATATGGTAGTTTAAGGATTGTATTAAAATCCCTAAACTATGAACAAAATATATCTAAGCTTGCTGTTGCTGTTCTCAGCAAACATTGCCTTTTCACAAGGCACCATGTTACTAAGGCAACCCACATTATCGTCTACGGATGTTGTATTCGTTTATGCCAATGACCTTTGGAAGGCTCCTGTCGGTGGCGGAAATGCGGTGCGATTAACATCAAATGAAGGTTATGAATCACTGCCACACTTTTCTAATGATGAAAAATGGATAGCATTCACAGCAGAGTATGATGGCAATACTGATGTATATATCATCCCGGCTGCGGGAGGTTCGCCAAAAAGGTTAACCTATCACCCTTCTGCCGATTTTGTTCAGGGATGGACACCCGATGGTAAGATCATTTTCCGTTCAGGAAGAAATGCGCGACCAACACAAACCAATCAGCTTTACACCATCTCCACGAATGGTGGTCTACCTGAGTTGATCGATATTCCAAGGGCAGCTTATGGTGAAATTTCTATTGACGGAAAATATATCGCCTACACTCCAATTACCGGCTGGGATCCTGAATGGCGTAATTACCGTGGTGGTCAGGCCATGCCCATCTGGATAGTGGATATGAAAACGAAGGACTTGGTAAGAACCCCGCAGTTGGATAAAGAAAGACATCTTGATCCTGTTTGGATTGGCAATAAGGTTTATTACATGTCAGAAAGAGATTATACCAGCAACATCTGGAGCTTCGATATCACCACCAAGCAGGAAGAACAGATGACCTTCCATAAAAAGTTTGATGTAAAAAGCCTTGATGCTTCAGACAATAAAATAGTTTACGAACAAGGCGGCTATCTGCACGTTTTGGATGCTGGCACCAAAGCCACCACTCAACTAAATATCAATGTTGCCGGAGACTTAAGCTTTAGCCGAGAACGTTGGGTAGATGTTAACGCTGGCAATGTTTCCAATCCAAACTTATCCCCTAATGGCAAAAGGGCCATTTTTGAATACCGAGGTGATATCTTCACTTTCCCCAAAGAAGAAGGTAGCTGGAGAAACCTAACTCAAAGCAGCGGTGTAGCTGACCGCTACCCTATCTGGTCGCCTAAAGGTGATAAGATAGCATGGTTTTCTGATGCCAGTGGCGAGTACAAACTGGTGGTAGCAGATCAGTTTGGAAAAAACCAAAAGTCCTATTCATTGGAAAACCCGACTTTCTATTTCAGGCCAGATTGGTCGCCTGATGGCAATAGCATAGCCTACACTGATACAGACTACAACATCTGGATGATCACGCTTGCTGATGGAAAAGTTAAGAAAGTCGATACCGACCGATATGCTCATCCTAACAGAACGATGAATCCTGTGTGGTCTCCAGACAGCAGGTTTATTGCTTATGAAAAGCAACTGGATTCGCACTTCAAGGCTATATTTATTTATGACACCCAAACCTCAAAAGCTACCCAGGTTTCAGATGGACTTGCAGATGCCATTAGCCCAACATGGGATCAGTCGGGAGAGTATTTATACTTCCTGGCAAGTACTGACTACGGTCTAAATACAGGCTGGCTAGACATGAGTTCATACGATCCTGCTGTTAACAGAAGCCTTTATGCTCTTGTGTTAAAAGCTGATGGCAAGGCACCTAACCTTCCTCAAAGTGATGATGAAGAAGCTAAGAAAGAGGAGTCAAAATCTGATGATAAGTCAAAGTCGGTGACTGTAACCATTGATTTTAACAATATTCAAAACAGAGCCGTTGCCTTAGACCTTCCATCCAGAAACTATCAAGGATTGATTAGATCGGTGTCCAATCAAGTCTTCATTGGAGAGGCCATACCCAATGAAAGAGGACTCAAAATACACAGCTACGATATCAAAAAGCAGAAGGCTTCTGATTTTGAAGACAACGTTTCTGACATAGTAGCATCGAATGATGGTGGTAAAGTATTATTTAATAAAAGCGGTAGCTGGAGCATATCTGAGAGCAAAGGAAAACCCAAGGGTGAAGATAAAGTGACTATTTCAGCTAAAATGAAAATAGTGCCCGATGAAGAATATGCACAGATCTTTAAAGAAGGCTGGCGCTATATGCGTGACTTCCTCTATGTTAACAATGTGCATGGTGCCCCATGGGACAAGGTTTACAGCTGGTACCAGCCGTGGATAAAGTATGTTAAACACCGCACCGACTTAAATTATGTAGTTGATATCTTAAGTGGAGAAGTTGCGATAGGCCATTCATACGTATCTGGTGGCGATATGCCTGATGTTGAACGAGTGCCTGTTGGCCTCCTTGGTGCTGACTACAGCATCAAAAATGGATATTACACGTTCAGCAAAATATATGATGGAGGTCAATGGAATCCTGATATAAATGCCCCGCTTGGCCTTACAGGATTGGGTGTTAAAACAGGGGATTACCTTTTGGCCATCAATGGAACTCCATTAAAAGCACCGCAAAATGTGTATGACTTACTTGCCCAAACTGCAGGCCGAACGGTTTCAATTACTGTCAACAACAAACCTGACATGGCCGATGCTAAGACTGTTTATGTTAAACCAGTGAGCAATGAATATATGCTTCGCTATACCGACTGGATTGACGGGAACATCAAAAAAGTAGATGAATTGTCCGGTGGCAAGCTTGCCTACGTTTATATCCCCAACACTGGTGGTGGTGGGTTCACCAGCTTCAATAGGTATTATTTCTCTCAGCAAGATAAAAAAGGTGTAATTCTTGACGAAAGAAACAATGGTGGCGGATCAGCAGCTGATTATATGATTGATGTTTTAACCCGCGAACCATTTGGTTATTTCAATAGCAAGGCCAACGATAATCGTCCATGGACCTCTCCTATTGCCGGTATCTGGGGGCCAAAAGTTATGTTGATTAATGAGCGTGCTGGTTCTGGTGGGGACTTACTGCCTTATATGTTCAAGATGAAGAAAATTGGCCCGCTGGTTGGTACCAGAACCTGGGGCGGACTGGTTGGTACCTGGGACACCCCAAGGTTTATTGATGGTGGTAGAATGGTGGCACCGCGTGGTGGCTTCTATGATATCAATGGCGAATGGGCAGTTGAGGGAGTCGGTATTTCCCCTGATATTGAAGTTATACAGGAACCAAAATTGGTGCTTCAGGGTAAAGACCCGCAGTTGGAACGTGCCGTTGCAGAAGCGCTTAAATTGTTGGAAACCCAGGAGTTTAAAATGAAACCTGAGCCTAAAGCTCCGGTGAGATGGAAGCGTCCTGAAGGTTATGATAATGACAATTGATAACTATGCTAAGATATTCCCTTCCTTTATTGGTGTGCCTTTTATGTTCGTGCCTTCAAATAAAGGAAGGGAATGTCCCTATTACTGATACCGACATAACCACTCGGGTATCAAAAACCAGTCTGATTATTTTAGGCAATGTTCAGGATGGTGGGTCTCCGCATATTGGCTGCAAGAAAGACTGCTGTAAAGAGCTCTTTCAGAATCCTGATAAAAATAGGAAGGTCGTTTCACTCGGATTAATTGATACGGATAGCCAAAAGAAATATCTTTTTGAAGCTACTCCTGATATGACCGAACAAATGAAGATGCTCAAAGAAGCTTGCTCATTTGATACACCCGAAACCCCCGATGGTATATTTCTGACGCATGCCCATATCGGGCATTATGCAGGACTGATGTTTCTGGGCAAAGAGGCCCTGAATGCCAACAAAGTTCCTGTTTATGGGCTGCCGGGAATGAAAAAGTATCTTGAAAATAATGGCCCATGGAGTCAATTGGTATCATTAGACAATATTGCGATTCAGAAGATGGTAAATGAAGATACCATTAACCTGTCCGAAACGCTAAAAGTGATCCCATTTACAGTGCCTCACAGAGACGAATTTTCAGAAACAGTGGGTTACAAAATCATAGGGGCTAACAAATCAGCATTATTCATTCCTGATATTGACAAGTGGGAGAACTGGGATAAAAATATAATTGAACAGATTGCTATGGTTGATTATGCCTTTGTAGATGCCACTTTTTTTGATGGTGCTGAGATCAATAACCGCGATATTTCAGAGATCCCGCACCCATTTATTATTGAAAGCATGAAGTTGTTTAAGGACTTGTCAAGCCAGGAAAAAGAAAAGGTTCACTTTATCCATTTTAACCACACTAACCCGGCACTTGACCCCGAAAGTGAACAAACCAGGCTGATCCTTACAAATGGATTTAACATTGCCAGGATTTATGATGTCTTTACATTATAAGTGACTTGGAAGTTCATCAAATTGGCAGAATTTGAACATTTGGGCCACAATTCCTGTTGAAACCTTATGAAACCAAAAACATTAGAACAAATCGGATTGAAATGGGGACTAATAGTTTTTGCGTTACTCTCCATTTATTTTTTCGCACTACAAATGCTGGGCTACGTCCATGTGATAGAGCTCAGAGTATTTAACGGGGTCATTATGTACTTTGGGGTATATAAGGCCATTAAAGAATTTAAAGCTTCAGATCATGATTTCAACTACTTTCAGGGACTAGGAACAGGAGTCATTACAGCTTTCGTTTCAACTTTGATATTTGCCATCTTCGGCTTCTTTTACCTAAGCTTTATAAACCCAGAATTTATGGAGTCCATTAGGGAAAATGAGCCTTTTGGTATTTACATGAACAGGTTTGGGGCACCTATACAAATTTTCATTGAAGGTATGGCGTCAGGGTGTTTTATGAGCTTTGCCAATATGCAATTACTCAAGAAGTCTCGCATGTCAAATGCAACTCATTAAAAGTGAAACTTATAATTCAACGGTCAATTAGCTTTAATAAAACAGGTTGGTTGACCGTTTTACTTTTTATGACCCTCAATTTATCTGCAAAAGCTCAGGAATTGGACACCCATAGATGGAAAAACAGGGTACTATTAATCTTTGCTGAAAATGACAACAACCCAACTTTAAGTGAGCAGCTTAAAGCGCTGAACTCTGACATTGAAGGCCTAAAAGAAGGAAAACTAATAGTTTACCAAATCTTTCCAACTCACTATAAGACGGGCTATACTCATAGTCACGAGACTATCAAACCTGATGAGTCATTGTTCAAAAAATACAATACCTCCTCTGACCCATTTAAGGTCATCCTCATAGGTCTCGATGGAGGAGTTAAATATGAAAAATATGGATTGTTGAAGAATAGTGCTCTTTTTGAAATTATTGACGGCATGCCCATGCGTAAGTCTGAAATAAGCAAAAATTAGATTTTGTTTATATAGTTATGTGCCTGCCTAGACAGAATTAGTGATAAATTAATTACTTTAGGTTCACATCTTTTTCAATTTAGGTTATGGATAAGCAAGAAATATTCTTTGAAAGTGCTGTTGCTAAAGTCTTCTATGATAGTGACTTAGACACTTTATTTTTAGAGTATCTCAAAAATGTAAAAAACCATGCTGAGTTTTTGGTCATCAACGAAGCCTTATTGAAGGCTTTTACTAGCTTAAACACTAATAAGCTCGTTGCTGATATCAGAAAAATTGGAATAATTGCCCTGGAATCGCAAGATTATGTAGCAAATGTAATGTTCCCTGCCATGATTAAGCATTTAAACGGCACACCCTTTTATCATATGCAGTATTTGGACGAAAAGGACGTATTTGCTAAAATTTCTGGAGGTGGTGTAAAATCAAAAGCCGAGAAGAACAAAGATAACCCAATGGTTGTAGAACAGTTTTCTGATTGGGATAAAATGGTAGCGCGCCTAAAAGAACTTCAATAAACATCACTATTAGGTTTAACCTCAAAGTGTCCTTCATTCTGGTTCATTAATCAGTTGATATGGGTTTAGTGACTGGTAAAGACTGTGCAAAACACTGTTGTTGATAGTGCATAGTTTGTTATTCGTCTATATCTGATAACAGAACCTCTGTCTTCTCGTTAATCTAAAGTGCTATGCGACACAAATTTTTAATCACGGAAATATCCTCAATGCTCATTCTTCTTATTTTTCTGAATTGCACCAACAGTACAGAAAACAAATCATTTGCAGCAATTACTCAAGTTAAAAGTCAGGAGCCTTTGCCTAGCTGTGAGTGGTGCGGTGCGATGGATGCGCCAGAAGAGCTTTCATGGTCAACAACGATTGCCGATGAAAATGAGCCTGGTGAAAGGCTGGTTCTGTCAGGCAAAGTATTTAATAAAGACGGCACACCAGCAGCAGGTGTTTTAATCTATGCCTACCACACCAATCTGCAAGGCATCTATGAAAAGAAAGGTGATGAAACCGGTAATGGAAAAAGGTACGGCCACCTGCGCGGGTGGGTTAAAACTGATGCCCAGGGACGCTATCAATTCAACACCATCAAACCAGCGGCCTACCCATCAAGATCAGAGCCTGCCCATGTGCATTTCACCCTTTCGTCCGAAAATATGCCTGAATACTGGATTGAATCAACATTGTTCAACGATGATCCACTAATTTCAGCTAAGATGAGAGCTAATGATGGCAAAGGAAGGTTTGCCCATATAATAACACTTACCAAAAAAGATGGTGTTTGGGTTGGCGAGCGTGACATCAAACTAAAAAAATAACGATTAAATTGCGTTGCATGAAAACAACAATAAAGACCATTTTCGTTATCCTGTTCTTTTTAACTTCATTTTATTCAAGTGCTCAAAAAACTACCGATCAGATACAAACAGAATGGCTGCAAGCCGTAAACAGTGCTGCGGCACTCGATGAGTTTTATAATAATAACAGCGGACTTTTAATCAATGGAAAATTCGCTTTGGTCGATGAGCTAAGTGAAGCCCTGAAGGTTTTTATCAAGGATCAGGGAAATATTAAAGATTACGAATTGCTGGAAACCCACCAGTTACGTGATGGGCAAAAGCTTGTATTGGGCAAATACTCAACGGCCACAAATAAAGTGTTTTACTCTGTGATTGGCTGGAAGCAACTGGGGGATTGGACAAAGGAATTTGAAGTGATTTATGAGCACAAGCCCGTTGCCAACGAGACGGGTGATGTGGCAACAGCTGGCAGGCAAGCATGGGAAGACCATGCCAATGAGCATCGTCCTGACCTGATCATTGAAAACGTGAGCGCTCAAAATGGCATGTATTTTAACCGTGGCCGTCTCTCCCATGGTGATGAAATTATTGAGGCTTATGGGTATATGAACAATGAAAGTTATCGCATAAAGCTTGAGTCATTGAGCGGCACCAGAGTTAATGAAAATATCTTCTTTGATATTGGCACCTATCAGGTTGGTGGTAAAGGGCTCTATCTCCTCATCTGGGTAAAAGAAGGTGACGACTGGAAAATATTGCTCGATTTTAACTTCTAATCCAAGATCTATTAATAAAAACGTTATACCTGAGAAGTAATAACAAATGAACTTATCGCCACTTCGGCATGTAGCACAGCGGAATGAGAAGTCCCCTAATCGTTAAGTAAAAGACATTGCTACCAATAAGGAGACCTCTCACCCTAAAGGGATTCGAGGAGACGAAAACCAAAAGGTATCGTCACTTCGAAGGAGGCACGACTGAGAAGTCTCCTCGTACTAAGGAGGAGACCTCTCGCAAAAGGCTTCGAGGTGACGTTGGGCGAAGTAAGACCTCTCTCCACCAAATGGCGGATTCGAGGAGACGAAATGCAATAAGTATCGTCACTTCGATACGGAACGCAGTGAAGTGAGAAGTCTCCTGTATGCGAAGGAAAGATTCTCGCCAAAAGGATGTAGTGTTATAAGGGATGTCTCATGTGATTATTGTTAGACCTCAGTTTTTTAAGCTAAATTCTCCAAATTTACAGCATGCTAACTTTTGATAATTACACCATTCGGCCTTTAGAAGTCACTGATCTGGAGCCCTACTTTGCTCTGGTTGAGCGGAATAGAAAACGGCTTGAAGACTTTTTTACGGGCACAGTTTCCCGGACTCAAGACCTTGAAGCCACTAAAGTATTTTTAGAAGAAATAGACCAGAAGAGAAAAGACAAACAGTACTACCCTTTCATTGTCACAAACAATACCACTGGAGATTTCATGGCATTCATTGATTTAAAAAATGTCGATTGGTCGATACCTAAAACAGAGATTGGCTGCTATACCGATGCTCAGTATGCTGGTAAAGGCATTACCACCAAAGCCATGCAGCTATTTGTTGACCACTGCTTTGAGCATTATGGTTTCAAAAAGATATTTCTAAGAACCCACCACTCTAACAAACCTGCCCAGACCATTGCTGAAAAATGCGGCTTTGAAATAGAAGGAACGATAAGAATGGACTACAAAACCACTTCTGGTGAGCTTGTAGATTTGATTTATTATGGAAGGCTATTAAAAGACTAAAATATCTTAGATTAGTAAAATAAACATGGCGATATAACAGAACTTCTGTTATCCTGGTATTGGCAAGAATTTATCGGTGGTATAATATGAATTTTAAAGAGTTATCTGAGGCATTAGACACTCATAAAATCGATAATGAAAGAGATCGAGAAATAACAACTCGAATCCTAGAGGCCGAAAGAGATTGGGATAGACCAATCACAGATCTGGATGAATTCATACGATTTCTTGAACAAGAAATAGGCGGACCTACAACTAAAGCAAATCTTAGAGTGTTGTTAAAACGATATGAGGCAAACGGGTTTATTAATGCTGCTTGGAATGCAGAAAGCGTATATGCGCTAATTGAAATATTTGACTATACAGATTCGGACAACTTAAAATCTATTTTTACGGATTTGACAAAACGACTCTAGTCATCCCCACCTACAGCAAGTCTAGCATAGCGTAACTTGTGGCTATTTCAAATACAACCCTTCAAGGGTTTACTTGCATGGTGCAGATAACCCTTGAAGGGTTAAAAGTTATCATACAAGGTCCAAGTTAAAAACTTGAACCAGCATATAGGCTAAGGGATGCAGGTACAGCTCTTCGGAATTTGCAATTCCGAAGCCCTATCGTAGGATTTTTAATCCGAATGAAAACTATTGAAAGGCATTAAAAAATGACTTCTTTTACTTCCAGTTCATTACTTTTAAAAGTATAAGTCAATATTGTAGTAATAAACCATGCCTTTCAACATCAACTTCCTTGACCATGTAGCCATTAGGGTTAAAGATTTAGAAGCCTCTGTAAAGTGGTATGAAGAGGTCCCCTCTACCGCAAGTTTAGCACAGCGTAACTTGTGGTTATTTCAAATACAACCCTTCAAGGGTTTACTTGCATGGTGCAGATAACCCTTGAAGGGTTAAAAGTTATCATACAAGGTCCAAGTTAAAAACTTGAACCAGCTGATAGGTTAAAGGATGCAGGTAAAGCTCTTCGGAATTTGCAATTCAAATACCCTTTCGTAGGATTTTTAATCCAAATGAAAACTATTGAAAGGCATTAAAAAATGACTTCTTTTACTTCCTGTTCATTACTTTTAAAAGTATAAGTCAATATTGCAGTAATAAACCATGCCTTTCAAAATCAACTTCCTTGACCATGTAGCCATAAGAGTTAAAGATTTAAACACTTCAGTCAAGTGGTATGAAAAAGTCCTGGGGTTAAAGAAATATCAGCTGCCCGAGTGGGGGGATTTTCCAATTTTTATGATGTTAGGAAAAACGGGCATAGCACTCTTTCCTGCCAATACAGATCATCCGGCATTAGATGCTGCCTCAAAAAATGTGAAAATTGACCATTTCGCTTTTAATGTGTCTAACCAAGACTTTGAAAAGGCCAAAAAGCATTATGGTGGCTTAGGTCTTGAATATGATATTCAGGATCATCATTACTTCCATTCCATCTACACCAAAGACCCTGACGGCCATACCGTAGAGCTAACCACCATTGTGGTGGATGAAGATTCGTTTTATAAATAACCTGAGTTCGATTAATAAAAACGACCGTCATGCCTGGAAAATAAAGGTTTACATTTTAAAAACCCTTATTTATCCGGCCTGCCTGCCGGCAAAGGCAGGTATCTCTTAACTATTTGGAAGAGATCACGGACAATTTTCTTCATTTTTAAAAAAGAAATGAAAAAAATTTCCGCGATGACGTTCTAAGGGGGGCTCATATGGATTATTAATCGAACTCAGATAAATAGTTAAAAACACATCAATAAAATGATTACTCATGGCATAGCTTAATCAATGCCGTTGTAATGTTTGATATACTTTGAATCTCGCCAATACGGCATTTATCTCTCTATTTGCCGTAAATAATACGGCAAATATTTTATGATCCGGCAAATGCGCCTTATATTTGCAGTACAAAACACGGCAAATAAATTATTATTCCATGTACTTCTACCAACATCAAGACTGGCCAACCTTTAAATGGGATAATGATCTTATACTTCCGCACGTAAGTAAAGTTCGTGATTTGCAGGGCCGATTAATTGGAAGAATGGAGCATATGGGATTCGAACTTAGAGATGAGGCAGTCCTTGAAACTATCACCGAAGATGTTATAAAATCAAGCGAAATAGAAGGTGAAACATTGAATGCCCGGGAAGTACGGTCTTCGGTAGCCCGAAGGCTAGGAATGGAGATATCGGGACTACCAACAGCGGGCAAAGATGTTGAAGGTGTTGTAGAAATGATGCTGGATGCTACTCAGAATTACAAACAACCTTTAACAAAGGATCGCTTATGCGGATGGCACGCAGCATTATTTCCGACAGGTCGAAGTGGAATGCATAAAATTACCGTTGGTGAATGGAGAAATGATCAGCAAGGACCAATGCAAGTTGTATCAGGCCCCATGGGGAAAGAAAAAGTACACTATACAGCACCAGAAGCATCATATTTGGAAAATGAAATGAATCACTTTTTAAATTGGTTTAACACCAATGAAAACATAGAACCAGTAATAAAATCTGCTGTTGCTCATTTATGGTTTGTAAGCATACATCCATTTGATGATGGCAATGGCAGAATAGCACGCGCGATAGCAGATAGTCAATTAGCCAGGGCTGACAGAACCAATCAAAGGTTTTATAGTATGTCAGGTCAAATTATGGAATCTAAAAAGGGATATTATGACATACTGGAGTCTACCCAAAAAGGAAATCTGGATATAAGTCAATGGTTGGTGTGGTATTTCGAAAGACTTGAAGATGCACTTGAAGCAACTAACGAAACGTTATCGCAGATAGTAACAAAGGCTAAATTCTGGGAGCTGCATAAGAGTACTGCATTCAATGAGAGACAGAGGATGATGATCAACAGACTTCAGGGTGAGTTTGTTGGCAAGTTATCTTCTTCCAAGTGGGCAAAGATGACTAAGGTACACAGAGATACTGCACTCAGGGATATACAGGATTTAGTTAACAAGGGTGTATTAGAGGATTCGGGAGAAGGAGGAAGAAGTACAAATTACATTTTGAAACTTCCTAAACTGAATTGAGGCTTCGTACAAATAACCACCTTCTGGCTTTTTAATTATTTACCTTAGATTAGTGAAATAAACATTATGACATAATATAACTTCTGTTGTTCTAATGTTTTAAAACTAACTATTATATCCAAACTAGTAGCTCAAATTTGAAAACGCCTAGACTTCTCATCTCTATAGCGTACACGATGATAATTATCATGGTTTATCAGTTTATTGATATAAACCTATTTAAAATATATCCGCCAAGAAGCGTGAATTCTGATTTATTCAAAGTCTTTAGGAATGACCTGGGTTTTGAATTAGAAATCGTTCTACTTGATATTAAAGATACTCACCTTGATAGTGTAAAAGATTATATTGAATTATTAGAAACTTATAAACCTAAATCTATTGGAGTTAATCTTTGCAATAGTGAAGATAAAAGTGAAATACTTAACTCTTATCTTATCGGTAATCAAAACATTGTAACCTGCGACTGCCAACCAAATTCAGATAAAGGAACAAGTAAAATTATCTCTCCTAAAAATCAAGTTACACACTTTAAAACAGATAAAGATTCGTACTTTGAGATACAACTATCAGATAAACCCAACGAACTCAAAGAAAGAAATAATGAAGTAGAGAGAATAAATTACAGAGCTGAAGATAGGTATGTAACCGCACAACTCAGTGAAGTAGAACGTATGGATTCAGAATTTCTTAAGGGAAAAACAATTCTTATCGGCTTTCTTCAAGACAGCTTAGTTACACCAATGAATTATTGGTATGACTCTAATAAAAATATAATAGGCGATATGTCTGATACTCAAATTTCAGCAAACATAATTTCAACTATAAATAGAAATGAATTCATTAATGAGGTGCCACTTGTAATTAAAATGTTAATTATCCTCATTATTAGTCTCTTCTGCGCGGGAGTAATAAGGCTAGTTCGAACCAAGTATCTTATTCTTGATATACTCTTGGGACTAACAATTTTAATTGCTCTAAACTTATTGAGCGGTTATATAATTGTATTTGCCTTTTCTAAAAATTATTACCTTCAACTCCATGAGATGGCTACAGTACTTATTGTCATATCAATACTGTCAATCTATTGGAACATAAAAGACAAGCACGTTTCGTTACCCAACATTAATCCACCAACCCAAGATTAGAAATACCCGCAGCCCAGTAAAGTGTGGCTATGCTCTTTTGGTAGTTTACTTTAGTCTTAATCAACTTGCTTTGTGCTTCTATAAGTTTATCAATCTGAATGTTCAGTTTGAATAAATCACTCTCGCCATTCTCTAAATTCAACCGCTCGGCCTGCAATATCAGTTGGTAGCTATCGGCCATTTCCTGCTGCTGCACTACTATCTGCTGCAGGTTGATCATCTCATTGTATTGGGCACTGAGATCATTTAAAATCTGACGCTCCGTAAAATCAAGCTGATAATTATTTTCAGTAATCTTCAGTTTGGTCATACCCAGTTTTGCACGCTCCTTTCTCAGGAAAATAGGGAAAACAAAATCAACGCCTACTTTATAGTTATCCATAAACATTAAATCATTGCTATTGCCCTGCGCATTAATTGGCTGATCAAGAAAGTAATAATTCAAATCCAGCCTTGGCTTCAAGTTCTCCCGCGCCAAACGGTTATCAATAATCAGCGACTCATTTTTTAGGTTTAGCTTCCTAAGCTCAGGGTGGTTTTCCCTGGCCAACTCATACATCTGCTCTAGCTGCACATTTGAAAGCAGGTTGTTTTGAATGCTGCCCGGTTCAATATCGGGAGTCATTTCCAAAGGTGCCCCCTCCTCGGTCCACAGGTGGTTTGATAATGTCAAACCCGCCTTGATACGCTCTATCAGCGCTTCCTGCAAGGCCGTCTTGCGTCCAAGAAGGGTTATTTTGGCCTGAATGGTATCTAGCGGTGCCGCCTCACCATACTCAAATGCCATTTTTGTTCTGCTGAAAATATCATCAGCTATATCTATGCTTTGTAGCATTAAATCATAATTGTTTACTGCAGCGTACCACTCCCAATAATCCTTAACGGCTGTTAGCAATATTTTATTAATCTCTTTAATCTGATCAGCTTCAGCCATTCCCTGCATCAGCTGCGCTTGTCGCAATGTTGCCCTGCGGCTATCAATAAATAAGCCTTTACCAATAGGCACAGACACCCCTGCATATAGCTGCTGGTTATCCGTAGAGCTGGAAATGAAATTTTCAGGATTCAGATATTCACCGGTATTTTGAGAAAAACCGACTTTAGGATCAACCGGAAACCACGTTGGTATTTTTAAAGACACATCTAACAGATTGTAATATTCTGTATCTGAAAGGTCTTTCATATTCCATGTGCCTTCCAACTTTGGGTCAAAAGCACCGCGGGCAAGCCTCAGCTCCTGACTGGCCGCTTGAGAGAGCAATTCGGCCTGCTTGATAATAGGGTGGTTTTGAATCACAATTTGATAATAGTCATCGAAACCCAGCACCCGCACCGAATCATCAGCAACCTGTCCAAAGCTGGCTGCACTTGCAAAGAGAAAAAAGAATACCAGATGTCTCATTTCTTCTTCTCAGTTGTTTCCACGTTATCAGGTTCTGGTGCTTCGTACAAACTCGGAGGAAAACCGTTAAGCTGTCGCCAGATTTCATACCATACAGGCACGTTGTCAAGCATCACCCAACCTTTGGTGCCAGAGCCCATTCTTAGCCTATCAGGCCACGGCTGATCGTCAGGATCGGGTGTTACCAATATCCTGAACTCACCTGGTTTGGTATTAACATAATCTATTACTTTAACAACTCCACCAAAGGTACCTACCGATACGCTAGGCCAGCCTGAGAACTGTAAGGCAGGCCAGCCATCAAATTCAATCCTCACCTTACGGCCTTTGGAGATCAATGGCACATCCATGGCTTTGACATACATTTGTACTGCCAAATCAGGTTGCTCGGGCATGATAGTTACAACGGCCTCCCCTTCCTTAATGGTTTCCCCAATACCGGCTTGCATTGCTTTCACAATGTAACCCGACTGCGGGGCCACCACCTGATATTGCTGATTTCGAATCTCCATATTGGCGTTTTCATTTCTAAGTTTGGCGTATGAGGCTTCAGAATCAGAAAGATCGGCCAGTGTAGCGTTAAGATCAGATATCGATTTGCTGATCTTATCCTGATATTCAGCCTGAACGCCAGCAATATTGACCCTGGCATTTTCAAGTTCGGCCTTGGATTGCAAGAATTTATTTTCAGCAGAAACCACCTTCATTCTCGACTCCTGAAATTTAGATTCTATATCCTGAAACTTGGTTAATGCAATGTTGCCAGCTTCATAAAGCACTTTGTTACGCTCATACTGGTTTTTAAAGTTTTGGAAACGCACTTTTTCAGATTCATAGTCAATGCTATCGCTCACCAGCTTGAGTTCTGCCTGCGTTAACTTATTCTTTGTTTGCAGGTTCTTAATACTTGCCCCTTCCTTTAAGGCTTTGATTTGCGTTCGCAATGCTTCAGCCTTTAACTTTTTAGAACCGATGGCCTCTTGTTTTGCCGTCAACTGCTCTTGAAGTCTTGTCAACAACTCCGGATCAAAAAACTTGTCTTTTATCTCTGATAAAGTGAGAATTGTATCTCCTTTATTTACAAACTGCCCCTCACGGATATTCCATGAGGCTATTCTTCCGGCTATGGCTGACTCCACCGACTGTGGCCTGTTTTGAGGGGCAAAAGCGGTTAAATTTCCTGCGCCCCTTATATTTTGCTGCCAGGGTACAAACAGGATTATAAGAAAGACACCGAAAAGTGACATCAATATCCTTGCTAAAATACGCCCTGCACTAGGCGTTTTTAGTGTTTTTAAGGTATAAAGCTGGCCGTCCGCCAAATTATCTAAAATGTTCATACCTCTTAGTTTATTATTCTGTTTAGTTCTTCAGATTTGATTAGTTCTTCAAATTTTCCTTCTCTTTTTATCTCGCCCTGGTCAAGGATAACCACCCTGTCACATGCAGCCATAATTACAGGATCGTTGGATACCACCACCATTGTCCATTTATGCTGCTTATCGGTGAGCATGCTTATTAACTGAAGTCGCTCAGATTTCAGAAAGTCAGTGAAGAAATCATTGAGTACCAGCATCTTAGGCCGCTTGGCCAGACATCGCGCCAGTATTATTTTATTTACCAGGCCATTGGCCAGTCCTTTACCACCACTTAGCATAGGTGTATTTAGGCCTTCGGGCATATTATTGATCTCATCAGCGATGCCAACCATGTTGATAGCCCACATGGCATCTTCATAATTGGAATGGGTCTTTGCCAGCAGTATATTCTCTATAATAGTGCCTTCAAATATATCCTGTTGGCTAACATTCTTACCGATCCTGTCTCGCAGGTTAGTTAAATCCAGGTCTCTGAGAGAATAACCGTCAATGGTAACAATGCCTTCGTAGTTAATGTTGAGACCAGCAATGGCATTGCTTAGTACCGTTTTTCCGGAGCCCCCAGTACCCGAAAGACAAATATGCTCACCGCTCTTAACCGTTAGATCAATGTTTTTTAATGAATATTCTAAATTGCCTGGGAACTTATATTTTAAGTTTTTAGCCTGTATTGCCATTCCTTTGCTATCATGGAAATTAGGCATATCATAACCGCCACTTTTCTCTAAAGGCAAATCTGTAACCTGAGAAATTTTATCAACGGCAGTAAGCATGTCATAAATCACATCCATATACATAATGATTTTCTCAACAGAGTTCAAAATCAAGATTATAATTACTTCCGAAGCTACAAACTGACCTAGTGTAATTTCCCTTTGTATTACCAGGATGGTACCAATAATCAACAAACCTCCTGTAACCAAAGCCTTAAACAGAAGGATGAATGAATACTGTGTTATGAGCACACCAAAGTGGGTTTTCCTATTTCTCAGGTAGTTATTTACATTATAATCCGTTTTTCTGAGTGGCAATGGTGTATTTCCCGAAAGCTTAAATGAGTTGATGGTTCGGGCGAGCTCTTCCAACCAATAAACCACTTTGTATTTATATTTTGATTCGCTGATTGATGAACTAAGCCCTTTTGCCCCCGTGAGGTAAAAGATTAAAGACAGCATGCCCAACAATATGAGACTGAAGAATACGAAAAACGGATGGTAGAAAGACAGCAGTAATAATCCGAAAAGAATTTGGATAACACCTGCTGATAAGTCAATCAATAATTTTGGCAGACCCTTCTGAATGGTTAGTACATCGAAAAACCTGTTCATCAATTCTGGTGGGTAATATTGCAATAAGGCCTCTGTTTTTATTCTCGGAACCCTAAAGGCAAACTCAAATGCCGCTTTGGTAAATACCCTGCGCTGAAGGTATTCAACCAATGTTATCTGCATTACTTGTAGCCCACCCGTGGCCAAAACACCTAAGATGACCAAACCTATGAGCACATAAACAGAGCTAAAAACCACCCCCCCGGAAATTAACGATACCGTAGCCTGAATACCCAGCGGCAGCGTAAGACTTATTAAACCGATAAGCAGGGCATAGACATAAACATAGAAAATATCCCTTTTCTCTTCTGACAGCAACCTGATCAGGCGCTGAATAGGGCTGAGTTTTTTAGCTTCTACATCTCCATCTTCATCGCTCACCATACTTTTATAGGCAAAAACACCCATAAAGTTAATCTGCCCATTATCATCCTTAAGTCTCGAAATATAGTCTTCATCAATTAAGAAAGGGTCAGAATCATGTTCTTCAATCTTTATAGCCTTAGTCTTACGACCATCTTTATAGATTATTACAGGAATGTATTCCTCTTCTGCGTTTTCAAAGGCAACAATTGGTATTTCAATGCCCTTTAAGAATTCAGCAAACTCCTCACCTTTCAAACGATTTTCGAGGTAGATAATCCGCTGTTTGTTGGCAGCTTCTATAAGATCCCTAATAAATTCAGAAAGCTCATTTTTATTATAACGCCTTACTGATGCCTCGATACTATTCAAAGCAAAACCATCAAAATCCTGCTTGAGCAGGTCAGATGATGTTCGGATGACTTTAATAATTTGATTATTGTTCATCTAGGGTAACTATTAAGCTTTTATAGTTTTAAAGATTAGGTCTTTCAGAAATTCTTCGTTTTGAGAATGCATGTTTTTACCATAAGACAAGTTGGTCAATGATGGCAGATGCTCGGCATAAAAGAGCTGATGGTGTGCTGAGTGCAGTACTGTACTGATCAGCGAATTGGCCGCTTTGTAGTCGGGGTTAATCTCTTCTACAAACCCTGCTATTTTTGTGCATAATGATTTGAAACCCCTAAACAGCCCTTCTCTATTATCGTCATCCACCTGCTTAGTAAGATAGGTCTTGTCAGACTCTAAAATCACTATTCTAAAAAGTGCCTCCTCATCTATTTGAGGAAAAGATGCATCCCTGGTTTTTAATTCCGTAACTATTTTCAGTGCTATTTCCAGTTTAGTGACTGCACTTTCAATGTTATTGGTAGCATAATCTATTCTAAATTCCAGCCAGTTCCAATACCATGCGATAAGATATACCAGTAACCTGTGTTTATTGTCAAAATAACGATAAATAGAAGCTTCTGTTGATTCAATACGCTCCGCTAATTTTTTAAAAGTGAATTTCTCAAAACCCAGCTCATCAATCATAATAATAGATTCCTGAATCATTTTCTTGCCCAAGTCAGTTTCCTGCGGGTCTCTTAAAAATAATTGCTCACTCATTAAAAGCTGAAGTACTGCCATACTTTCAAGTATAATATATTAACTTATATATATAATAGTATTACTATTATATAACATGCCATGTTAACGCACGTCCATCGGAAATGTTTAGTCCTTGCTGAAATTTTTATAAGAAATTTATCCTAAGGGTTATGAACTTATCCTATTTACGAATAAATAAGATTTGTTACCGCTCGATAGTCAAGCCTTAATAGTGATTTTAGAACTCCAACAGGCTCCCTTTTAGCCTTTACAATGTATAGATAGGATTGTACTAATCCATTTTCTGAGCTTTCTGTCATGTTGCCAAGTAGATAGGCTGAAGAAGCGGCTTTACCTTTGGCCTCTATTATAATAAGGTCAGGTTTATAATTAGTTGTTGACTTGGCCAAGGGCATATCTATATTCACTCCCTTGCCCATTTTTATTATTTCCCCTTCAAAACCGGGGAATTTATGGTTTTCTGCAAATTCTTTGGTTTTATATAAGGCATAAGACTGAAGTTGATCATCCAGCTCCTTACGTTTCTGTAATATCTCTTCTACTTCATAAGGTGACTCTAAAATCAGATTGAGATAATGAAATGCATCCTGATAGATGTGTAGTGCCTTTACCTTTTCTACCTGGTAACAATCCACAAATTGCCTGGCTACGGACGCAATACGCTGTGAATAATCATAGTGGTCTATTGGCATTAAAATATTTTGAAGCTTATCAATTTTTTGATCTGGAACCAATAGTACACTGCATGACGATTTTTTGATTACTCTATCACGGAGTTTATAATGGTTTTTATCATTACCAATAAGAATAAGATCAAACTCTGGCTGCTGGCTTTTTTTCGAAAGCTCAGTTAACGGATTACCAACATTTAACTCAATAGTGTATTCAATTGAATCATCCAGCACACCACTAACACTCCCAGACAGTTTATGTCCAAAATCCTGCATTTGTGTTGTCTGTAAGTCAGGGAATTTTGACCATATTTCATTAGGCAAGTCTAATTCCTGAAAGACACAAATAAATGTAATGCTTTCAGGCTTAAAGTGATTTGCCAAATCAATAATGTTCCATAAAACTGCTTCTGATGAATTTCTTCCATCAATTCCCACCATCCATTTATTCAATTTTTCCATATCCATTTATAATGTTTTAACTTTTTAAAGCCCTGGTTTAATTTTGTCCGTTTAAATCAAAACGAGTGTACATATTGATTTCTTTGGCGAATTGCTTAGTCTTAACCCACCTGTTCAATTTCTTTTTTTCTGAATGTGATAGATAAGACAAACACTTGCGATACTCTTTATTCAGCAGTATTGGGCAGAAGGCCATTTTACTGACAATAAACTTTGCGTATTTAAAAAAACCTCTCATACTTATTATGTTTAGTTTGCTGATATTCTCCTTGACCATAAAAAACCCCTTCCTACCTCAATATATTCCGGCTCCTAGCTAAGAGCTGGTTGTTTATGGTTACATGTTTTATCAATATTCTTATTGCCCTTCGTTTCCTTCAGGCATTTTTATTTTATTTCGTAATGCAATATTCTATAATTGTGTTCATAATTTTTTATTTATTATTTTTAACATATACATAAATAAAATTAATGCATTATACATTACACCAGTTAAAGGTATTTGTCAAAGTTTGTGAGCTTAAAAGCATAACAAAGGCTGCTGACGAACTTCACCTTACACAACCCGCAGTATCTATACAGCTTAAAAAACTTCAGGAACAGTTTGATATTCCGCTGACCGAGGTCATAGGCAGGCAGCTATATGTTACAGAATTCGGAGAGCAAATCTTGAGTTTAAGTGAGACCCTACTGGAAGGTGCTGAAAGAATTAATGATACTGCCAATTTATACAAAGGCCTTTTTACAGGAAAAATAAAGATTGCGTCCGTGTCCACAGGAAAATATGTTATCCCCTTTTTCCTCACTGGATTTACCAGGGAGCATCCTAACATCGATTTAAAAATAGATGTAACCAATAAAAATCTGGTGGTAGAAAGCCTTACCAAAAATGAAACAGATTTTGCACTTGTTTCTGTGCTTCCAGACCTTGCACTTGAGCGCATTGAGCTTATGGACAATGTGCTTCATCTTTTTAGCGGACCTGAATACTATCAACAGAGCGATGCTATGACATTGAAAAAACTTGCTGAAATCCCGCTTATATTCAGAGAGCAGGGTTCTGCAACGCGGAAGGCCATGGAGAACTATTTGAACCTGAACAAAATCAAACCGACAAGGTCTTTCGAACTTACTTCCAATGAGGCAGTAAAACAGGCTGTTATGGCGGGGCTGGGAATGTCAATTATGCCCTTAATCGGACTCAGACATGAATTACAGTTAGATAAACTGAAAATTGTACCTCTGAAGGACTTACCAATTAAGACCAATTGGAACCTGGTCTGGACCAGTGGTAAAAACTTAACCCCAGCCTGCCAGGCACTGATTGAGTATATCAAATTGCACAAGGAAGAAGTTATTCAAGCTAACTTTATGTAAAACTTATATTATTGTAGTTGTTGGCCTAAACTCCAATAATCTGAATTGCCTTTGACAAATTACTAAAACTACTAGCTTACTTTTATGAAAACCCTTCTACAAAGTCTAATCGTAGCATTTATCTGCTTTGCCTGCACTAGTCATAAAGAAACAGAATTTGAAGCCTTTGAAGTTTTTTGTGAAATGGTGGCCAACGGTAATAAGCCTTTGGCCCTGCACCACCCAATAGCACGGGATGTCGCAGAAAAGAATTGGGATCAATACAAGACGATTGCTGATAGTTACAATGTCCAACTCTACAGAGAAGATAATTTCCCTAAAACGCTCCTGTTTCCAAACGAAGCCACAGAAAACAAGTCTGTTATATTAATATATACCGGGCAGCGATTGAAACAATATGAACAATTGAAAGCTGCAATGGAAGAAAATCCAAAAGATGATGCGTTAAAGGTGGGATTTGCAAGAAGACTGGGCAGGCTTCTCGGCTATAATAATCGCGGAATTAATGAATTATTAAGTAAAAATACCCCCTACAAAAGTTTAGCTTCTTTTGGAGTTAAAAAGCAGGTAACACATCTCTATTATGATAATATTAAGGAAGCCATCGCTTTTTATGAAGAAGTTCTTGGTCTAAATAAGGTCGATACAAGTCTCTTTCAAATTGGTGATGAGGTGCTTGTGCATTTGCATGCTCTTAACCAAAGCCATATTAAAGATCAACCAAAATCTACAGCCATTGCGTTGCTAACAGATCAACTGCCGGAATGGTACAGTTATTTACAAGAGCAGCAGGTACCAATCAAATACACTTACAAACCGAAGACTGGTGGCCCACATGATGGTTTTGTAGCGGTAGATCCGGGCGGGTACCTATTAGAGTTTGAGCAGTTTAAGCAGCATCCGGAAAATGAATTGTTTATGGCCGTACTCGAAGATGCTCCGCGCACAAGAACTTCTACAGCACTAAACTTCTATGGCTCTATCACATGGACTTATCATAAAGACATGTTAAAAATGGAAAGCTTTTATGAGGAAGTATTAGGCTATCAAAAAGTGGCTGATCAGGGTTGGACAAAAATTTACCAAACTTCAGCTTCAGGTTTTATTGGTTTGGTTGATGAGTGTAGGGGCATGGAAAACTATGCTGATGATAAAGCAGTGGAATTAGAATGGCAGGTTGAAGATGTTAATGCCTTCAATAGTTATGCGAATGAACACTGGGAAAAATTGGGCTTTAACAACTCTTCCTTTATCGGTCCTGAAAACTATATTTACCATATTCAGTAAGTCAAAACCAGTATTTAAAGGGCATAGAAACCTTGCTTGTGGCTTGAAGTTTTAACCAAAAAAAGACCTTAGCTAAAATTTAATGCTCAATTGATGACCCAAAATCGTGGAGTTAAGCCTCTTGGTCACGCTTATTGCACCAATCCAATGCTAGTATTATAAGATATTGATTATCTGAATTTTATGATGTTAAAATACACTTAATAGCAGTATTCCAAATTTCCAATAAATAAATATTACTTATGTATTACATAATAATTATAAATAAAAACTTATGAATTGGTTTTATAAACTTTGCACCATAAACAATCTTAATTATGGAAGCAATACAAGAAAAACAAAACACACAAGTTCAAAAAGGAAACTATGATTTGATCAAAGGTGAATACACACCTGAAGAGGGATTAGAAATCATCAGTCACTTGCTCATGAAAAAAATCAACTTTCATGAACTAAAGTCTTTTAGTAAGCAGATAAGATTCGGAATGGAGGATAATGCTTCACTAAAAAGAATCGAAGAATTGAAGGCATCATCGGAAGAACTTAAGCAGCTCATTAAAGAGGCAAAGTTATCTGGAAAAAACCTAAGGGTTAAATCAACCATTTCTGTTGAATTAATCTAAAATTCCATTTAAACCTAACGATCAAATGATTTCTCAAAATCTTCTAGCACTAATTGTAATTTTATCTCCTGCGGCTTTCACTATCACGGCACTAATGTCCTGGTTTCAACCAGGGCTACGGCCGTTAATGGTTAAAAGAATGGGAATGTTTTCAACAGTGATAAGCATTGCCATTGCAATAGTATGTGGCTATATGGTTATGAATTACGGTCAATTTCAAACCGGGCTGATAGGGTTTAATAATCTCGGATTCAGTTTAAGAGTTGATGCCCTGAGCGTCATGATGATGACTATGATAGCACTGCTCGGTTTTATCATTGTTAAATTCAGCATTAACTATCTTGACGGTGATAAAAGACAGGGAGCATTTATCGGTAGACTGGCGGCAACTATCGCCTCTGTTCAGCTGCTGGTATTATCAGGCAATCTCGGAATACTGCTGGTATCGTGGATTCTTACAAGTGTGTCATTGCACAGACTTCTGGTTTTTTATTCAGACAGACCGGGAGCACTTATCTCTGCCAAAAAGAAGTTCATTCTCGCCAGATTAGGTGATTTATGTCTCCTCATTGCAGTGGTAATGATGTACAATCAATTTGGCACCGGTGACCTGGAAAGCATATTCACCACTGTAAAGAACAATCAGGCCTTAGGCTTTCCGCTGGCCGGCCTTGAAACAGTTGCCATTTTCTTAGTACTCACCGCACTCTTGAAATCGGCACAGTTTCCAACTCACGGTTGGTTAATTGAAGTAATGGAAACACCAACACCAGTTTCAGCCTTGCTTCATGCGGGCTTATTAAATGCAGGCCCTTTCTTAATAATAAGAATGGCCTTTGTTTTAGATGCTAGTAGCTACGCACCAATAATACTCATGATTGTAGGTGGCTTTACAGCACTTTTCGGATCAGTGGTTTACCTTACTCAAACCTCTGTAAAAACTGCACTTGCCTACTCTAGTATTGCACACATGGGCTTTAGTCTAATGGTATGTGGCCTTGGAGTTTATCCTGCAGCGATGCTTCACCTTGTGGCGCATTCCTTTTACAAGGCGCATTCGTTCTTATCATCAGGTAGCGTCATTGATGTTATAAGAGGGTCGAAGATAAAGTCACTGGAGCAGTCGATAAAACCATATAAAGTGATCATAGGTATTGCACTGGCAGTTGGTGTGTACTTAGGTTTTGCAATGATTTGGGGCATAAACCCTGAAAAGGAACTTTCATTGCTCGCCATTGGAGCCATCATAGTGCTGGGACTGTCAAGAATCTTTACGGCAGCATTGGAATCTAAAAAAAGCCTACCCCTACTCTTGCAGGCAGCTTTAATGTCCATTATTGTAACTACAGCATTTTTCACTCTGGAGTCAGGAATGCATTACTTGCTCAGTGCTCAGGTACCTGAGTTAACCGCACCGAGTCTTGGAAAAATAGCAGCTATAAGTATCATCTTAATAGTTTTTGCAGCGGTTGTTTTCATCCAGATTCTTGCGCCATTTATATCGCAAAGCTCAAACTATAGTGCTTTGGCCATTCATATAAGAAATGGGTTTTATGCCAATGCCATTTTTGACAGAACGGTAAGTGCTTTAAGAGTCCATTCCCCAGAAACCAAGCACGTGACGCTGCTACAAGCTGATCAGTTTAAAAGAATAGAATACATCAATGCAGAAAGCTTTGACGGACAGCCAGCTTGATTATAAAAAGTAATATCAAACATTCCATAAACAGTAAAACCAGACCAATGACTTTAACAAAATTAGATGGATCAAATTTTCTGGAGCAGCTTGAAAAAGAGAATAATGCGCTGGTAAACGCTATGCGCAAGGCTTGTAAGAAAATTGCTCCCGTTTGGCCTTTAGAAAATTTTGTGGCTGTGAATCCTTACTTAGGGTTGACAGACAAGAAATTCAAAAATGTGGCCCAGGACCTGGTAACGGCAGGTGGAATACAAATGACCCTGCCGATGTCATTTTACATGGAAAAACTGGAAGAAGGGAAGATTTTACGAGAAGATATAGAGGCAGCGCTAAAACGGAATGCTGACGAAATTGATACCAATACAGATGATTTTTTAGCAAGTCTAAAAGATCAGGACAAAAAGCAGGAGCCTGCACCAGTTGCCACAGTAGTGGATGTCGCCTCACAACTAAGCGGGAAAGACTGGAATAGCTTTGTGACTTCAAGAATTTCATTCTGGGCTGCTTCCTACTTCGACAATGGCCAGGCCTCATGGGCGGCAGCTGATAAAAAAGCAGGACTCTTTGCTTCATGGAAATTTGATGCCGAAACAGATCTTACCACGGAAATTGCGGGATTGAAAAATTTTAGAAAAACGATTAAATCTTTTCCAAATGATCCTATTCTAGCCGCCCAAAAAGCGCTTGAAATGCTCAGGATTCCTGAGGGTTGTGATAACATTTACTTTCACAGGCTCCTGTTAAAAGTGGGCGGCTGGTCTGCCTACGCGGCACGCCTCGACTGGGACAGTGAGTTGTACGGAGGTAAAGACGGTAAGCTCATAGAAATGCTCGCAGTATTGACCTGCTGGGAGGCTGGCATACTCAACTGCCTGCAACATGACGAACTGAACAAAAAATGGAATGAGGCCAAAATTATCCTCTCGGCCACTGCAGCCAACAGAAGTATCAATGAACAGCTCGCTCAAAAACTCATCTTGCAGGAAGCTTATGACCTTGCAGCACAGCGCAAGATCGTGAATAAATTCAAAAATGGGAGCATCAAAAAGAAATTAGAACAACAAGCGAAAGCCCAGGCCATATTTTGTATAGATGTGCGCTCTGAAGTGTACCGCAGAAATTTAGAGCTTGTTGATAGCAACATAGAAACCCTCGGGTTTGCCGGATTCTTTGCCTTCCCTATTAAGTACGTGCCCATAGCACATGAAAATGGAGAAGCCCAGTGCCCGGTACTGCTAAAAACAGGCCCAACGATAATGGAGGAGCTGCCAAACAAAGAGCAGCATCAATCGGCATACAACAGCCGAATGTTTAAACATCAGGTGAGCAAGATCTGGAAGTCCTTCAAATCAGGAGCGGTGACCTGCTTCAGCTTTGTAAGCCCAATGGGACTATCCTACCTTCCTAAGCTCTTCACAGATTCCTTCGGACTGACAAGGCCGGTTCCGCACCCGGATAAGAACGGTATGAGTGAAGGGCATACTAAAACAAAAAGGATCAGTCTGGAAACAAATGCCCACAACAGCGACATTACAGGCATACCTGTAGAACAGCGCATAAGCATGGCCAAAAACGCACTCAGCGCCATGTCATTAACAGAAGATTTCGCGAAATACGTGCTGATAGTAGGTCACGGGTCTTCCTCGGTAAACAACCCACATGCTACAGGCCTTGACTGCGGTGCGTGTGGTGGACATAGTGGAGAATCCAACGCCAGGGTAGCTGCAGCAGTGCTTAACGACAAAAAAGTGAGAGCGAGTCTAAAACAAGAAGGCATAGACATTCCAGAAAATACGGTCTTCCTGGCCTGCCTGCATGATACAACAACAGATGAAGTGAGCATTTTCAACGAATATGACATACCGAGTGACAAAAGCGAGGAATTGATTGATCTTAAAAAATCACTCGATCTGGCTGGTCATGCGGCAAGGACTGAGCGTTCACTGAGAATGTCAACAGATGGAAACATTGATCTGGCGATAAAAGCCAGAAGCAACGACTGGTCGCAAATTAGACCAGAATGGGGATTAGCAGGCTGCTCATCGTTTATAGTGGCACCCAGAGGCAGAACTAAAAACCTGGATTTTGGTGGCCGATCTTTCCTACACTCTTATGAATGGAAAAAAGACCAGGGCTTTTCAATACTAGAACTTATCATGACAGCACCCATGGTGGTTACCAGCTGGATAAGCCTGCAATATTATGCCTCCACTGTTGATAACAAAAACTTCGGTTCGGGAAATAAAACACTGCACAACGTTACCGCAGGAGTTGGCGTACTGGAAGGCTACTCAGGAGACTTGAGAGTTGGCTTGCCGATGCAGTCGGTGCATGACGGAGAAAATTTCCAGCATGAGCCTTTAAGGCTCAACGTGATCATTGAAGCGCCAATAGAAGCCATGAACATCATATTGGAGAAACATCCATCGGTGAGAAACCTATGCGACAACGAGTGGTTGTACCTACTTGCTATGGACCAAGAAGGAAAGGTATCGCACAGGTACAATGGCAATCTGAACTGGGAGCAGCTTTAATGGCATAGCAGCAAAATAATGAACCTGTTTTACGGGCGAAAGCTGGCCATAGCCACCAAACACCATAAAGAAAAAGTGATAGCGCAAAAGGTAGCCTCCAAACTTGGAGTGCTGCCTTTTGTACCTTCAGGGCTTGATACCGATCAGCTTGGAACTTTTACTGGTGAAATAGAACGCATTTTAAGTCCATTGGAGGCTGCAAGAAGAAAGTGTGAAATGGCTATGGACATATCAGGCTGTGATCTTGCTATAGCCAGTGAAGGCTCTTTTGGTTCACACCCTTCCCTTATTTTTGTGCCGGGCAATGAGGAACTGGTTTTACTGCTTGACAGGAAAAACAACTTAGAGATAATAGGAAAAAAGCTCACTACTGAAACGAACTTTGATGGCCGGATTTGCAACACTGAGACCGAGCTAATGGATTTTGCTGAAAAAGCTGGCTTCCCCTCTCACAGGCTGATTTTAAGAAATGATAAGGAATCTAAAACAGCCATATTCAAAGGAATAGGTGATAATGATGAGCTGTTGGAGAAGTTTGACTGGCTCATGAAACATCATGGAAAGGCTTTTGTGGAAACCGATATGCGCGCCCATTATAACCCCACAAGAATGGAAATTATAGCAGCAGCTACTGATAATTTGATAGAAAGGGCTTTGGCCAATTGCGAAAAATGCCAAACCCCCGGCTTTGGTATTAGCGATGTAGAACGAGGGTTGAAATGCAGTTGGTGTGGCATGCCCACGCAATCAATACAGGCCAATGTTTTATCGTGCACAAAATGTGGCTACACTAAAACGGAACCGATCAATAACAAATCTGCTGAAGACCCCATGTATTGCGATTATTGTAATCCATAAAGAGAGGTTTAGTCCCGAAGTGCAAAATTGATTTTTATTGGTATTTTAAAGGATATTTTTCCGTGTATGAACACTTAAAAAATGCTTACAAACAGAAAGGTGGTGTTATATTTTATTAGGTTCCATTAAAAAGAAATGACAGGTAAAGAGGAACAGATAAAAACTAATGTTAAAATTCTAAGAAGTGAATTGAAAAATCTCATTGCTTTTTTCGAGCAAGACCTTGACTACAATAAAATGGTATATGAATACTGGAATGCTAAGGACATTCTTGGACACATTACTTTTTGGCACGAGAGTTTTGCCAGGAACATTTCAGATTTAGGCAAGGGTATTAAACCAAGTCCGTTGAAAGGGAAGCTATCCGAAGTGAACAGACAAAGTGTTGAATCGACAAAGAGCAACTCAATAGAGCACCTTATTAAACGACTGAAAGATGCTCATAACACGATTGAGGAATTTATATTTCTTGATAGCATAAATCTGATACCCTACAAGAGTGGTTCACGGGATTATTCAAGGAGCGAGCATTTAGAAATAGTATCAAACCATATTCATAAACATCTAAAAGACATTTATAAAAAATATGGAACGACCAAAGAACAAAATACTGATTTCCGAAAGGAACTATGAATCGGAATATTCGAGATGCACTTATGCCCTTACTTGTGCTAGCCTTTTGATCTTTTCCAATACTAGAAAGTGAAGTCCGAACTAAAACTAGCCAGGGATACTATTTGCAAAACAACAGCAATGACATATATTGCTAATAGAAATAACACGCACTCTGTTGTTAGCCGAGTGTTAACCCTTATCTAGCACTATACAGCTTCAACCTTAACATCTCTAGCACGGAGTATTTTACAGCACTATTTTGAGGGTTAGTAATGCCATATCTACGGTCTACCAAATCTCCTATATCACTTATCTTAAATATCGGGCCCGCCACATCAAGTCCATCTAGCGTGCAGGTATTGAAGAATATCAATCGCACATATTTCATTTTCCTTTCCTGGGCATAGGTCACATTATTGCGCTGCATTTGCTCTACAATTTCAAACTGGTATTCCATGCAGTCCAGGGCATAATCATCAATAGGCACAGGTTTGGTGGTTTCACAGTTCCACCCTGGTGAGGTTTGCATGAGCGCCCGATAGGCGCGTTCCGTCATCCCAAAATGATAGAGGAACTGTGAATAGCTTACTGGAATTTTCGTGTTTTTAGGATAGTAACCAACAATATCGCCCCTGCTCATGGCATCAATCAAAATTTTGGGCACCTCAGCAGCCATCTGGTTTTGCTTTTCCTTGAGCATCACTTTAGAGACTATCTCCTGCGCTTGAGTCACCCCTGCTATTGTAAGAAGGAATATCGTCAGCCCTCTCCTCATCTTGTTCCAATTAACTTAGATAATTCATCAGCGCTCTTGGGCAGGTCCGCTTTCTTTTCCAACATAAAAGTCAAAGTGCTACCTGCAGCTGTGAGTTCTGGATATTGATTGAGCTTGAAAATGGCGCCATCCTTATCAACCGTAAACATGCTGTATTTCCTGTTTTTTATAAGTGTAAAGTCTTTAGCCCAATTGTACTCATTAAAATAGATGACGGTATTCAGCCCTTCATAAACCACATAGACATCGGTTTTAATTGAATCATTATTCTGATTTACAAATTGAGGAACATAAGGTACAAACTCCTCCCCATTAATGATTCTATCATAATTATAGAGACCGAAATCAAAAATCTCCATGGTCTGAAAGGCAAGGTTTCTCAAAGAATCCTGCCGTGCCCAGGCCGGATCTACCACCCACTCGTCATCCCATCCAGGCTCCATAACTTCAACATTTTCAGCATTACTTTGTACTATACCGCTTCCCCAAAGGTCATCGTCCTTATCATTCAAAAACAAGGGTTGTATCCTATTAGTATAGGAGTCCCACAAACCCTCCTTTTCATTATAACGGAAGCCCTCCATAGTTACATCCACTTCTTTGGATGGTAAAGCCAGCCTTACTACTATAGATCGGTCTTCATGTACCTGCACAGTATCTAGGTCATTCAAACAATATATTTCAAACATACCATTAGACTCCAGATAAAAGGTTTTACCCATCAATTGGGTAGTCATATTGATATTATGGATCAACATCTCAGATGGTGTGCGTACCTCACGGTACAAAAGCGTAACAACATCAATCTTACTAACATCTACTGCAAAGGCATTGCTGGGTATATAAATGAGGCTGCCACTATGATGCATAATTTTGGAGCACTCAGTGGTGCTCACCTCATATTTAGAGAAAGGAGATTTTAGATTTGATAGTTTATTCTGAGCGAGAAGATCAGATATGGAGCAAAGCACCATTGCTACAAGGAACGAAACAATATTTACCAGCTGAGAATTACGCACCTTTCAAGATACAAAAAGTAGTTAAGGTTGGCAAAGAACGGGTTTGGTGTTTTAAATGATATCATGTCAAATGGTTAAGTCAATCAATTGTTTTCTCCTGTCACTTCAATTTAATTTATATATTGTGGAGATATCAAACCAAAACCTGATGAAATTCAATTACCTGTTGTCCCCACTATTCAAGTCTTTAGTACTATTAATCTTGATAACCTCTTGTCAGGACAAAACACAAAAGGCCGATCTGGTAATTACAAATACTACCATTTGGACCGGTAATGATGGTCAGCCCTGGGCAGAAGCCATGGCCATATCAGGAGACTCTATCCTTTCTGTTGGTAGCACCGAAGAAATTTCAAAATTCATTGGAGAAAACACACAAACCAAAGACCTATCAGGGAAATTTGTCACTCCCGGATTTATTGATAGCCATGTGCATTTGCTGACTGGTGGATTTAACCTCAACTCGGTACAATTAAGGAATGCCAAAACTCCTGAAGAATTCACCAAGGCCATTGAAGACTATGCTAAAACAATACCCAAAGGCTCCTGGATTTTGGGAGGAGACTGGGACCATGAAAATTGGGGCGGTGAATTGCCCACTAAATCATGGATAGATTCAGTCACTAAAGACAACCCTGTTTTTATAACCCGATTGGATGGGCATATGTCATTGGCCAATTCTGTAGCCTTAGAGTTGGCTGGAGTGTCAAATGATGCTGTTGATATAGAGGGAGGCGAGATTGTAAGAAATGACAAAGGAGAAATAACAGGCTTATTTAAAGACAACGCCAGCAGCTTAATTTGGTCTGCCGTTACTGAACCTACTACTGAAGAATATGAGCATGCACTCAATGCGGCTATGAAATATCTGGCCTCAAACGGGGTAACTTCGGTGCACCACATGTCAGCTGCCGGGCATTATAATGTGCTTAAGAAAGTACGTAATGAAGATAATTTGATCACACGAATATATGCCATGTATCCGCTGAACCAATGGGAAGGTCTAAAACAAGAAATTGATACCAATGGAAGTGGTGACCACTGGCTGAAAATTGGTGGGCTCAAAGGATTTGTAGATGGCTCTTTAGGCTCTCACACTGCGGCATTCTTTCAGGCTTACACCGATAATCCCACTGACTCAGGTTTTTTCGTTGCCCCTATTGACTCTATATACAAACATGTAAAGGCAGCAGATAATGCCGGACTGCAGGTAATGATTCATGCTATTGGCGATAAAGCGATTCATAATCTTCTTAACACATTTGAAACCGTGGAGAAAGAAAATGGTAATAAGGACAGGAGATTAAGAATTGAACATGCACAGCATATTGATCCGAATGATATTGAAAGGTTTGCTGAACTTAATGTGATACCCAGCATGCAGCCTTATCATGCTATTGATGATGGCAGGTGGGCAGAAAAGCTCATAGGTTCTGAAAGAATAAAAACAACATATGCCTTTAAGGCCTTACTCGATGCGAATGCCCAGCTTGCCTTTGGCAGCGATTGGTTTGTAGCCCCTCCATCTCCATTGATGGGCATTTATGCAGCCGTGACACGAAGAACGCTGGACGATCAAAACCCTGACGGCTGGGTGCCTGAGCAAAAGATCTCGGTTGAACAAGCATTAAAGGCTTATACCAAAACTGCTTCCTATGCTTCCTTTGATGAGAAGATAAAAGGCACATTAGAACGCGGAAAACTGGCTGATTTCGTAGTTATTAGTAATAATCTAACCACAGTCGACCCGGTTAGCATCAAGGACCTTAAAATACTAGAGACTTATGTGGGTGGTAAGAAGGTGTTTGGTGATGGTAATTAAATAACATGGATTTTACCATTTCCATAGGCTGAGTGCCCATTTAAGGTGGTTTAAAAAAGTTTCCCACCTTCTGTTTTATCCAATATCAAAAGAATAATATATGTTTAAAATCAATTAAAAATAGTCTTTATTTGTTTTAGTTAGGATTCCTAATTATAATTACGTCAGATTTTAAATGAATGATGAATTCAATTTGAATCAATTAGTTAGGATTCCTTATTTTATTAATTTAAACAAACAAGAAAATGAAAAAGACGATTGTATTTATCCTTGCCATTATATCAACTAATAGCTGGGCTTGTGAAAACTGCACCTACAAAAAAACCACTGATTTTAAGATAGTCTCTGTTCAGGTCAGGCGGGTTCAAGAAATTGCTGCTACTGTTTGGGAAATAACAGTAGATGGAAAGGCTGGCAACACCTTGCCAAAGCCTGCAGGGCAACTGGATGGTGCCCCGGTTCTGGGTTATGTATTTCCTACCAGCTTAAAATCTACAGATGTTGGTTTTGGCGATACACCTGGCATTGTAGCATTAGCTCTTACCTCCCATCCGGATTTTGATGACACACCCCTGTGGGATGAAAATTCTGATCAGATTTTCAACAATGACGGCATTATTTGGCATCCGCATTGGGTGATTTTGGTAGAAGATAAGCGGGTTGCGGGCGGTTTGTCTGTTAAGCAATTTACCAAAGGAGATGAATCTGTAGTGTTACCTCCTACCAATCCCGGCATGCCTATGTATATGGATTCTCCCGGATTTCAGGTGATTACTAATAGCCAAATGATAAGTGTAGTGGTTCCCGATTACAGAATCAACAATCGCACTGATTTTACTTATGATGGAGTAACAGCCTATATGCAGGTAAATACATCCAAAGATGACAAACCCATGCTTGGGGTTTATGAAGTATATAGTGTGGCCAGCGGCAATTTATCCCTCCCTTATCAGGTAAAATGATGCAGGTAGCAGTTTGGGATACTTATGTCAAAAGAGATGATGACAAGGTCATGCACTTTGATATTTTGGTCGAGAGTAAGCTAACGGATACTAGTGCGATCTTTAATTATGGTAAAGAATACCTGGCTGATAAAAAAATCGGCACCGGACCTTTAACCATGAACGAATGCCAATTTTGCCACATAGAGCAAGCTTCACCTGAGCTTCAGAAAAGAATATTGGAAAAGGGCTATTGTATTATCGAGATCAAGAATTGCGACTAGCCGTTACACGTTAATTTATCTGAGCAAAGTAAGTTTGGCCGCATTGACCAAACTTACTTTTGTTTTATTCCAACTGCTCGGCAATCATGATTTGTTTTAAATATTGAAGAATATCTCAAGTAAAATAATTAGGATGACTAACTTTATGATCAAACATGGATTTGAACCAAAAAATATTGTACGGCCTGGAGCGATTAACCGATGCGTATAAAACACTCATTTGGGAGAAAGCTAAGATTACAGGTCTCAGTCCTATTCAAATTCAAATACTTTTATTTATTAACTCGCACAAATCAGCACTTTCTAATGTCAGTCATCTGGCTATGGAATTCAGCGTCACGAAACCTACCATTAGTGATGCCGTCAGAGTTCTGGTGAACAAAGAACTGTTGCGTAAAGAGTTGCTTCCAGAAGATACCAGAAGCTACAATCTATACATTACTCCAAAAGGCCAGGATGTCATCAACCAGATTTCTGAGTATAATACTCCTATTCAAGCTGCACTGGAAGATAGCCCCAATGAACAATTGGTAAATCTATACTCCAGCTTAACTGATTTGATATTTAAGTTGAATGCACAAGGAATTATTAAAGTACAGAGGATGTGTTTCGGTTGTAGATTTTATATCAATAACAATGGCCAGCATTATTGTAACTTACTTAACATATCCCTAACCGAAACAGACATCAGATTGGACTGTAATGAGTTTGAGGAACATACGTCATGATATCATTTTGTTTCCAATAAACCCGACTCCCAGATTTACCTGCCTCACCTATCAATAATAAATATCCAAACAATAAACTGGTTACTATGATAACCTCTAGAAACAGAACCCTCTACTTTTTCTTAATCATTAGCACCATTGCCATTGGCTTGGCATCAAGGGGTTCCTTCTCGCCAGATTTTATTAAGGACTATGCCGGAGACCCACTCTATGCACTTATGATTTATTGGATTATCGGCTTTTTATTTCCAAAAGCCAGCGCTTTAAAAGTAGCGCTCATTAGCCTTATCACTTGCTATGCCATAGAGTTAAGCCAGCTTTATCAGGCCGACTGGATCAATGAAATAAGAAGAACCCGTTTAGGTGGTTTGGTTTTAGGTTATGGCTTTCTGTGGAGTGATATTCTCAGCTATACTGTTGGTGTTTTGGTGGGACTTAGTTTAGAGTACAAACTCCAAAAAAAAGCTAGATAAACATACTTTAAGTCCTCTGTGGTCTCTGTGGTAAAATTAACCACGGAGTTCACAGAGAAACACAGAGATTGTTCCTGTTGCCCGAAAAAAAATACCATAAGTTATCCATGCATTCTTTTTAATCATCGATTAACATTACTCCTTCAAAACCATATCAATACACATCACCGCAGAAATGATCAACATCCTTAACCTGTTATTTTCAGGTACACTTTCATGGATTTGCAGCATGTAGTTATCAGCAGAAGTGAACAGTTCCTTTCCAAAACCAGCCCACTGTTTACTCACATGAGCAAACTCATGGCCTTCCTTTACAAACTTAAAATCCCAGCTCGTCCATTTTCCTTTTAGTGTACTCACTACACTATCATTTTGGTCCAACAAATTAAACTTGCCGCCAATACTGAAAAATTGCTGTTTAAACTTACCTATAAGTTGATCCTTCTCATCAAACACCTCCACGGTAGACAAGAAAATAGAAACCCCTCTTTTAACTGTAATCAAAACATCCCCATTAGGCTCTTTTATTACCACCTCGAAAGGCGTCATTCTTTTGTAGTCAGTGAACCTGAACATTTTGGTAAAAAAACCAAGATTAGGTTCCCTACATTCCAAAATCACTTCCTTCGTTTCAGGGTCATAGATATCATAGTTGTTGGATGCTTTGAACATACCAACCTGCTCTTTTACAAAAAAGAGGTTTCTATTAAATACTGGATGCATAGTCTAAAGTTATTCAAACCAAAAGTTAAACATTTGCAGGCTGTCTGTGGCCTACCCAGGTAAATCTTTTTATCACATATTCAGGATTTGTAAATGATGCATTACCCGCTGGATTTCCTCCTGTAACATGGAAATCGCTGAATCCAGCATTCTGGTTCATGTAAATTCCACCAGTTAAATTGAAAGATACAGGCGTTGCAGCCAGGGCCATCTCATCTGCAATATGCTCCTTAACTTCAGGATCAGTAACATAGGCACCACATGAAATTGCACCATGCTCAATGGCCATCTCCTTAGCCAATGCTACAGATTCTTCGGTGTTTTTTGTTTTGATTAATAATGCAATTGGCCCGAACAATTCAGTGCTGAATTTATCTTTATCTGAAGCATCCAATGCGATTACAGCTGGTGTTGATATTCTTGCGTTGGCAAACATTGGGTTTTCAATACTGCGCGATTCAAGTAGTACTTTACCTCCAATTTTTCCAATTTCAGCCACACGCTGGCATGTCATTTTATTCTGGATAGCGCCCAATACAAATGGCCCTGCTTTAGGGTTGTCAACTAATCCATTAATGTTCTCAATCAGTTTTGCAGCAAACTCATCAAAACTAACATTTCCATCAGGTGTGTTGATGCCACCTTCAGGAATATAGAAATTCTGAGGAGCAGTACACATCTGACCGCTATAAAGTGTCAATGAGAAAGCAAGATTGGCCGCTACTTTATCGATGTTATCTGCTGAGTCAAGGATAGCAGAGTTGACACCAGTTTTCTCTGTAAATACTGCTTTTCCATCCAATTTCTCCAAATAGCTGCCGAATTTAGAATTACCCGTAAAATCAATGATCTTCACAGCCTTATCTTCAGCCAATTCTTTAGTGATCAAATTATCATAAGTATCAACGGCCAATTGACAGATATTAGGATCAAGGTTATTTTCTGCCAATACATTCTGAATTTCAGCAACAAAAATGGCCATTGGTAAAACCGCACCTGGGTGAGGCTTCACTATTACACTATTTCCAGTAATTAAGCTGGCATAAACGCCAGGCACACTATTCCAGGTAGGGAAAGTTGAGCAACCAATAACCACACCTATTCCTTTAGGCACGGCACGCCATTCCTTGTCTAAAGTAATATTATATTTACCCATAGGTTTATCCCACACCACTGCTCCCGGAAATCTATTCAGTTCTTCATAACCTGACGCTACGGCTTCCAGTGCTCTATCAGCAGCATGCGGACCAGATGCCTGAAAAGCCATCATATAGCCCTGACCGGTAGTATGCATAGTAGCATAGGCCACTTCAAAAAACCTTTGTTTTATTCTTTCCAAAGACTCAATAAGGATACCTGCCCTGTCATCAGCAGTCACTTTTCTCCAGATATGAAAAGCTTTATCCGCTCTTTCTATTAACGTTTTGGTATCAAAAGCAGGATATTGAATATTCAACGGCTCCTGCAAGTATGGAGACTCCTCCACCCCTACCCATGACGATGGGTTTTCCTGCTTTAGCTCTTCAAATTTCTTACCTACACTTCCCTGAAATTTCTTTCTTCCATCTGCATCAGCGGTCTCACCATAAATAGAAGGTGCCGGATGTTCAGGATAGGCAGCAAAAAATGTTCTGTCATGAATGGCCTTTATTGCCTTAGTTAAAATATCTTTATGTTTCTTATATAAACTCATAGTGATCGGTTTTTAGAGTATCAATTTAGGAAAGCGAAGATAAGGTATATTGATAAAAAATTTCAATCGGTTGCACACCACTTTAGGTGAGAATTAAAAAGTTACATTTACATCCATAAGCATATTAAGAAACCATAACGTTTTACTTTGAAGTGGCTTTTACATATTACCCTCCTGTGCCTGGCTGTGACAACAGTTTATGCACAAAAGCCATATCAACTTCCCAGAGGAGTTACTCCCTCGCAATATGACAGCCATACTATTATTGTCAAGTTAAAATCTGGCGAGCTCAGCGGTCTTAAAAGCAAAAGTTTAAAAACCAATAAGCTTATGAATGCCCAACGTGCAGTAAGTCATATTTCCAGCAAAAATGCTCAGCATCCATTGTCCAACATTTATAAGATTGAGGTTGAAAATAGCCAAGAGCTTATAAACACAATCAATGAATTGCTTCAGGATGACAATGTGATTTATGCAGAGCCCTATTTTAACCACCGCCCTTTATTCGTTCCCAATGATTCTGCAATAGCCCAGCAAACCTACCTTTCAGTAGTTAAGGCTTATGATGCCTGGACAATAGAAAAGGGGGATTCTTCCATTGTTATTGGCATTCTTGACTCAGGCGTTCAACTTGATCATCCGGATTTGTTTCAGCAAATAGCCTATAATTTGAATGAGCCAATTAATGGTCTGGATGATGATGGTGATGGACTGATAGATAATTACGCAGGATGGGATATTGCTGATAATGATAACAACCCAACGGCAGACACCGATCCGCATGGTACGCAAATTTCCGGGATGTCTTCAGCGAGAACTAACAATGGCATTGGTATCGCTGGTACCGGGTTTAACACCAAATTCCTACCTATTAAAATCTTTGCAAGTGGATCCAACTTTTTTAGAAATGGGTATGAGGCCATTGCACTGGCTGCAGATCTGGGCTGTAAGGTTATTAATCTATCCTGGGGTTCAGCAGGTAGTTTTAGCCAATATGGTCAAGACATTATAAACTATGCTGTGCTGGAGCGAGATGCTGTTATAGTAGCTGCTGCGGGAAATACACCAGAACACTTGGATTTTTATCCGGCATCTTATGACAATGTACTCTCTGTCAGCGCTACTGATATGTTGGATAACAAATCAGCATTTGCCACATTCAGCTACAATATTGATCTGATGGCCCCCGGACAAAATATATTCCATGTTAACAATGACAGTAAATATAGAACCAATGGCTCTGGAACCAGCTTTTCTTCACCTATGGTGGCTGGCGCTGCTGCTTTGGTAAGGGCGAGATTTCCACAGCTTAATGCAGTGCAGGTAATGGAAAGAATCCGAATTACCACAGATGATATCTATTCTGTTGGGACTAATAACAATTTTGAAGGACTAATGGGAAAAGGTCGACTAAATATGTTAAGAGCCCTCAATGATATTTCAACCCCATCTATAAGATTAAAAAATATCAGTTACAATAACGGGTTAAAGACTAGGGCCTATGCCAGAGATACGCTGAACATTTCAATGGACATGATAAACTATCTGAATGTAGCCAGAAGCACCACATTAACTCTTTCTTCACCTTCACCTTATGTTCAGGTTATTTCAGGAGAGTTTAGTGTTGGCACACTTGCAAGTATTGACACACTTAACAATACTAACTCCCCGTTTCAAGTGGTGCTTTCAAGCGATCTTCCAGCCTCAGAAGATCTTGTATTCAGAGTTGATATGATAGGTGATAATTATGTGGACTTTCAATATTTCACTATCAAGACCTCACCAAATTATGTCAATTTTAAATCAGGGCAGCTGGAAATGACCATAGCTGGTGATGGTGATCTGGGATATGACAGAGATGGGTTTCTATCAGGCATTGGTGTCAATTATGAAGATGAAAGAATAGCCGAGAACATCGGTTTGATGATCGGTTCAAGTAAAACCAGCATTAGCGACAATGTGCCCAACAATTTTGGGCTAAACGACCGTGATGGTGACTTCGCCCCAATAACAAACATTAAAGAATACAGAAATGGGATAACTGCAGGTGATGTCCGTTCGGTATTCACCGTTGCCGACAGCATGCTCATAGAGCAAAAATCCTTAGCTGATAACACTTCTGATTTTATCATTCAGGAATTTAGAATAATAAATACAGGTGTTGCAGCTTATTCCGACCTTAATATTGCCCTCTTTGCCGACTGGAATATCAATAACAAAGATTTCAACAAAGCAAGTTGGGATGGCGACAATAAGCTCGGCTATGTGCATGATGGGAACACCTATATTGGTATAGCACTTTTAAGTGGTCAGGACTCCATTTACTCAGCCATTAACAATCGAAATTTCAATGGAAATGCTGCTGATATTCCAGTAATACTCAATGACAGTATCAAACATAGCCACAGTTCTCAAGGCATTTTGAAAACCAGTGCTGGCGATAACAACAATGGCAATGATGTCTCACACCTTCTCGGGGCATCCATTAATAACCTGGAGGTTGATGAGGCTGAGAAGGTTACTTTTGTATTTGTTGCAGGCCATAGTTTAGCAGATTTAATTAACAATAAAAATGCTGCCGTTTCATTTTATAACTCTTACAATCAAAATCCACCTGTAATTGAAATAGCCGAAACCTGCCTCAACCAACCTGCTGTCATTGACCCGGAAGGCACTAATTTTGATTTCTATTCAGATGTGGAATTGACAGACCTTTTGTATTCCGGGGAAGCCTTTGAAACCGAAAATATCACTATACCAACAACCTTCTACGTTGTAAATAAAGACAGCACTTATAATGGAAATTCGTTCAGGGTTGTAGCTAAACCAAAATATGTTAATGCAGATTTTTCAGTGAATCCCAGCCCACTCCTACTTGATGAAACTGGTAAAAAGACAGTGCATTTTTCAGACAAAAGTATTGATGCTGTTTCCTGGTCCTGGAATTTGGATAATGGTTTTACTTCTACCCAACAGAACCCTACAACACTTTATTCGGCTACTGGATCTTACAACATACATCTGACGGTGACGAGTGATATTGGTTGTGTAGAAAATGTCACAAAATCTATTGACGTTGCTAACAGAAGCAACAAGCCAAATATCACTGATAAAAACATTTGTAGAGGGGATGAAGTAACGCTTACAGCTACAAATTCAGCTAATCTGGAATTTTATAATGATGCTGAGTTGACTAACCTAATCCACACTGGCAATGATTTCACCGGCACTTTTACTGAAGATACCACCTTATATGTGGTTAGTAAAGACTCTGCTTATATGAGCAACCCACAACTCGTTCATATTAATGTGGATGATGTGAAAGCTGATTTTAATTATGCACCAGATACTGTTGATCTTTCCTCCTCTACTTTGGCCACTTTTAACTCAAAAGCTCAAAATGAGGCTTTATACTATTGGTACCTTAATGATGAACTTCAGGTAGTAAATGAGAATATCAACATTGACTATGGCTCATTAGATTCTTTCACAATTAAGCAAGTGGCAGAAAGCAGCAATGGTTGTCTGGATTCATTGGTTCAGGTTATTACTCCTGCTTTGAGTCAAAAGCCAGACTTGCAAAACATTGTCATTTGTCAAGGCGAAAATATTGACATCAACCCGGGTGGCTCTTATTATCACTTTTATGCTGATTCAGGATTAACTGAATTACAGGCAAAAGGATCATCAATAAGCCTTCAAAATGTATTGAAAGACACCACCATTTACATCACCAATAACGCAAGTTTAAAGGAAAGTGAGCCGCTGGCGCTAACCATTGATGTGAGCGATCTGGAATCCAGTTTCACCATTACAAATCCACTTAACCTTTATGATGCACAGTCACCAGTAATCTCTAACAACTCCATTGCTGCAACGCAGTTCATTTGGCTATTGGATGGTGATACAATCAGCACTGAAGTGCTGCCAGCACTTCATTTCACTACGCCAAATAATTATGAACTCAAGTTGATTGTGATGGATGACCTGGGGTGCATAGACGAAAGCTCAACCGCTTTAGAGGTAGTTAATATCACCAGCCTTGAAGAAACCTCCGCGCTTAAAATTTACCCCAACCCGATTCATGATCATCTTATCATTCAAAGTCCAGGCAACGTTGATATTCAATTATTCAATGCCGCTGGAGTATTAATCCACTCAGAAAATGGATCAGACATAAAAATAGCCACTGCTCAATGGAACAGTGGCCTGTACTTTGTCAGGATCCAGGACAAAACCGAAACCCGCTGGTTTAAGGTTGTTAAAGATTAATCCTGCTCAGCAAATACCTTTTTCAATAACTCTGAAGTTCTGGCCATAGGATCTTTCCTGATGTTCATCTCCTCTTTGGCGATCAATGTAAAAAGACCTTCTATTGCCTTATCTGTAGCATAGCCTTCCAAATCATCATTCACTTTCTCTACAAAAGGCACTTTGTTGTATGTAGTTACAATATCGCTGTAATATTTGGTGGCATTGGTTTTATCCAGCGCCCTTTTGATAACAGGCTGAAAACTGGCTTTTAACTGTGAAGAAGTAGTGCGCATCAAATATTGCGTAGCTGCATCTTTATCGCCTTTCAATATTCCCCAGGCATCCTGAATGGTCATGGCTTTTATGGCATTGACAAATATTGGCTTGGCCTCCTTGGCAGCCTCTTCAGCGCCCCTGTTCAGCGTAAGCACAAACTTATCTACCTCATCGCCTAGTCCAATTTGTCTCAGCTTAGTCTCCACCTTCTGAACATCAGGAGGAAAAGGTAGCTTAATTTGAGGATTTTTGAAGTACCCATCCAATTTCGAAGCCTGACCTGATCCTTTAGAGATTCCGTTTATTAAAGCCTCTTTAAGTCCTGAAGCTACCTGTTCAGAAGTCAGGGCATCATCACCCAGCGCATCGTTGATTGTACCAAGGGTCTGATTGATCTGTGCCGAGGTACATGCCATTAGCACAATGAAAATGAAGTAGAAATTGTTTTTAAAAAGCTTCATGATATAATCTTTTAATTGAATATTCTGTTAATGACTATTGAAGTACATAATTCGCAAATTAAGTTAAGCATTTTCATATACTTTCAGATATTTACATTTCAATAATCAAATTACATGGCAAACGCAAAAGCAGAGCTGCTCACAATTGGGGACGAGATTTTATTTGGACAAATAAATGATACCAATTCTCAGTGGATGAGTCAGGAGTTGGATAAGGTAGGCATTCGTGTGGTTAGAAAAACTACAGTGGGCGACATCAGGCAAGATATGATGGATGCTTTTGCAGAAGCAGAAAAACGAGCGGATATAATATTAATTACTGGTGGTTTGGGACCAACCAATGATGATCTTACCAAACCCTTATTGGCAGAATACTTCAATTGTGAAATTGCCATGGATGAAGAAGCACTGGCAGAAGTTACAGAGTTTTTCAATAGCAAAGGGCGTGAGCTTACTCCAGTTAACAGGAAGCAAGCCGAATTGCCTATTTGTTGTGAAAGGGTTTCAAATAGATTGGGCACCGCCCCCGGAATGTGGTTTGAGAGAAATGGAAAGGTATTCGTTTCTATGCCCGGTGTGCCTCATGAAATGAAGACCATGATGAAGGAGATCGTCATACCAAAACTTCAGGGTCATTTTCAAACAGATGTAATTTTCCATAAAGTGGTGAAGACAATTGGCATTGGCGAATCATGGCTGGCCGAGGAGATCAAGGTTTGGGAAGATGCACTGCCAGAACATATAAAACTAGCGTATCTGCCAAGTTTAGGTCAGGTAAAACTGAGACTAACTGCTGTAGGCCCTGATATGGATACCCTAAAAGCAGAGGTAGAAGAGCAAATTACTGAACTTCAAAAATATGCCTCTAAATATATCTATGGCTATGACAAAGATGAAATACAGTCTGTGGTTGGCGAAATGCTAAAAGAGCGCAACCTGACTGTAGCTTTTGCAGAAAGCTGTACCGGTGGTTATATTTCACACTTAATAACCTCCATACCTGGAAGTTCAGCTTACTATCAGGGCTCGGTAGTTCCTTATCATAATGAACTAAAAGCCAGTGTTCTTGGTGTTAAAGAGGAGACTTTGATAGACAACGGGGCGGTAAGTGAAGAAACCGTTATAGAGATGGCCAATAATGTGCGTCAAAAATTTAATGCCGATTTGGGTATTGCGACAAGTGGTGTGGCCGGGCCTGATGGGGGTACTCCCGAAAAGCCGGTAGGCACGGTTTGGATTGCCATTGCTGATGGAGAACAAACTAAAGCACGTAAATTGCAACTATGGAAAGACCGTGATGTGAACATAAAAGCAACGGCTATAGCAGCACTCAATCTTATTCGGATAACCTTATCGAAAACGATTGAAATAAAAAACTAAAGTACTAAATTTGCACCCGAATTCGGGTAGAACACTTTTATTGAATAATAAATGGCACTAGTAGAACTAATAATGCCTAAGATGGGCGAAAGTATAATGGAAGCCACCGTGCTTACATGGTTAAAAAAAGAAGGCGACACTATAGAGCAGGACGAATCTGTTTTGGAAGTAGCTACTGACAAGGTAGATACTGAAGTGCCCTCAACCCATGCCGGTGTATTAAAAGAAATACTGGCCAAAGATGGTGATGTAATAGAAGTTGGTAAGCCAATAGCAATTATAGCTACTGATGGTGAAGATGCTGGCGCACCTGCTGCTCCAAAAGCAGAAGCTAAATCTGAGCCTAAGCCAGAAGTTAAGGTGGAAGCCGCACAACCAGCTACCGCAAGCAACGGAGCGGTACAACAGGCACCAGTTACATCAGACAGGTTTTACTCTCCACTGGTGAAAAACATAGCCAAAGAAGAAGGTATTCCTTTGTCAGAATTGGATGCCTTACCTGGAAGTGGTAAAGATGGCCGTGTTACAAAAACTGATATTATTGCTTATGTAGAAACTAGAGGTAGCCAGCCTGTAGCCGCTCCTGCTGCTGCACCAGCTCCTGAATCTAAACCTTCTACCGCAGTAGCCAAAGTACCTGCTTCTATTAGCGCAGGTGACGAGATCATAGAGATGGACAGAATGCGTAAGATGATTGCCCAGAGAATGGTAGACTCTAAGCGCATAGCACCACACGTTACTTCATTTGTTGAGGCCGATGTGACGAATATTGTATTTTGGAGAAACAGAATGAAGAATGAGTTTAAAAAACGTGAAGGTGGTAATTTAACCTTCACTCCTATCTTCATTCATGCAGTGGCCAAGGCCATCAAAGACTACCCGATGATCAATGTGCAGGTAGATGGCGATAGAATAATCAAGAAAAAAGATATTAATATCGGTGTTGCTGTAGCGTTGCCATCAGGTAACCTTATAGTACCAGTAATCAAAAATGCTGATCAGTTGAATTTGACTGGACTTGCAAATAAAGTGAATGATCTGGCAACAAGAGCCCGTGAAAACAAATTGTCTCCTGACGAACTTTCTGGTGGTACATTCACTATCTCTAACGTTGGTTCTTTTGGCAATGTAATGGGTACACCTATTATCATGCAGCCTCAGGTAGGTATTTTGGCCTTAGGCGCTATAGTTAAAAAGCCTGCAGTAATAGAAACTCCGAGTGGCGATGCTATTGCTATCAGACATAAAATGTTCCTCTCTCACAGCTATGACCACAGAGTGGTAGATGGCTCATTGGGAGGTATGGTAGTAAGAAGAGTAGCTGACTACCTGGAGCGTTTTGAGATGGACACAGATATTTAATTGTCCTTAGTTTTAAATTGAAAGCCCTTCCGAAAAACCGGAAGGGCTTTTTTGTTTAATACAGCCTTGCCACCAGGGTTTTATTGTAGCCTTCTAAAACCTGCCGTAGCCAGGAAACCTCAAAATAAATGCTGTTATTTGTAGGTTAAAGGGGGTTTGTAACGGTCTCGTGTATGAGTAGTAGCGGATTTCTACTCACTAACTTTTCAGTTTTGCACTGACCTTTGTTTTATATTTTATCTTTCGTTTTAGCACTATTTTCGCTATTACTTATACACAATGTTGTACGCTGGCTTTCTTTCTTTTCAGTCCGTTAGCGTTGGCGTGAAAGCTCTTTGCAACCGCAGGAACGAGGAATGCAATGTGCTTGAACATTGAGTTGGCTTAATCAGGACTTCTCATTACTCCCGCATATTTAAAAAGTCCGAAAATATTGTCTTTATGGTAATTCAAAAATGCTTTTTCAGGTTTAAAGAAATCTTCAACAGGTAAAGTTATTTGCTGTTTGTCATATTTTGCTAATAAGGTATCTTTTACATCTATATGTACATTTACACGATATTCTTCGTCAATTGTAAACATTCCCCTATCAAAAGCCCAGTGCATATCTCTTGACATTGCTATTCCGTTACAAGGTAGAAATGAACCAGAATGTGATTTAGGTTTTATATGTGCGGCTTCAAGATTTATTAGTTTTTTATAAAAAATTGCTTCTCCTGTGATAGCACATTTGTTTCCATAACCCAGTAAAACAAAATCTCTAAAACTTACAGAATTGAAAAGATTAGCTCCTTTTGTTTCTTCAATTTCAGTTTCAGATTCCTCTTTCGCTTGATTCTGTCTTTTTTCTGCATCTTTTTTTACTTCATCAGGAATTACAGTTTCTAAATAATCTAAATCTGAAACCTGATATTCCGGAATAAATTCTAATTTTTCATCATAAGTTGCGTGTCCACCACGTTGCTCAGAATTTTCTATAATCTCCTCCAATGCTGAATAATGAACATTTTTCGAGTTGAAACGGTGCATTTTGTAAAGGTTGGTTAAATCTTCTGTTTGCATTTTTTCAAAGACTACAATGTCATCAGTCTTAAAGAATGTACGATCGGGATCGATTTTAGTGTTAAGATACAATCTAAATTCATCTCTTGGTTGTTTAGCTGTACTGCCGTGATATTTATCATTGTGATATACATAAGTACAGTACACTTTTTCATTTGAATCAGGGGGGACTATTGGCAATAAAATTGCATCATTTAATTCTGTAACTGACAGTGGTGGAAAGAAACCTTCATTATTTTTAGATATTAGCATATATCGTCCTCTGGAAACAGTTCCGTCTAGTTTTGGACTACCTAATTCCTGAAACTTGATACGACTCCAAAAATTCAATAACACTACTTGGAATTAACGGTTGTTCATCGTTTTCTAAATCCAAAATTTTATCGTTGATTGAAAACTTTAGTTCATAAATGGTTTCTTCTTTATTTTCTATTATTATCAAGAAACCATTTAAATTATCATTCAGGCACAATGAGTTGAAAAAATTAGTAAGATTTTCATTGATTATAAGCTTACGACCATCAATTACAGAATATGTGGTTGAAAATTCAGAATCAGTTTTAACTGTAATTAATTTAAAACCCGAATGTGGTAAAAAATCAAAAGTGTTATTTGGTAACTCAAATACTTTATTTTGAATAGATTGAAGAATTTCTGGAGTTATCTTTTTTTGTATTTGTAATTTCATTCTATGTAGATATTTTTTCTGTGGAAATCTAAAAAGTCTTCTTTAGGATAAAACTTCTCGGGTGTGTTGATTGATTTACCCTCGTACCTTTTTATGAAATTTTCGTAAGTTGATTTATCCGAAATTCTTGCAAGTTTACTTGAAAAGTTTATTTCAAAATTGTTCGAGACAGTCATTAAACCTTTATCGAACAGTTTATCATAAAGTGGAGACAGACAAATACCATTGGACGGGTTTAATCTCTCTTTTTCATTTGCCGACCAAGGAACGATATGACTTGCAATTAGTAATTCAGGCAAATCAATGTTTGAAACTGCACATTTTTGAGAGTAAATATTTAGCACAACTGTTCTGAAAAAAGACTGATTAACCCGAGTTTTTACAACTCTTGTTACATCCTTTCCTTCTTTGCTTAAATCTATTTCTTGAATAATTTTTTGCTGAAAAGATTGATTTCCTTCTCTTTCATTAAGTAAGCTTTCACTTTCATAAATTAGGTCATCCCAATTATTTGAAAACTCCGCATAAATCTCTTTATCCAAGTTTCCTGCATTTCTCATCCCACTCACACCTCTTTTTTGGTGATATGGGTCAAGACTGGCAAAGTTTACAAGTTTAAAAGCAACTGCACTTGGTGTTCTATTAATAAGACTTGCTAAATGAATAACTTCCTCTGTTCTTTGATTGTATTTTCCAAAGGGTATTTTACAATAGAGATTAAAGGCTAAAATTAATTCTTCTCTTGTCCAGTTTCTTCTCATTGTCAAGCTGCGTTAGGGATTGAAGCAATTGTTTGAGCTCTTTTTGAGACGATAGGAACAAAAAAGCGAGTGCGGAAAGCCCGACCCTTTAGGGTAACGCCCATAACAAAACTGTCTGGAAATGATTGCAACCTCGCGTTTTCCCTTACACTTGGAACCCTGTTCCATTTGTAATGGAAATGGTTTCTGTGTCCAGTGTCTATTGTTTTTGAAGGTCTTTCACTGTGATATCGTGTCCAAGCTTCATTGAATTTTCGCGAATCTCCAACACCTGGAGGTAAATCTTTATGATTCCCACCTTCGGGAACTTGCGAAATAACATTGATTACGTGTTCTGTATGTTGAGTACCCAAATGATTGAAAAGTACTTTGTTGCCATTTCTCATTATCTTTTGGTAATCGCTAAACGGATTTTTGTCATAGCTTAAGTTTTCCTCTCCCAAGTCAGAGACCAAATCAGGTAAATCTCCAATAGCATCCTTACAACCAACATATTTTTCTGGTGAATGCGTTGGTTCTGGAAATTCAAACATTCCCAAATCTTTTCTAAGAGCAACAAAAAATACTCTTTTTCTAATTTGAGGCACGCCATAATCTGGAGCGTAAAGTAATTTAGGATTACAGTTGTAGCCCATTTTATCACATAGCTCTATAATCTCTTTTTTTGCTTTACCACCATAAAGAGTTAATAAGCCGGGTACGTTTTCTATAATTATAGCTTTAGGATTGGTTTTTTCCGCTAAACGGAAAACCGCATAGAATAATGAATTTCTTTCATCATTTTCTTTCCGTGAACCTGTCAACGAAAAACCTTGACAAGGTGGGCCAGCAATAATTACGTCAATTTCCTTTCCATTTGATTCTTTAATTATGGTGTCTATTGCTGACTCTTTATGCAAATCAAGTAGTAATGCTTTAGAATTGTCGTGATTCTTTTCAAATGTTTTTAGTGCAATTTCTGTATTATCAACACCTAGAATAACGTGAAATCCTGCTTGTTGGAATCCGTAGGAAAATCCTCCGCATCCTGAAAACAAATCTATTGCTGTTAATTTTTTACTCATTTTCAAAGTTGAATGTTCCTTGTTTGGTATTAGTATTTCTTAAATAATTTGCCGTGTCTTCTGCTACTGTAAAAATGGATTCTGAACATTTATATTTAAAAGCTTCTCTAGCAAACTTGTCTGCAAAAAATAAATCTGTAACGGTCTGTAAGTCGGTTTTAAATAGTTCTGCCAATTTTTTCAGTTTTGATTTGCTGAATTTTTGACTCCCATTTTCAATTCGACTAATGGCACTTGTGTTGATTCCGATTTTCGCACCGAATTCAGTTTGTGTCCATTCTCGTCTTTCCCTTTCCGTTTTTATATAATGTCCGAAACTTGCCATTTTTACAGTTTAATCAAATTATGATTTGACCTATTTTTAGCAAATTTAAAAATAATTTCCTGTTTTTGCATCAAGTTCTAATGTTTTTTATTTCTGGGTGGTGGTGGGGAAGGGCAAGCTCTTTTGTTTTTTTTTGCGTTGGCTTTGTGTTTAGGAAAAACCAAATGTGCTTGACCGTGTGGTGGCTTTTTTCAGCTTGCGTACAACAATTGGCTAAGGGACATTATGTCCCTTATATCTTTTATATCCCAATGTTAATCTAATGGATTTTAATTGTTTTAAAAGAATCAGTGGCTATGGAAGTATAAATTTCTATAGTTTTAGTTGAATTATGGAATAGTAATACCTGAATCTAGTGTGTATCTGGTTACTTACTGTTGCCAACTTGAAGTGGCTCCCGCTCTTCGGAATTTGCAATTCCGAAGCACTATCATCGGATTTGTAATCCGTTTTATATTAATGGATCACAGATCCATCGATACACATTCCAGATTACAAATCTGGAATAGCCATTAGAGCCCATTTTCTTAAGATCTTCTAAAAAGCAACCACTTAAATACATTGTCTCCGACATCTTCTACCAGTATTATAACCCTGATAAAACATTAAGATTTCTCCTCCACAATTCGAAATGACAATACTACCAGACTCTGGCTCCTTTATCTCTTGCATAGTCCTCTACGAATTGTAATTTTAAAAATCGGTGGGGCAATGTGTAAAATGAAATGGCAAATGCCTGTTTCTTCACATGGCCGGATGTTGAATGTTACTACTTAAAAATGAAAAAAGGCCTATTCCTAATACTACTTACTGTTTCATTGTTAAACCCAAAAACCGGAAATGCCCAATTTGATGAAGATCAGTTAGGTGCATGGTACATGTACTTCTTCAATGCAGATTTTAACGAAAGTCAATTTGGGGTTCAGGGAGATATACAATATCGAAACTGGGATATTGCCAGTGATCTGGAGCAGTTATTATTACGTGGCGGCCTTACCTACAGACCTACAAATGCTAACATCAAATTTACCCTTGGCTATGGCAATATTACTACAGGAGCTTTTGGCAGTAATAATGCTACAACCGCAGAAAGCCGTATTTATCAGGAAGCATTGTTCCCGGTTAAATTCGGCAACAGGTTTTATACCAGCCACAGGTTCAGGTATGAGCAGCGTTTTGTAGAAAATCAGGATTTCAGGACCCGCTACCGTTATAACTTGTTCCTTAATGTAGCGCTCAATAAACCAGAGATGGAGCAAAACACCCTTTATTTGGCATTGTATAATGAGCTCTTTGTAAATGGGCAAAGAGCTATTGGAGATGGCAATAGTGTAGAATATTTTGACCGAAACAGGTTTTATGCCGCCCTTGGTTATATGATAAAAAAGGAATTAAAAGTTCAGGTAGGCGTTATGAGGCAAACCACAGACAACTGGGGCAAGAACCAACTGCAGTTGAGCCTGCATCATAATATTACAACCTCCAATACCAAATCTTAGACTATTAAGTACATCCTTGGCTACCGCTTTACAATCCAGGCAAAGAGAAACTATAAAATTCGCTTTACCGAACCATTTCTGGGTTTACCAGATAGTAATTCGGAAATGATTTGCGTGTTCTTAAACTGCTCTGCGAGCAACTTGAGCAATACAGTGATTGGAATAGACATGATCAAGCCTGGTATTCCCCAGATATAACCCCAAAGCATCAGCATTATTAAAATGGTGATCACATTAATGGAAAATGATTTTCCCATGAAAATGGGCTCCAAAATCGCCCCGAAAATAACCTGAACCCCTGTGGCTGTCAGGACAAATAAAAACAGCATGGATGCAGACTCTATTTCCACAAAAGCAAAAACAGCGAGCAGCACTACGGTGATTATGGAGCCAATCATTTGAAGGAAATTGATGGCAAAGGCAAACAGGCCCCAAAAGATGGGAAAGCTGATGCCAAATCCCCAGCAAGCAATACCAATACCCACCCCTGTACATAAGCTTACAAAGAACTTCACTTTAATAAACTTAATCAGGTCCCGTTCTATCTTCATAAAGGTTTTGACCGAAGAAAAGTGGTGTTTGAGAATGGTACTGTTCAATACCTTTTGCATATCAAGAGATTCTGCCAATAGAAGTACTACAAAAAATACAGTAGTAAGCGTCATGGATAAAGTATTGGCGATAAAACCAACTGTTGGCGCGAAGTTTTTTATAATGGTGTCTTTTTTAATAATTGACCTCAGCATTCCCTCTCCTTGTAAAAAATCAAAACCAAAGAACACTTCAATTCTGGTTACTAACAAGTTGAGTTTATCATTTGCACGTTCAAAAAAAGCGTTGTCGGTAGCAAGAATCTCTCTGCTTGATAGCTCAATCAACACTCCACTCACCCTAAAAAAGGAAACAATGATGAGCAGCACTATTATAATCCTAACAATTTTAGGCACGCCCTTCCTCTTAAACCATCTCATCATAGGTAAAAAAAGCAAGGCAATAAACATAGAGGAGAACAGCGGAATGAAGATGAATGATAGCGTTTTAAGCAGATAAAACACCAAAGGAATAACAAGAATCAGAAGTAATGTATTGGTGGTTTTTCTATCATTCATAGCTATTGAAATTCAATGATTAAAGATACGTAGTACCATTTATATGTATCATATTCAGATCAAGTATTTATATCTCTCACTAGTGCCTTTTGTAAACTATTTTATTCAAGCTCTTCGGAGTTTGTAACTCCGAAGTACTACGTCAGGATTTTCAATCCATTTTATATTATTGAATCATTCAATTTAAACTGGTCATTATGAGCATCTCTCAACCAAAGTAATTGTAATTATTCATCAGGTGACTATCCCGCACAACCCATCTATCCATCCGATGAATTGACGTCAACTACCTCCCGAAATGAACATGCCTTTTCAGAAAATAATTTATGAAATTACCATTTTGGTAACTTTTCATTACTTTTGTCGATGCAATAGATACAATGAGAGTAATTGCTAAAAAGATATTACGGGAGTTTTGGGATATTCATGCTGATGCCGAAGACCAACTAAAAACTTGGTATAAAGAAGCTTCCAAAGCATCATGGGAAAGCCCAAGTGATATAAAACAGGAATATGTGAAAGCAAGTATTCTCAAGAATGGACGAGTTGTTTTCAATATGTGTGGAAACAAATATAGGTTGGTAGTTGATATCAACTACATCAGACAATGGGTCTTTATTCGATTCATTGGCACGCATTCAGATTATGATAAAATAGACGCTAATACCATTTGAATTATGAACATAAAAGCGATAAAATCAGAAATAGATTATAACAATGCCCTTCTAAGACTTGAAGAGATATTCCATGCTCCCATAAACTCTCCTGAAGGAGATGAGGCAGAGGTGCTATCTATATTGATAGAAAAATATGAAGACGATCACTATGCTATTGGAGCGCCTGACCCCATTGAAGCTATTAGATTTAGAATGGAGCAAATGGATATGAGTAAAAAGGACTTGGCCAAAGTTTTAGGTTATAAAAGCAGGGTATCAGAAATTTTAAGTCGGAAGCGTAAGTTGACTTTGAAGATGATTCGCAATTTGCACGATAAGCTTAAAATTCCTTACGAATCACTTCTTACTGATTATTGAAAATGCTCTTCTGAGTTTATACACCGAAGCTCTCTAGTAGGATTTTCAACCCGATTTATCAAGATCTTCGGAGTTTGTAACTCCGAAGCCATATCATAGGATTTTCAATCCGCTTTATTTTATTTGGATCACAGATTTTTCGACACCCATTCCAGATTACAAACCTGGAATAGCTCTGTATTTTTCATCAATTCATAATATCCCGTGCTCGACTAACTAAGTTGTAACCTGCCTTGAACATCAGAAGTCAAATCAGAAAAATTTTGAACTCTAACAAAACAACAAATGAAAGCAACAATACAGAGTGTGCTATTTTTCCCGATTACAAAAATGATAGTAGGTATTGTTGTCTGCTTTTCACTATTTGTGGCATTTCAAAACTTTGTATCAAAGCCTCTTTTTTATGGTATAATTCAAGATAAGAGTATTGCTGACCCAATTATCCATTTAGTTTCTGTTACAGTTTTACTACTTAGCTACTACTGTTTGTTTCGTTTCTATGACAATAGAAAAATCACAGAACTGTCCATAAAACACTTGCCCAAAGAAATGTTTGGAGGTTTTGCTTTAGGATTTTTAACAATTTCACTAACCATTGCTATCTTATATTTTCTGGGCCATTTCCAGTTTTTCAGTATCTCAGCAGAACACTATTCATTAAAACTGTTCGGTCTACTAATGCTTGCCGCACTAATTGAAGACCTTTTTTTTAGAGGCATTATTGTACGGATAAGTGAAAATTGGTTAGGCACTAACATAGCTTTAATAATTGGAATGCTATTCGAAACAGATCATTTGTTTAACCCCAATGCCAACCTGTTTAGTGTCTTTTTTATTCTAATTTGGGGATTCACAATGGCCATGCTCTTTGTGTATACTAAGAGAATTTGGTTGCCATTTTTCTTTCATCTGGGATGGAATTTTGCACAACCCTTTTATGGATCCAATCTTACCGGTTTGGATGATATGGGAAGAATCATTCAATCTAAATTGGATGGGCCTGAAATATTTACAGGAGGTGCTGTAGGAGTAGAAGGTTCAATTTTTACAGCGTTGTTCTTATTACTGATTGGGATCACTTTATATATTCTCGCAAGGAAGGAAGGTAAAATTATAAGAAGACCAGCACGTACAAAACGCACTGCAATAAGCTAATGAAAATATGCCTGCCCGTACTAGCATAAGCGTCCGCTGGTGTTAATATGCAAGTTCTTCATACTTTGTAACTCCGAAGCCATATCATAGGGTTTTCAATCCGCTTTGTATTACAATTAATTATCCGAACAAATTAATCGGACAAGAGATCATTAGCTCTTTGCAACCCTGAAGATTATTGAATGCGTAAAGGAGTCTAAAACTTAAATTGCATGAAATCACTACTAACATCACTTCTTCTAACCGTCATTAGCTGTATTTCTCTACGCGGCCAATCCTTTAATGAGACTATGCAAGACATCAACAGCTTCAAAGTTTTTAAAACTTTAGAGGAAGCTTTAAATAAACCAGATGAAGTGGTTAGGCTTGACTTAAGTGATAGTAAGATAGATGAAACTGCACTAGAAGAATCACTCCCAAAGTTTAATAAACTACGAGAATTAAAATTATCTAATACCTTCATATCAAAGATCCCTGAAAGCATAGGCTACCTTCACAATTTACAGGTTTTAGAAATTCAGCATTTAAAAGAGCAAAACCTTAATATTACGGAGATACCTGCTTCAATTCAGCAATTAAAAGAGATCATCTACATCAACCTGATAGGAAACCCTAACCTTGAATGGTCTCAAATGCTCACCTATCTTTCCAAATTACCTAAGCTTGTAAATATTGCTTTGATGAATAATAGCTTCGAAAAGCTGCCTGCTGAAATAACTAAACTCAGTTCGTTAGAAATGATCTGGCTTGGTCAAAATCCTGATTTAGATCTTAGGGATACCTTTCTAAAACTATCAAAACTTGATAATTTAAGTCAAATGGGGCTTGGCGGCAATGGGCATACTCAACTACCTACAGAAATTTCATTATTAAAAAACATCAGCAACCTCTGGCTAAGCGGAAACAATTGGGAAAATTTAGAAGGTATTCAGCATCTGCCTAACCTTACGCAGCTCTCTTTGCATAACTGCAATTTGAAAATTTTTCTAACCGAAATAAGTACCTGCAAAAACCTCAAATATCTTTCATTAGTTGATAACCCTCAATTAGATTTTGGCCAGGTTTTGAGTCAGTTACCAGTTTCCACTAAAATTCTAAATTTAAGTAACAATAACATAGCACACTTACCCATAAACCTGTTGAAGAAAAGTACCCTCACAAAACTAGTGCTTAGAAATAATCAGATATCAGAGAGTGATTTAGATAAGTATAAAGAGGCGAATAACAATTTAGAAATTATTATGTAGCTACTAACATAGTTGACACTAACCCTTCAATTCTTCTAAAAAGCAAACTAGGATTTATAGTGTTTCCGTCACGGTTCGTCAGCATTATTACCCTAAGGAAACACTAAGATTTTTCCAATATGCTCCAACATCACAAAAAAATCACAATAATCAACTAAATTCAAGTATTAACATTCGCCAAAATGTCTAATAAAGAAATCCGGGAATACCACAACAAGCAAAGCAGAGAAGAAAAGGCCATTTGCAATGTGCTTTATACTGAAATATGTAGGCACCTGCCAGAAGCTGAGCATAAAATATGGCATGCTCATCCGGTTTGGTTTTTAGATGGTAACCCCATTGTAGGGTACAGCAAACTGAAGGCGGGTATTCGCCTGATGTTTTGGAGTGGAGCCAGTTTTGATGAAGAAGGTTTAGAAAATGGTTCGGGTAAATTTAAAGATGCTTCCATATTATACACTTCAGCAGATCAAATCAACAAAGAAGATGTTAGCCGCTAGGTTTCTAAGTCAAGTGACATTCAGTGGGACTACAAAAACATTGTGAAAAGAAAAGGGAAGTTAGAGCGGCTAAAATAAGCTAGCTGTTAGGTTTTTGTGTTATTCATCCCGATCACGGCAGAAACTATCCCATTGGTAGAAAATCTAAAGCTCAATATGATTATTAACGTTAATTGAGCAGAGATTAAAGATTCATGAAGAAAGTTTACCACCTACTATTTCTCACCCTTGTTTTCGGTGTGCAATGCACCTCTGGTCAAACGGAGCAGACTGGAATGAAAATGCTTACCCCTGAAGAACTACAGGAGGACTTCAAAGTTTTTAAAGCAGCGCTTTGGGAGACGCACCCCGCCCTTGACAGGTATGTGGATAAAAAGAGGATTAATCAGTTGTTTGACAGCTGCCTTTTGTCGTTATCAAAACCAAAAACAGAAATAGAGTTTTATGCACAGATAAAATACCTGCTGAGTGCTCTGCAAGATGGTCATTTAGGTAGCAGGGCATCAGAGGAGCTAAATTCCTATTTCAGCCAGCAAGCACTGCTTTTCCCCTTCCAATTGCGGTTTTTAAAGGACAAAGCTTATGTGGTCTACTCTCCTTATGCTTCCCTTGAAGCAGGTAGTGAAATTTTAACCATCAATGGAAAAAGCGTCAACTTATTAAGAAATCAATTTTTTAAGTACATCATGTCTGATGGGGCAATCACTTCTTTTAAGCACAGAGATGTAAGCATCAAATTCCCTTTTTATTATTTCATGCTTTACGGTGAGCCAAAGGAATTTAAAATTACTTTTAAAGACAATGCTGGAGATGTAAAATCAACGATTATTCAGGCGGAGAAGTTTCCTGCCATGGACTGCAAATTCAAATACGAAAGACCAGAAAAGTTGCTCGACTTTACATTCCATGACGACAATATTGCCATTCTGACAATCAGGTCTTTTGACTATTATTCATTGAGAAACAGTAACGAAAATTACACCCTGTTTCTGGAGGACACATTTAGAAAATTAAAATCCAAAGGAGCCGAAAAACTGATTATCGATCTTAGGGGAAATGGAGGCGGAATGGATACGCACGGTTCCTTACTTTACGCATACCTCACCAACAAGGAATTTAGTTATTACAAGTCATTACACAATGCAGACAGACAACTGACCAGTAGTGACCATTCTAACCTATTAACTCAGCAAGCACGATCTAATAATTTTGGTGGAGATGTTTATATACTGACTGACGGATTTAGTTTCTCAACAACAGCAGAGTTTTGCTCAGTGGCAAGAAGTAATGAAAGAGCAATTTTTGTTGGCGAAGAAACCGCAGGTGGATATTATGGTTACAATTCTGGTGGCTCAGTATCTACTACACTGCCCAACTCTAACATTGCGATTTATGTACCAACCATCAAATATATACTTGATGTAAAACCAAGCGCGTTTCCTGATAGAGGAATTATACCTGATCATGAAGTATTACCTTCAATCACAGATATAATTCTCAATAAAGATGTTCAATTAGAATATGCAATTGAACTCGCCAAACAAAACTAACCTATCTAAAAATCAACTTGACTTCTCAGAAACATTGATGCCTTGTCGCAACAACACAGCGCCCATTGCTAACAACCAAACCACCTTAACATGGAATAATGGCTTGTAAATCTCAAAATTATCAGGGATCGACAGTATAATGCCCATAGCAGCAAGGCCCAATAAACCAGTGAAGGCTCCTAGCCAGTTAGGAAGTAATTTGAACTTTAAAAAAGCAAAGCCCAACAATACCAGACCAACTCCAGAAAAGATTCGTCCAAAGCGGACAAAACAGGTAACATATTGATTGGTAAACAAAACACCATTCATAAATTCATCAATTTCAGCAGGAGATTTGTCCATGGTCATGCCCACTCCCCATGCACCGAAGTTATAATAGAATGCTGCCGCTATCGCCAGTGTAAAAGTACCTACTATTGTCATGCCTGCTGCTGGCACCATAATAACCCTGTAAGGCCCTTTCGTAGTAATAGATAACAGCGCAAACATCGCTATTGCCATAGTTACCCATCCAAAAATGTGGAACCTGTACATCCATATCCAATACCAGACATCTTCTCCAACAGCCTTGAAATCTGACGCTACTATATATTCTCCAATGTGATGTGAAGACAGGGCCCATCCACCCCATAAAAGTATTGCGGCCAATATAAACGACCAGCCAGTAAAGCTTGATTCAAAGTCTTTTTTCATAACATTCAGATTTTTAGTAATTGCCCAAGATAATCTGAAGGTTCTTCACGGATTGTAACAAATGTTACACAACCAAATTTTCAAAAGATTTAAATTGGTTAAATTTAGTAGGGATAACCTAAACTTAAACTGCTTTGAAAAGACGGAACTTTGTTAAAAAAACTGCTTTAACCTCCTTTATTACACTATTGGGTGCCGATATAGTTTTTGGTGCTTCAATGCCAAAAGGATACACACCCTTGGCTTTACAGGATGGTGATCCTTTTAAATTGTTTAATAAACATAAAGACATGGTGGTGCTTAATGATAAGCCATGGAATATGGAGGCTCAAGCACACCTTCTGGATGATAACGTAACTCCAAACGACAAGATGTTCATCAGGAATAATGGTTTGGTGCCTGAAAATATTGATGTCAATAAATGGACACTGACCATTGATGGGGAATCCGTTGTAAATAAAAAGACTTATACGCTGGCAGAGTTGAAGTCTAAATTTAAACATTACACCTATCAATTAACCTTAGAGTGCGGAGGCAATGGCCGTAGCGAATTTGATCCTCCTGCAAAAGGCAATCAATGGACTATTGGAGCCGTGCACTGCGCAAAGTGGACAGGTGTAAGGTTAAAAGATGTATTGGGAGATGCAGGTATCAAATCAGACGCAGTATATATCGGATATCATTCAGCTGATTTGCACCTGAGCATGGATCCAAATAAGGAGCCTATATCAAGAGGGTGCCCAATGGCCAAGGCACTGCAAGATGAAACGATTATAGCCTTCGCTATGAACGGTGCAGATATTCCTCTGGCTCATGGTTATCCGTTGCGACTGATAGCTGGTGGCTGGCCAGCATCCGTTTCTGGAAAATGGATCAACCGCATCAGCATAAGAAACATTGTTCATGACGGCTCAAAAATGACAGGTGATGCCTATAAAGTACCATGCACACCAGTAGCTCCGGGAGAAAAGGTCAAAGAAGAAGACATGTGCATTATAGAATCAATGCCCGTCAAATCGCTGATAACATACCCTAAATCAGGCGCTATCATTAAAGAAGGCACTTCATTGGAAATAAGAGGGCATGCCTGGGCAGGTGAATTAGAAGTATCAAAAATGGAGTATTCCATAGATTTTGGTGCGACATGGAAGACCTGCGCTGTTAAAAAGCCTTCCAACAGGTTGGCTTGGCAACATTTTTCAGCCTCAGTTGAATTCCCTCAGAAAGGATACTATGAGGTATGGGCCAGAGCCACAGATGCAAGAGGTAATGCTCAACCGATGCTCATACCAGGATGGAACCCCAAGGGCTATTTAAACAATGCATGTCACAGGATAGCAGTAAAAGTTGGTTAAATGTCTGAAAAAGAAAAACTTATAAGACTTGTTAGAGTAGTCCATCAGCTTACGATCATAGCCTTGGTGCTGGTTGTTTCATTTGGAGGTTTTATGATTTACTATAAGGCTGATCCTAATTTGACTGCACTAAAACCAAAGCCTCAAGTGGTTGCAGTAGTTGATGATAATAAGATTGAAAATGGCATTCATGTGCGAACTGGTTTAGTTGAAGCAGAAGGCTTAATGACCGTGGTGAACAATTGTACTAATTGTCACTCTTCCAAACTTATTCTTCAAAACCGAATGAACGCTGAAAGGTGGAATGCTACCATAAAGTGGATGCAGGAAACACAGAATCTTTGGGATTTAGGTGACAATCAGGAAATCATAGTTAACTACCTGGTAACAAATTACCCTGCAAAAAAGAAAGGCAGGCGTGAGAATCTATCAAATATAGAATGGTATGAGCTGGAAGATTAAAGTGATAGTGATTTTACTTTTATTGTCTTCTTGTATAAAGGAGAAAAAGGAAGATCCAACGAGCGCTTTAAGTGACAATTTTGAAACTTCAACTTCCTACTTGATAGAGGCTACAGAGTTATCAGATTTCATAAATAAGTCAGGCTACAAAATCCTTGACTTTAGAAAAAGAGAAGAATACGATATAGGTCATATTGAGGGAGCGCTGTCCATCTGGCGTACGGATATTGAGGACAACTCTTACAAATATGACGGTATGATGGCCTCACCAGCCCAAATAGAATCCCTTTTCAGTAGGTTGGGCATTGAAATCAACGACACGCTGGTGATATATGATGACAACGCCCTTTGTGATGCAGCAAGACTGTGGTGGATATTGCAAAATTATGAGTTTACCAAAGTGAGGTTAGTTAATGGAGGTTTGAAGTCGTGGACAAACATAGGCGGCATGATCACGTCAGAAACTCCTTTTTATTCTGAGAGCATTTTCAGGTTTTCCTCAAAACCAAGTATGAAATATTATGTTTCTAAATCAGAAGTTTTAACTGCCATAGGCCAAAAGGCCATAATTATAGATACAAGATCAGTAGATGAATATGCAGGACAAACACAGAAAAAAGGAGCTGCTAAAGCCGGAAGAATTCCAGGAAGCACCCACATTGATTGGGCTGATGCTGTAGATCTTGATGGAGACAGCAAATTCAAGTCTATTGATGAGTTAAACAATGTATACAAGCAACTACTTGATAAAAAAGAAGATGAGATTATAGTCTATTGTCATAGTGGTGTTCGCTCCGCCCACACAGTATTTGTACTAACCCAATTACTAGGCTTTAAGAATGTAAAGAATTATGATGGTTCATGGACTGAATGGAGTCATTTCAATGAACTACAATTTGAGAAAGATAGTTTAACAACGATTAATTTATAAATAAATGAAATACTTAGATGCGTTTAAGAATGCGTTTTTCGGGACAGTGGATTGGACCTGGAAATCAATAATTTTCGAAGTGCCTTGGTACACCAATTACTTCTGGGGATTGATAGCTATATCGCTTGTCGTTTGGGGGCTGGAAATTGCTTTTCCATGGAGAAAAGAGCAAGCCATTTTCAGAAAGGACTTTTGGCTTGATGGATTTTACATGTTTTTCAACTTTTTCATTTTCTCAATAGCTGTTGCCGGTATCTATAACATTCTAAATGTACTGTTTGAGAGTATCAACATAACAGCTAAAAGCCTGGCGATTATTGATATTTCACAATGGCCAATGTGGGGGCAGCTGTTGATCTTCTTTATTGTATTGGACTTTGTGCAATGGTTTACCCATGTATTGCTTCACAAATATCCATTTCTGTGGAAGTTCCATAAAGTGCACCATAGTGTAAAGGAAATGGGTTTTGCAGCACACCTGCGCTATCATTGGATGGAAAATATTTTGTACAAGCCTTTAAAAACTTTTGGAGTCATGATTTTAGGTGGCTTCGAGCCTGAACAGGCTTATATTGTTCACTTTATTGCCATAACTATCGGGCATTTGAATCATGCGAACATCAAAATCACATGGGGGCCGTTGAAGTATATTTTTAATAATCCTGTGATGCACCTTTACCACCATGCCTATGTATTGCCCGCAGGAAAGTATGGTGTTAATTATGGTATCAGTTTAAGTCTTTGGGATTATGTATTTAAAACTAATTACATCCCTGAAGACAGTGGAAAGATAGAAATTGGATTTAAGGGAGATGACAAGTTCCCTAAAGACTTTATTGGCCAAAATACCTATGGTTTTAAAAAAGGCCAGGTATAAGTTAGTCTAAATGATAAGGAGTAGGCCAAATGCCTACTCCATTAACAACACCTCAAAACATGCCGTTGGTGGCAATATATCTTTTGAAGAAGGGTATGAATTAACGGCACGAAGTACTACCTTAAAAGCTATGTCGTTGACCACTGTTGCAATAGTATCCGCTTGAATAAAACCGGCATTTCTATCTGGACAATCGCCCAAACAGAAGTTCAGCAATTTATCATCGTTCACCCTCAAATCAACTAACACCTCCCCCGCTCTTATGCAGATAACATCTGCAGGGCATCGGCTATCCTCTATTCTCGTCAACTTGAATGAAGCCTCCTCTTCATCACATATAGTGACAGACTTAGACTGATTCAGTTTTAGGGATAAATAATCTCCACATAGATTGCCAGTATCATCAGAACAGGATACTAAAGTAAGTGATAGAAAAAATATGAGAATGTACTTCATGATTGTGCTCTTTTCTTAGAGACACACCATGTGCAGAAATAGTTGGATGTATCATTAAGCCAACTTGGACTTTATGGCCTCCACAGTCTTCTTACTATTCCCAATAAATATCTCCTTATCGATAATAAAAACTGGTCGTTTCAGAAAAGTATATTCATCAAGGATAAACTGCTTTATTTCATCCTCACTTAGACTGCGTTCCTTCAAACCAAGTTCTTTATATTTTCTGGCCACTTTGCTAAAAAGTGCCTCATAACTTCCTGCAAGTGAATGCATCACCTCTATTTGTTCATTGGTAATCTTCTCAGTTTTTATATCCTGCTTTTCAAAACCCTCCACTCCTACTTCATTCATTATTCTTTTACAGGTGTCGCAGGTCGATAAATAATAGACTTTCTTCATTTTATGTGCTTTAGTTTCAAAGTAAAAAGATTTTAGTTTTAGTCGCCCTATTTTTATAATTTTAGTCAAGTACATTTATGCTATGACAAAAATTATTTCATTTATTAGCCGAAAAGGTGGTACTGGCAAAACAACCAACGCCATCAATTTGGCTACTATGCTTCACAGCCTTGGTCACAAGGTGGCGCTAATAGAAACAGATACCAACTACACGCTTAATACACTCAGAAAACTTGAGGTATTTAAATCAGGGGCTAAGGAGAATTCCCTGTTTGAAATCCTGGGTTCTGAAGATGCGAATATTGCAGAAGATCTTGCTCAATTAAGGACGTCTAAATCTTATGATTTTATAATTGTAGATAGTGCCGGAAAAACCACTGATGAGGGTATTAAGAAGCTTTGCCTGCAAAGTGATGGTGTAATTGTGCCTACCAGCTTAACGCAAAATGACCTTTTAGTTACTTATCAGACTATTGAAGATTTATCGCCAGCCAGAGAGTTAAAGTCAGAATTAAAAATAATGGTGCTGCCCAATAGGATTCACAGCCTGACAGGATCAAAAACCATAATGGATGCGTTGGATAATCTGGATGCTCATATTTTGGAAGTTACTGTGCCACAGAAAAACCTTTTTGTTAATTTCAGTACAATAATGGCTGAAAAAGAATACCTGACCGTTGCTCAGGAGATTATAAAAGAATTGAATCATGGCTAAGAAAAAGAATACACTCAAAGACCTTGATGCTTTTTTAAAACAAGAAGCCAAGAGTTTTGTACAACCAGATACCGTAAAAAAGGAAGTACAACCAGAAGCTCCTCAGAGTATTACCGAAAAGCCAGTTCCACAAGCAACAGCCATTGATGACAATTCGGTTATTGAGTTTCTTGCAAGCAAGCAATCAGCACAAGATATGTATTCTATCATACAAAATGCCATTGAGAAATCAGGCCGAACATCTGCAGAAAACAAGATGTTAATCAATACACTGCTTTATCTCAAAGACAAGGACAACTGGAAAGAAAATATCAAGACTTACTGGTCGTGATTTTATCAAGAAGCATGGTAGTCTTATCCTATTCTACCATCTTGGCAATGCACATTACACACCGTATTTAAAGAAATTTACATATGAAATTTGGCACTAAGGCAATACATGCCGGTATAGAACCCGACCCGTCAACAGGGGCAATCATGACACCTATTTTTCAAACCTCCACTTACGTTCAGGTATCTCCGGGAGATCATAAAGGCTTCGAGTATTCCAGAACTCAAAACCCTACAAGACATGCCTTGCAGCTAAGTTTGGCAGCGCTGGAAAATGGAAAACATGGCCTATGTTTTTCTTCCGGTTTAGCGGCTATTGATGCCGTTTTGAAATTGTTAAGCCCTGGTGATGAAGTAATAGCAGCAAATGATCTGTATGGTGGGACATATAGATTGTTTACAAAAGTATATGCCAAGTTTGGCTTGAAATTTCATTTCATTGATATGAAAGATGTTTCCAACATCGAAAAATATGTGAATGAAAATACCAAAGTACTTTGGCTAGAAACCCCAACCAACCCGATGATGAACATCATTGATCTGGTGGGAGCATCGAAAATTGCTAAAAAGCATAACCTGATGCTTGCAGTTGATAACACCTTTGCAACGCCCTACTTGCAACAGCCCTTAGATTTAGGCGCTGATATAGTGATGCATTCCGTTACAAAATATTTAGGTGGCCACTCCGATGTGGTGATGGGTGCCCTTATTGTAAATGATGATAAGCTGGCCAAGGATTTAGCATTTATTCAAAACAGCAGCGGTGCTACTCCAGGTCCGCAGGATTGTTTCCTTGTACTAAGAGGAATTAAGACACTACACTTGAGGGTTCAGAGGCATTGTGAAAATGGAAGGGCTATTGCCAATTTCTTGAAAGATCACCCTAAGGTAGAAAATGTGTATTGGCCAGGCTTTGAGTCACACCCTAACCATGAAATAGCCAAAGCCCAAATGAAGGACTTTGGGGGTATGATCTCCTTCACATTAAAGAAAAACAGCACGGAAGCTGCTTTCAAGGTCATGGAAAGCTTTAAATTCTTCTCCATTGCAGAATCGTTAGGTGGCGTTGAGTCAATGGTTAATCACTCTGCAACCATGACACATGCCAGCATCCCTTATGAAGAAAGGCAAAAGATTGGCATTCTGGATTCACTTATACGACTTAGTGTTGGTATCGAAGATGTAGATGATCTTCTTGATGATATTAAATCAGCACTAGCTTAAAATAATTAGGCGTGCTTTGTAGGCTCCTCTTCTTATTTTCATTAGTCTCTATGCGGTAACATCTTCGGCCCTTCCTACCTCACTTCCTATCGGGAAGTAGAGTGTAAACTTGCTGCCCTTTCTAGCCTCTGACTCCAGCAAAATCTCACCACCAAGTCTATCAACAAGGGTTTTAACAATTGCTAACCCAAGTCCATTTGAACTTTCCCCTGCAGTGGGCTGGGCACTTAACTTTGTGAATTTCTTGTATAAGTTTTTCTTGTCTTCATCTCTAAATCCTGGTCCAGAGTCTTCAATATAAATTTGAATCTTTCCGTCAGACTTAACAGCACCCAAAACCACTTTAGAATCCCGGTTTGAAAATTTTATGGCATTGGAAACCAGGTTATCCAGTATCCTCGATAAATAGACCTGGTCAGTAAACAAATATGCATGTGCATCACTTATTTCGGTCACTATCTCAATGTTTTTAGACTTTGCATCCGCATAGAAATACTTAGCCTTTTCAAGTATCAGATCACAAGCATCTACTTTTGTATTATCTTTTTTGCGGCTATCGTCCTCAAATGAGTTGACATCCAACAAGTCCCTGATAAGGTTAATGCCACTGACAGATATTTCCTGAAGCAGGTTATTGTAATTGCTTTGCTCTTCATTAAGCCCTGAAAGTTTTAGCAATTCTGAAATACCCCTTATTCTATTAAAAGGAGACTTTAAATCATGGGCCACTATATTCATTAAAATGTCCTTCTCTTGGTTGAGCTGTGCCAAATCATCATTTCTCTTCTGAAGCTTCTCATTCTGGGAATTGATATGTACATTTTGCCTTGAAATTTCCTCCCTTTGAGCTGCTATTTCCTCGTTTTTTTCCTTCAACTTCATATTATCAGCTCTTCTCTTTCTGCTCATAATATAAAGGGTAACCATTAAAGAAGTAACAACAAGAACAACAACGGTCAAAGCAATATTCTGAGTTTGCTGTCTTGCAATAATCGCTTCATCCCTTGCCTGCTGTGCGGTCAGTATTTCATTCTCCTGATTCTTCTTTTCAATTTCAAATCTAGCCTCCAATCTCTCAATGGTCCTGGCTACTTCGGCATTGTCAAGGGCATGGTTTAACTCTGTATATTTTAGAAAATAGTTATAACTTTCGGCCACTTCGTTTAGCTGGGCAGAAATCTCAGAAAGGTAATAATAGGCATCGCGCTCTAAAGCCAAATCCTTTGATACTTCAGTATTTTTAATGACTTTCTTTAGATAGGCCCTGGACTTATCATACACTCTCTGTTCAAAAAATACTTTACCAAGTTGGAGTTCGATCTGACTGATTAAATCTAAATTCGATGTACTCCTGGCCACCCTATCTGCCTTTAGGCCGAATATAAGAGCTTCATCGTACTTGCTTTCACTATAATAAAGTTGAGAAATACCCAAGTCAATACTGGAAATACTCACTTTATCATTGATCGACTCTGCTTTAACCTTAGCCTGAAGGTAATGATCAAAGGCCTTTTCGAAATTTTCCATCTTCTCATAAACACCCGCTATTTCTACAAGCGCTGATATTTGGCCACGTACATTGTTGGATTTTTCCCTAATAGCAAGCGCTTGCTTACTCATCTCGAGTGCCTTGTCATAATTCTTTTGGGTTTGATACAGCTCTGCCAGGCTTTTATAGCAGTAACCTATACCTTCCGTATCCCCTATGTTCCTGAAAATTTCAAGTGCTTTAAAATAGGTATCATAAGACTTGATAAAGTCACCCTGGTTGAGGTAAAGTCTACCCAAACTATTTAACGCATGAGCATACTGAGATGAGTCATTATGAATCTCAGCCTCCTCAAGTGCCAAATTGTAATATTCGAAGGACTTTAAATTATTGCCTTTGTAGTGATAGCCAATTCCAATGTAATTGAACGACTGGGCTGTTCCACTGGTTAAATTGTAACGTTTCACCAAGGCAATAGCCCGCTCAGCATACAGTATAGTGCTGTCTGGGTGAGACTTACGATATTCCCAACCTAGCTGATTATATAAATCAATTCTTGAGGTATCATTAAAATCGATCTGGCGAATTTGCGTCTGAATACTATCTATCCGCTCAAAGTTTTGAGCAGACAATGGAATAGAAAGCAAAAAAATACAAAAGACTGAAATATAATATTTCAAGGATTCTCCCATTAGGTTCATTTCCATAGACTTACGTAAAAGTAGTAATCTTATTCATTATTTCCTTAGATAAGGGGGTATCATTGACTTATAACCCAAATTGATTTTTCCGCTCATAAATATTGTACAATTATTTGCTCAATGATTTTTATATATTTAAGAGAATCAAATTACTTAACCCCTATGAAACGAATTATACCCCTATTTCTTATTCTGTTGTGCTTTTACAATACTGATGCACAACGAAGATCTAAATCAAATTCCAGTGCCGCTACAACCTCATACGATGAAAGCTTGTATAACGGTCTGAAATGGAGACACATTGGCCCTTTCAGAGGAGGCCGATCGGCCACGGTAACTGGAGTGCCCGGCAAGCCTAATTTGTACTATATGGGTGCTACTGGTGGTGGAGTATGGAGAACTACTGATGCAGGTAATTCATGGGAAAATATTAGTGATGGTTTTTTTGGAGGATCAATTGGTGCCGTTGCAGTAAGCGAGTGGGACAACAACGTAATCTATGTTGGCGGAGGTGAGGTTACCGTTCGTGGAAATGTTTCTTCCGGTTCAGGCATGTATAAGTCTGTAGATGCCGGAAAAACATGGACTTCCATTGGCCTTCCTAATTCAAGACATATTTCACGAATTAGAATACATCCTAAAAACCCTGACTTGGTTTATGCGGCAGTATTAGGTGACCTGTACAAGTCAAGTTCTGAAAGAGGCATATACAGAAGTAATGACGGTGGCAAAACCTGGAACAAGGTGTTATATGCTAATGCCGATGCAGGCATTGTAGACTTGGTAATGGATCCTAACAATCCAAGAATACTTTATGCTTCAAGCTGGAGAATAAGAAGAACACCTTATAGCCTTGAAAGTGGTGGTGAAGGTTCTGCCCTTTGGAAAAGTACTGATGGCGGAGATACCTGGGAGAATATCACCAGTAACAAAGGACTGCCAAAAGGTGTATGGGGAATATCAGGAGTAACAGTATCTCCAGCAAACTCAAACCGGGTTTGGACTATCATAGAAAACAAAGACGGTGGGGTTTATAGATCAGATGATGCTGGCAAGACATGGGCTAAAGTCAACGATGAAAGAAAACTGAGACAAAGGGCGTGGTATTATACCCGCATTTATGCCGATACGCAGGATGAGGATATGGTTTATGTACTCAACGTAAGCTATCATGTTTCTAAAGATGGTGGTAAAACATACGAATCGAGCAATGCCCCGCACGGAGACCACCATGATTTATGGATTGCACCTGAAGACAATCAAAGAATGATCATGGCCGATGATGGTGGCGGCCAGGTAAGTTTTGATGCCGGTGAAAACTGGACTACTTATCATAACCAACCTACTGCTCAGTTTTACAGAGTGGTTACTGACAATCACTTTCCTTACAGAATCTATGGTGCGCAACAGGATAACTCGACAGTAAGAATAGCACATAGAACTTCTGGTGGAAGCATTGGGGAAAGCGATTGGGAATCAACTGCTGGTGGAGAAAGTGCCCATATTGCAGTTGATCCAAAAAATAATGAGATTGTTTATGGTGGTAGTTATGACGGTTTTTTAACCAGGGTTAATCATGATACAGAAGAAATAAGAGCTATAAATGTTTGGCCAGATAACCCAATGGGACATGGCGCCATTGATTTCAAGTACAGATTCCAATGGAATTTCCCAATACTATTTTCTCCAAATGACCCTAAGAAGCTCTATACAACATCTCAGCATGTGCATGTATCAACCAATGAAGGCCAGTCTTGGGAAATAATAAGCCCAGACCTGACCAGAAATGACTCTACTAAGTTGTTATCATCTGGTGGACCAATTACTCAGGACAACACCAGTGTTGAGTACTATGCTACAATATTTGCCATCAACGAATCTCCTCTTGAGCCAGGTCTTATTTGGACTGGTTCTGATGATGGACTAGTTCATGTTACGACAGATGGTGGCAAAAACTGGAAAAATGTAACCCCTGCCGGTATGCCGGAGTGGATGATGATCAATAGCATTGATATCGACCCATTTGAGAAAGGTGGTGCATACATTGCTGGAACAAAATATAAGTCTGGTGACTATGCACCATACCTTTATAAGACCAAAGACTATGGTAAAACATGGACTAAAATAACATCAGGGATTCCTTCTGAGCATTTTACCAGAGTGGTAAGGGCTGATCTAAAAAGAAAAGGGCTTCTGTATGCAGGTACGGAAAACGGCATGTACATTTCTTTTGATGACGGAGCAAGCTGGAAGCCATTTCAACTTAATTTGCCAACGGTGCCTATTACAGATTTGACCATAAAAAATGATAACCTGATAGCTGCAACCCAAGGAAGAAGCTTCTGGCTAATCGATGATTTGACACCACTTCACCAATTAAGTGATCAGATGAAATCTTCAAACAGCTTCTTGTTCAAGCCAATGGATAGCTATAGAATGAGTGGTGGTAATTATAGCAACCCTAAAACCGAAGGTGAGAATCATCCTGGAGGTGTAATGGTGCACTTCTATCTGAAAGACACTGCTAATGTTGATACTGTTAGAATGACCTTTATGGAAGAAGGTGGTAAGTCTATAAGAACGTTTAGCAACTTCCCTGATAAAGAGAGTAAAGAAGGGAAGCTGGATTTCAAATCTGGAATGAACCGCTTTGTTTGGGATATGAGATATACAGGAGCTGAAGGTTTTGATGGAATGATACTTTGGTGGGCTTCACTGAATGGCCCAAAGGCGGTTCCGGGAAATTACAAAGTTAAATTGGAGGTGAATGGAAAAGCCCAGGAGCAACCTTTCGCAATTCTTAAAGATCCAAGATCATCTTCTTCTGTAGCTGACCTTAAGGCACAGTTCGATTTCCTTAACGAGGTAATCGAAAAGCTTTCTGAAACCAACCTTTCAATTAAGAAAATTAGAACAGCCAGAGAGCAAATTAAGCTGGTGACTTCTAAAATGGACGGTGATGAATTCAAGGACATCAAGGCAAAATCTGAGGAGATTCTTAAGTCTATGAAAGTGATTGAAGAAGCCCTATATCAGACCAAAAACAGAAGCGGCCAGGATCCACTCAACTTCCCAATCAGGTTGAACAACAAGCTTGGTCATTTAAATTCCCTGCAAGCGATGGGCGATTACAAGCCTACTGATCAGGCAGTTGCATTTAAAAAGGAAATCACCGCTGAGATTGACAAGGAACTCAACAAATTGAAAGTGATTTTTGAAACGGAGATTCCGGCATTCAACAAAATGGTGAAGCAAAAAGATGTTGATGCTGTTATAATTGAATAAATATGGTTACACTTGACGAATTTTAGAGATAAATTCGTGATGTGTAAATTTTTAAAAATATTCTTATTGGTGCCTTTATTCCTCTTTTTAGTGAGTTGTAAAGGCACCAATTCTTTTTCTACCCAAGTTTACTGGACTGAGATTTCAGAAGTATCTGCCAATGAGAATGACCTTCCTGCCAAGTTCAAAGCTTATAGCCTGGATATTGATAAGCTTAAATTGGCCGTTGAAAGTAATAATGCCTTAGAAATACCTACTCCTTATGGCGAAATACTGACTGTAAATGTCAAAACCTCATCAACTATGTCGCCAGCATTGGCAGAGAAATTTCCAGAGATACGTTCTTATGTGGTTTTAAATTCTGAAAAGGTGTCATCAGGAAGAATTGATATTAATCCATCTGGCTTTTATGCGATGATTAGCATAGAATCAAATACCTATTTTATTAATCCAGTAGAGAGGAATAGCCCTGAATATGTATGTTACCTAAAAGGTGATACCAACACAAATTCAAAGAATCCTTTTTTTGAGCAAAATAATAACCCATGAGAATAGTAACTTTTATAATAGCTTCAATCTTTGTTGCTCACCTTGCTTATGGTCAAAGTGACGAATTATGGTCACCAATAAAATCCAACACTAATTTAAGGTCCCGCATTCCAATCACCAAGGGTCTAAATTATGGGTTAAAAAAAGAAACGCTTCATAATAAATTAAAGGGAGCCTCTAAGTCATCTCCGAAAACAGTAACACTGCCTCTTGCCAATGGGCAGTTTAAGCAATTTATCCTTAGCCCTAATAACCTTTTACCTCCTTCCCTAGCCACTAAGTACCCTGACATTCAAACATTTGAAGCCGTTAGCTCAGATGGAAAAATTCATGGCAAAGTTGACCTCACTCCTTATGGTTTTCATGGTATGTTGTTTACGGAGGAAGGAACCGTTTTTATTGATCCGGTAAGTAAGGAAAACAACACAACACATCAAGTTTACTACAAACAAGACTTTGAAGCATACAGCAAAGTTGGTATTACGGACGACCAATTATTAAATAAAAATAGCTCCAAAGGCTCAAGGGTTAACCTATCTGCTAAACAGACTTATAAGTCAAGGGCAAATGGAACTGAATTAAGAACCTACAGGTTGGCAATTACTGCAACTGGAGAATATACAGCATTTCACGGTGGAACAGTTTCATCAGCCTTGGCTGCGATTATAACAACTATCAATAGAGTCAATGGCATATATGAAAAGGAAGTGTCCATAAGTTTTGCTCTTGTAGAAAATACAGATCTTTTAATTTATACCGATCCAGACACCGACCCTTACACCAATGACGATGGAGGCGTTTATATTGAGGAGACTCAGGAAAATATTGATTTAATTATAGGTGATGCAAACTATGATATCGGGCATGGTTTTTCTACTGGTGGCGGTGGATTAGCTGGCCCAGGCCCTTGCCAAACTGGTTTTAAGGCTAATGGAATTACTGGCACATCAGACCCCATAGGAGACCCTTATGATGTAGATTATGTTGCCCATGAAATTGGGCATCAGTTTAGTGCTAATCACACTTTCAATAGTATAGTTGGGGCTTGTGACGGTAATAGGAATAATTCTACAGCATACGAACCGGGCAGCGGATCGACTATTCTTGCCTATGCTGGAATTTGTTCACCAGAAAATCTACAAAACAACAGTGACCCTTACTTTCACACCATCAGCTATGATGAAATTTTAAATTATAGTGTGAATGGACCTGGCAATACTTGTGCTTTCATAACATCTACAGGCAACACTCCTCCAACTGTGAATGCTGGGGAATCTGGTTTTACCATTCCTATTAGCACGCCATTTAGTTTAACTGGAAATGGCTCTGATGCTGATGGAGATGCCCTAACGTATAACTGGGAGCAATTTGACTTAGGCCCGGAAGGAAGCCCTGATAGTCCTTTAGAAGATGCCCCTATATTCAGATCATTTGTTCCGCAATCAGAGCCAACAAGAATATTTCCACAGTTATCCGATATTTTGAATAATACACAAACACTAGGAGAATTATTGCCTTCATATTCCAGAACATTAACTTTCCGATTGACAGCCAGGGATAATAAAGCTGAAGGTGGCGGGGTAAACTATGACCAGATAACCTTTGATGTTACTGAAGAAGCTGGTCCCTTTGTGATAAATACTTTCAATACAAACACAACGTTAACGGCACAATCAAATGTTGAAATATTATGGGACGTAGCGAACACTAATACTGCACCCGTAAATTGTCAAAATGTAAACATCTTGCTTTCGGATGACGGAGGATCAACGTTTGCCTACACCTTAAAATCAAACACTCCGAATGATGGTGTTGAAAATGTACTGATTCCAGACATTGTTTCATCAACTGTCAGAATTAAAATTGAAGCAACTGATAACATTTTCTTTGACATTAACGACTCGAATATAAATATTGAAGCGCCAGTAGTACCAGATTATTTTCTTGAAATCCAAACTGCTTCGTTGGAAATCTGCAGCCCAACAAGTAATAATACATCTATAGAAGTAGGGAGTATACTTGGCTATTCTCAAGAAGTAACACTCTCTGTTTCAGGCTTAGAAGATGGTCTCACTGCCGATTTCAGTACCAATCCGGTAGTTCCTGGGAATTCCACGACTTTAACAATTTCCGATCCCAGCCAAACGGCAAACGGTCAGTATCAATTGACTATTACAGCCAATGATGGAACAAACATGAGGATTGAATACCTCTCGATAGTGGTTTTTGACGGAGTACTTGAAAATATTGAAGTATTAAACCCCATTTCAAATCAACAGGATGTGGGCTTAAGTCCATTATTAATTTGGAATGAGCTTAATAATAACACCTATCAATTGGATATTGCTTTGGATAATGGTTTTTCTAATATAATTGAATCTAAAACCAATATTTCTGAAGGGAATTTCCAACCTCAACTTCTGAAAAACAGCACAACATACTTCTGGAGGGTAAAGGGTACTAATAGCTGTGAATCCACAGACTTTACCACCAGCAACTTTACTACAGTTTCCTGTAACACTACTGCGAGTTCAGATATTCCAAAGAGCATCAGTTCTGGCGCACCGAATACAGTAATTTCAGAAATTGAGATTAGCGCTAGCGGTAAAATTGGTGATGTTAATATTTTAAATTTGGTTGGAACCCATACTTACATTGAAGATTTAGAAGTAAAATTAATCTCACCAAAAGGCACCGAGGTTGTACTCTTTAGCGGAATTTGTGGAAGTAATGATGACTTCAATTTAAATTTTGATCAAGACTCAGATATATCAACAATAAACTGCCCTCCAACAACAGGCAACACATATCAGGCATTGGAAAATCTGGATGTTTTTAATGGGGAAGAAATGAATGGTATTTGGAAACTCAATGTCACAGATCAGGTACCTGATGACGGAGGATCGTTGCAAAGTTGGTCGTTGGAAATTTGTGGTGAGAATTCTGGTCAAAAGCCAAATCCTCCAAGTAACCTGAGTGCCGTTATTGTTAATGATGCTAATATTGACCTTGCCTGGACAGACAACTCAGATAATGAGCAAGAGTTTAGTATTCAACGATCGATTGGAAACAGCACATCATTTGAAGAGGTCGGAAAAGTTAGTGCAGATATAACGGAATACTCTGATTTAACTGCATCGTTAGATAACAATTACTATTATCGTGTGGCGGCTATTGTAAACAACGACACTTCAAATTATTCTAATATTGTTTCTGTCATTAGTATCCCTCTAACTCCATCAGGCTTAGAAGCCACCGAAGTGACAGCTTCTTCGGTTTCCCTGGTTTGGCAAGATAACAACGCATCTAAAGACAGCTTTACTGTTGAAAGAGCCTCTGAAACTGGTTCTTTTGAATTTCTTGGTTCAGTTAATGCTAGCGAAACTATATATACTGACAATGACGTAGAACCTGCTACTGTTTATAAGTACAGAGTTAAAACCTTATTAGACGGTAAAGAATCCAATTACTCTGAAATCCTAATGGTTGAAACCCTTCCAACTCCCCCGGACGCTCCAAGTGATTTGACGTTGGAATTAATCTCCCTTGAACAAATTAACTTAACATGGCTTGATAATGCCGCTAATGAAGATGGGTTTGTTTTAGAAAGATCTCTTGGAGATAATTCCAACTATCAATTACTTGATTCTTTGATTGCTGATGTTTCATCCTACCAGGATTTAACCCTCGGAGAACCTGATATTTATTTTTATAGAATCAAGGCTTACAATACAGGTGGTGAATCAGCCTATTCAAATGAAGCCGATGAATCGAGCTTAGTGCTTAATACTTTTGATAACATTGACACTGGAATATTTTTATACCCTAACCCGTCCACCGGAGTATTTCAAATAAATGCATCAGAAAATGCCCATGTTCAGGTATTTGATTTGGTTGGAAATTTGATGAAGCCAGTATCTATATCAAATAAAAATGCGGTATATAATGTCGATATTTCAAATCAGGCCGATGGCATTTACTTTATAAGGCTTAACATCAATCAAAAAATTACAATTTTAAAGGCCTTAAAAACAAGTCATTAATGAGCTGATTAATAGATAGTTAAATATCAATTTAACTTTTTGGCACTATCATTGGATATTACCTCTACAGAAACAAAAATGTAGAGCCATGAAAAAGATTTTACTATTGATCGGATTAGTTGCTGGGGTTTCACTTGGTGTTAATGCTCAGCATTTTACTACCTCTTTCGGATTTGAATTAGGGTGGGGAATTCCTAATAGGGTTCAGACGATAATCAGCCATGACTATTATGGATATGATATGGTACATGCTTCGAGGGTAGCAAGAGTTGGGGTGGATTATTTTGATGTTGTATTACAACGAGGTGATGTGTTCATTCAGGTAACTGTTAGAAATGATGGTTTCATAAGTAGAAGAACTGTGTATCAGGATTACCCTTTATATAATCACGTTTGTAGTCATAGCTGTGGGTACCACAACAATTACTATACAACTTATAGAAATGTTTGTACTTCACATCACCACCATGGACACAATCATGTTACTTATGTAAAGAATAAGCATTATTATAACGGACCAGGTCATCACGGAAAAGGATATGCTTATGGTCATAATAAGAATGGCAAAAATCATGATAAATACAATAAAAGCCAGTGGAGTGACCAGAGTGACTCTTACTCCAGAAGGGATAGGTACCATGACGAAAGTAGAAGAAGCAATTCCACTCGTGGTCAAAGAGAAAGAAAAGAAGATATAAGACCTAGTAGAACCAAATATGTGAGTAGCAGGACTTCCTCTTCCAGATGAGGGAAGTAACAAAAAAGCCCATCCGCTTGCTAGCGGATGGGCTTTTTACTTTAATTACCGTCTAAGATTCTAAATAACTCGTCAAGATCAGGGGTAATAATAATTTCAGTTCTTCTGTTCTTTTGTCTACCCTCTTTCGTTTCATTATCATCTACGGGCACAAACTCGCCCCTACCTGCGGCAGTAACCTGTTCAGCAGACAGCCCAGCCTTGGTAAGAATTCTAATGATAGAAGTTGCTCTTAACACGGACAGATCCCAATTGTCATTCATGTACTGAGAGGTTCTTCCTATAGGCACATTATCTGTATGTCCCTCAACCATTATATTTAAATCTGTTTGATCTTTAATTGCTTTTGCCAATTGCTGTAAGGCAGAAACCCCTTTCGGGTCAACAGACGTGCTCCCGGAATTAAATAACAATTGCTCCGCAAGCGACACATAAACTTTTCCGTTTTTAACAGATACCGTTAAGTCACTCTCTTTGAAATTTAATAAAGCCTGAGTGATCTTATCTTTAAGTGCCTGTACTGCCTTATCCTTGTTGGCAAGTATTTCCTCCAACTCCCTGACTTTCTCTTCTCTTACAGCAAGGTCAGCACTTAATTTTTCATTTTCCCTCTTAGTTTGCTCTAAGCTTTCTTTCAAGGCCAATAATCGCTCTTGCTGGGCGGCTAAATCCTGCGTCATTTTACCACTGTTACTTAGCAGGTTGTCATATTTAGTTTGTAATTGGCTTTTATCAGCACTTAAATTTTTAAGGTCTGAGACTGTAGCCCTTAGTTTTTTACCTAATGAAGCCGTATCCGCTTTTAACTTTGCAATTTCACCATTAAGCCTTTCTATGGTACTCAATGCTGTTGCCAAACTATCGCGACTATTCGCCAAGTCTGTCTCCAAATTGATCTTATCGGACAATAGATCATCATATTTTTTCTGCGTTACACATGAAGCTGAAAAAATGATTAGTCCACAAAACAAAAAAATGATTCTGTTCATATCTAAAAATTATGTTTCTACGAATATCACTAATTGATCGGTCAAATAAAAAACGCATTGGGCCATATCCCTTACCAAACTTTGAATATCTTTAATTATTCACTAAACACTAATGATCATGTCAGGAATGCTTAAAGATGATGCGCTAAAAGGGGAAACTATAATTGTAACCGGGGGAGGTACCGGTTTAGGTAGGTCAATGGGTAAATATTTTCTTGAACTAGGTGCTAACCTTGTTATAGCAAGTCGTAAAATGGAAGTGCTTGAAAAAGCTGCCGCTGAGCTGGAAGCAGAAACTGGAGGTAAAGTGCTACCTGTGTCTTGTGATATCAGAAAATATGATCAGATAGAAAATGTGATTGCCGAAGCTGAAGCCAAGTTTGGTTCCATTAGCGGAGTATTGAACAACGCAGCGGGCAATTTCATAAGTCCTACAGAACGTTTATCTCATAGGGCATTTGATATTGTTATTGATATTGTTCTTAGAGGGACTTACAATTTTACTTTGGCCGCTGGCAAAAACTGGATCAACAAGAAGCAGGCAGGCACGTTCCTAAACATTGTCACAACATATGCATGGACAGGATCAGGCTATGTAGTTCCATCTGCATGTGCAAAAGCTGGAATATTATCAATGACAAGATCTTTGGCTTCAGAATGGGCCAAATACAATATCAGAAGCAATGCTATTGCTCCTGGCCCGTTCCCTACTGAGGGTGCGTGGAAAAGACTTTTCCCCGGTGAGGTGGCTGAACAAATAGATCCGTTAAAAAGAATTCCTTTGAAGCGGTTTGGTGAACATCAGGAACTCGCAAATCTTGCCGCTTACCTGATGTCAGATTATTCAGCGTATGTTAATGGTGAAGTTGTGACCATTGACGGTGGTGAATGGGTTCACGGGGCAGGTGAATTCAATGGTCTGGAAGCAGTAACTCCAGAAATGTGGGACATGTTAGAAAAAATGAGAGCTAAAAAGTAAGCTAGAATCTTAAATATAAAGCAAGTCTGACATAGTGCTGTTTTTTAGCCCCAACAATTTCAGGGCTTAATCTATATAATGTTATAGCAGCAGTGGTGTAGTAGTTTGAATACATATAGCCGTATTGCATTGTTATCAAACCATGCTCCAACTCTTCAACATGAGGGCTTTCATTGTTAAATATGCTTCCTTCTATAAAGATGTTATTGAGTACATAATCTCCCTTTAACCCAAAAAACATAAAACTTTCCACTTCTTCTTTATCGCTGTTTCCAACTGCAGGAATGTCATTCGAAAGTCTGCTGTCGGTATATGCCGTATTAATTAAATTATTAAACCTGCCAATTCGTGCAAGTGCGCCTATTCCAGCGTAACTAATACCATTGCCTAACTGCGCATCAAACTCGCCATTGACATCTAAAATTCTTCTTCTAACCAGGTTTTGCTTTCTATTATATCCCAAGTTCAATACAACTTCATTTGCTATCTCATATTCCCAGCCTAAGGGTGTAGTAATGCCATTCTCTCTATGATACCATTGTTGAAAGTTGCCCATGCCCGATTTCTCTCCAACTACTCCAAGTTCTAAAGAATATCTATTTGCTGCGCTTTCTCTAGGGAAGTTTGTAACTGTTGCCGACAGTGCCTGCCACCCTGCATAAGGCCTGTCCCTTTTTGCTACATCAGCCTCTTTTATTTTACTAGGTGTAAAAATTTTATGTCCATAATTGAATCTGACAATCACCTTGGCACTATCAAGTGATTTGACACTAAAAACCTTATCAAAGTAACTTCCTCTTTTTAGCAATAAGGCATAATTGATATCAGTCCCTGATGTATAGTATTGATCAGTAAAAAAAACAATATCATTCTCGTATCGTATGGAGAACTCCTGGTCTATAGAATGAGATCGTGTAGTAACTTGTGCCCTAGCCCTTACAACCAACAAGCCCGTTAAAAGACACAAAACAATTATCCTCATTAACTGTGGATTTATTTTAACTAATTTAGAGCTCAAAACTACAATATAATTGTATATGACATTGCCAAAAAGGCACCTAGATCAGCTAAAAAGAAGAAAAGAAAACAATAGTTTAAGATCTCTTAAGCTCGTTAATAACCTAATTGATTTTTCTTCTAACGATTATCTTGGTTTAGCTAGAAACTCTGAATTAGCAAATGAAATTCATTTAAAGACACAAAATGAGCGAAATGGTTCTGGAGGCTCTCGTCTACTGACAGGAAACAATAAGTTGTTCGAAGAAACAGAGAAGTTTTTAGCTAAACAGTTTAAATCGAAAGGCACTCTTTTATTTAATTCCGGGTATGATGCTAACCTGGCTGTCTTATCTTCAGTACCTCAACGCGGTGATACTATTTTCTATGATGAGCTATCTCACGCCAGTATTAAGGACGGGATACGGTTGGGTTTGGCTTCTAAAGCATCGTTTAAACATAATGACTTGATCGATCTGGAGAAAAGGTTAAGCAAGGTTGAAACTGGAGATAAGTACATCGTTATAGAATCCATCTATTCAATGGACGGAGACGAAGCCAACTTGAAAGAACTAGTAAAGTTATCTTCAAAGCACAAGGCCTATCTCATAGTTGATGAAGCTCATGCAACAGGACTGTATGGTACAAATGGTGGTGGTCTGTCTGAGCAATACAAACTTGAGAATGACATTTTTTGTCGAATTTATACTTTTGGAAAAGCCCCTGGGGTTCATGGAGCTGCCGTAGCAGGGTCAAAAGAACTCATGAACTATCTTGTTAATTTTGCAAGGCCCTTTATTTACACAACAGCATTACCAGCACATAGCTGTATTTCTATACATTACGCTATGAAGCATATTGCGGATAACGTCCAAATACAAAATGCGATTTTTAAAAACGTGAGTCATTATCTGATTGAGTTTGAAAAGAAATTAAAGGGTAAGTTTTCAAGAACGACCAGCAATCATCCTATCCAAACAATAATAACACCAAGTAATGATTATGCCAGGTCATTAAGTGAACACTTACTTTCACAAGGTTTTGACGTTAGGCCAATTCTAGCCCCTACGGTAAAAGAAGGTGAAGAAAGATTAAGAATCTGTTTGCATTCCTACAATTCGACTGATGAAATTTCTTTATTGGTTGATACCTTAGCAACCTATTGATGAATTACTTTATAACAGCCATAGGTACAGACAGTGGCAAAACACTTATTTCAGCTGCACTAGCCAAAGCCTTAAAAGCCGATTACTGGAAGCCTATTCAAGCAGGGTTCCCCACTGATTCTGAGACCGTGAGGGAGTTCACAAACGGTGAAGTGTACATTCATCCTGAGCATATCACATTAGAAACGCCTGCTTCACCACATGCCGCTGCTGCAATTGAAAACAAGGAATTGAAAATCAAGGATATTAAGCTGCCTGTAACCAATAACAATCTAATTATTGAAGGAGCTGGCGGTTGTATGGTCCCGTTGAGCAATCAAGAAATGATGATCGAGCTGGCACCTCATTTTAATGCCGAAATTGTCTTGATTTCAAACAACTATCTGGGTAGTATTAACCATACACTACTAACCGTTGACCTAATCAAAAGCCGCGGATATAACATTAAAGGTATAATATTTAATGGCCCGGCAAATAAGGCTACTGAAGATGTAATATTAGATTATACCAAATTGGCCTGCATTTATAAGGTACCTCAATTAGATAAAGTAAATTATCACACCATTGACAACCTAAGTCGAGAATTAAGGAAAAGCTGGAATGAATTGGATTGAGAGAGATAAAAGCACAATATGGCACCCTTTTACTCCTTTAAAAGGTGTAGCAGACCCATTAATGATTACGAAGGCAGAAGGTGTGTATCTACATACTGATGATGGCAGAAAAATTATTGATGCTGTTTCCTCCTGGTGGGTTAACCTTCATGGTCATGGAAACCCACATATTGCCAAGGCTATTGCAAGTCAGGCTTCAAATCTTGAGCATGTGATATTCGCTGGGTTTACGCATGAACCGGCTATAAAACTCGCAGAATCTCTATTGAAAATTCTTCCTTCAAACCAGTCAAAAATCTTTTTTTCCGATAACGGCAGCACCGCTGTAGAAGTAGCCATAAAAATGGCATTTCAATACTGGTTCAATAAGGACGTGGAAAAGAAAAGGATCATGGCCATTGATGGCGCTTATCATGGCGATACTTTTGGATCGATGTCGGTTGGGGAAAGAAGTGATTTCACAAAGCCCTTTGTTGAACATTTGTTTGAAGTCGATTTTATAGACTTTCCAAATGGAGAAAATGATAAAGCAGTGATTGAAACATTTCAAGCTCTGGCTGAATCAGGAGAAATAGCAGCTTTTATATTTGAGCCACTGATTCAAGGAGCATCAGGAATGCGCATGTATAGTGCAGAGACCCTTGATGAATTACTTTCAATAGCGAAAGAGCATAATATCATTTGTATTGCTGATGAAGTAATGACTGGATTTGGAAGAACGGGTAAATTATTTGCCTCCGATTATTTAGAAAATAAGCCTGATATTATGTGTCTCTCAAAAGGTCTCACAGGTGGTGCTTTGGCTTTAGGGGCCACTTCTTGTACATCTGATATTATTGATGCTTTTGATTCCGATGACCTTAAAAAAACATTCTTGCACGGGCATTCTTACACCGCTAACCCTATGGCCTGTGCCGCAGGGGTTGCCAGTTATGAATTGCTCATGACTCCAGAATGTCGGGAAAACATTGAAAGAATCTCTGAAAAGCATCTTGGCTTTCTATCAAGAATTAAAGGTCAACAGATAGTAAAGGATGTTAGAGCAAAAGGCACTGTGATCGCTATTGAATTTGAGACAGATAAGGACTCCTCATACTTCAGTGAAATGCGAAACATGCTTTATCCTTTCTTTTTGGAAAAAGACATCCTTTTAAGGCCCTTGGGTAATCTTATTTATATCATTCCTCCATATATTATTAAGAATGAGGAACTTGACCGCATCTACACTGTAATTGAAGAATTACTCAATAAACTTTCTCCTACTTCTTAAGAAAACTTTCTAGCTTCTTCTTAAGCTCGGGACTGTTTTCTGTATACTCAGGAGAGTTTGATTTCTTTTCAGGAAAAGATTCTACATGTAAAGTTTGAGTTGGGAATGCGAAATTAACACCTAGTTCATCTGCAAGTTTCACAATCTCAAGAAGCACCTCATGCCTTGACCGAAGTTCTTCTGTCCATGATGGTACATCAAAGAAAATATAAAATAACACATCAAGAGAAGATGCTCCCATGTCGTTAAAGTGTATTTCGTAATAGTCCTTTCTTGTTTTCGGGTGATTATCTACGATCTTTTTCAGACCTTCTACAAACACATCAATCAAATGCGGAGGCGTATCATAGGTCATGGCTATTTTGGTCATAAATCTGCGGTACTTACGCAAGCCATGATTATCAATCATCTGATTGGTAATGACACCATTCGGAATATACATAACAGAATTTCTGAATGTTCTAATTCTAGTAGATCTGAAACCAACTTCCTCTATGGTACCATCTACATCACCAGAAGTTATCCAATCACCCACTTGAAATGGTCTGTCTATGAATATCATTAACGAGCCAAAGAAGTTTTTAATGGTATCCTGAGCTGCCAAGGCAAAGGCCAGACCTCCTATTGATATACCTGCAATCAAACCAGTGATGTCAAACTCCAGGTTATCCAAAATGAACAGCCCACCAACTATTACAACAAAGGTTTTAAGCACTTTCCTTAGCAGTGGCACCAATTGATCATCTAGAGTGCTTTCTGTCTTCTCAGCAAGCTTAGAGAGATAAATAGAAAAAATATCAACCAATCTATAAAAGAATACTATTGCAAATACTGGCCATATTGCTTGGAGTGCAATTATGACATACTTACTCATGCCAATTGGCAATTGCAATACCGGAACAAAAAGGATCAATAATGGAAATATAACGAGAAAGCTGATAGGCTTGGCCACAGGAATAACCACCTCATGTGCCAGTTTTCTATAGCCCATTCTCATCAAAGCCTGAAGAATAAGCCTCTCAAATATCAGAGTAAATATTTTATGCAGTATTACGCAAACAATCACCAAAATCAGGATGCCAAGCAACTGCCAGCCCCATAAACCAAAAATCTTGAAACCTCCCTTGCTTGGAGGCAACAAATCCAAAAGTTTGTCTGTACCAAAAGGGTATACCTCCTGATGAAGGCTTTCTATTTTATTAACTGTTTTAGTACTATAAAGCCATCGGTTACCAACTTTCTCAACATAAATATCTGGTAGTTTTGCACTGATTATATATCTTCTCTTATTACTAACTGAATCCAGAAAATTCGCTTCTCTAGGTATATCCTCTAGTTCAATATAAATGCCATTACCATCAAATATTTGCTTTAGCTTAACAGCCAACTTACTTAACCTCTCATTATTCTGATCTGCAGGGTTTAACGCTTTACTCGAAATTGACGGGTAATAATTATCCGTCTGTAGATATTTTAGGTGAGTTAAAACAGTCTCATAAGGTGACGATAGATTATATTCGAGTGTATCTGTCTGATTCTGTCCATAGTTTAAGCTAACTGTAGCTAAAAGAATAAATACTGTTAAAATTGAACGCATATCTTAAAAAACTAATTGTCTGAAAGTGTCTCCTGAAATAGTATAAATAGTGTAAGTGTTATTTGCTTCAGAATACAAAATCCCAACCTCTTTGTCACTATCTATAGGGCTTGACCCAAGCAAAGAGCCATCATTTCTATATAAATATGTAAAGCCTTGCACCTTATCTGTTACTGCAAAAATTTGATTGTCAATATTAAAATGATAGTACTGAATACTTAATTCATTTGAGTCAAGGTAATCCTTTGATAGGAGTTCTGTTCTATTACTATTCAATATAACTAATCTATTCTTTTCTTGTCTGGCTAAAATATAGTTTTTACCTAGAGCGTCAGGCACAATTTGAAATCTAGCCTCTTTTGTTTGTTTATAAAGTTCTTCTGTGCTTAATATTTGTCCTTTCAAATTGACAATAAACAATCTCCCTTCTCGGGAAACAGTGTGAATTTTGGTATTAGAATCATCGGTTCCCATCTCTACAAAAACCTGTGATTCAAATCTTCCGTCAAGCTTGACAGGAAACCCTTTATTTAATTCACCTCGTCTGGTGTAAATAGACAAATCTCCATTTTGAAATAAAGCTATCATATAATCTCTGCCTCGCACTCTAATATGAAAAGGCTTTTGAGATAATTTCCCTTCACCTGCCAAAGGATTCCAGCCTTCCAGCAACTTACCTTCTTTATTGGTGAGATAAATATTACCTCTATCATCATTTAACATGAATCTGTAATTTTTCGAATTGTCATAATCCACAAGTGTCAAGTCTTGAATGCCAAAGTCAAATGCTTTAGGGTACTGCTCAACAGTATTTCCGAGCCTATCTATCATGTAAATCTTATTACTTGTTGCAAAAAGGTATTGTAGCTTCTTGTTTTTATAATAATCTATTTGATAGATTTCAGAAACTATTCTTTCCGAAATAGGAATAGACCATAACTTTTTACCCTCAGAAGAAATGAGATTTAAGTTGGAAAGCGAATCTTGCTGAAGCACTTCCAAAAGGTTATTGTTATGATTCCTTACTACAAATGGCTTGGTAATTATTGGGTTGATGAAAGCTAATTGTTGTGTGGTTTTAAATAATGAATTCTCTATTTCAATAGTATTATCCTCCCATTGAAGAGCCATACTAGTGTAGTAATTTTGATCAACTCTACTAAACTGAATTGAGCTGCGTTTTAACGCTTTTAGTTTAGGTCTATTTTTTTCAACATATTCAACCCAATTTTCTTTTAGTCCACTTTGTATAGTTGACAAAATTCGAGGCAGATTAAAATAGTAACTTACATTGGACTCCTCGAGGCCAGACTCCTTAAACTCATTATATCCAACTGATCGTCCTAAAGTGTTTTCATTTTCAATATCATACAACAAATCTTTGAGCGATGTTATTGTATTGCTAATTACAATTTTATCATCCAAAGCCATGTAGTAAGTAGTGCCAAAACCTTCAAATTGAGGCCCAAAAATCATCATAGGAAACTCTTTGACCTTTATTTCCCTAATCTCATAATCTCCATATTCTTCTGCATAAACCGAATCTCCAAGAGCAATAGACTCCCTCTCAGAAAACTCATTCAACTGATTCAAAGCTTCATTGATGTCAATTGTAGAAATATAAAGTATCTTCTTAGCAAGAGGGTCATTATCAAAACTGGCAAGACATACACCATCCTTAATCCAAGAGTAAATTTTATCAACTTCCAAACCATACGATTTGACAAAGTCAGTTCTTTTCAAGACAAACTTCTCATAGTCTGCTTTCCAAAAATCAACAAGATTGCTATGCCATTCGATCGGATCACTGGTAAGAAACTTACTGACTATACTTGCCTCAGAAGGGATAAAATAATCAAAATTATCAGGCACTGGAATTTGGTTTTCGAAAGTGCTCAAAAATTCGCCCTTGGACGAAAGAGTAAACCCATTTAGAAATATACTTTTATCTGAAAAAGTAACATCCAAAAAGGCATTCGCAGCTAAGTTCTTGATGAACTCTGATTTATCTGATTTATCTGTGCCAAAAACACCCACTAAGTCATTTAGCTTATCGCTATTGATATAAAGATTACCATCATCATTAGATAGATTAGGTAAGTTTATAAGATCAGAGTGCTTTTCGAAAAAACTATTGCCTTCTTCTTCCATGGCTCTTACGACATCCTCAACAAGATATGGCTTCAAACTAAAGACCAAAATATTATTATCCAGATAATAGGTAATTTTTTCCTTAGCTTTTCCCAATTCATGAATCTCTCTACCCAAGTAGACTCTGGTTGATAAAGATGAATTAGCCCTAAACTGGTCAGTTATAGTTAAAAAAACCTTATCACGGTTATTCTTTGTAAGATCAATGTAATAAGTATTATCAAATGAATTGTTACCTGAAACATGTAAAGATATGAGCACTGCTCCCTTTAAAACCTCATCCCATTTGACTTTAGAGGTATCCAAAACTGATAGTATCCGCTTGTATTCAGGTGAGTTTAGCAACTCAAGTATCTCTTGATTATTTTTTTTATACTTGTCTAGCGAGGCAAGGAATGAATTGCTTTCAATTATTAATGCAGCGTCATCCGTCACATATTCCTGAATTGCTACTTCATCCATTTTCAGATACTTATCATAGAATAAGTAAGAAAGGAATACTATTACCAATAAGAAAGTTAAAAATATTGCGGTTTTCTTCAATTGTTTTGACTTTACACAAATAAACAGAATAAGGAAGTATTATCGCAAAATCAGTAGCCTATTTCTCAAAAGAGTTTAAAACAAAAAACCCTTTCCAGTGATACTGAAAAGGGTTTTAGATTATAAAAGCTGGCAACGACCTACTCTCCCACATGTTATTGCAGTACCATCGGCGCTGATGGGCTTAACTTCTCTGTTCGGAATGGGA
>NZ_JAVJQL010000030.1:0-89925 GCF_040218215.1 Fulvivirga sp.
AGATATCCTCTCCCTCAAAACTTCTTTGTAACTTAACTCTATTCATAAGCTTCGGTGTTTGGTTTATCACTCCTTAATAGATAAATCTATTTGTGAAAACCAACCCGAAGTTTATTTTTCAATCATACGAACTCAAAAGTATTAAAATCTCGTCTTTGCGAGGAATCGAAGCAATCTCATTGTGGTCTGTGCCTCCTTACAAAAGATTACTTCACTGTTTTCGCAATGACGCTTAACTTTTGAGACACCTCCTTTTATTTTTCCCCAATCTCAATTCTTTAGGTCATTTTTCTACCTTTGCAGCCCATTGCATAAACTGTAATTGAGAATTACTCAGTTTTGAAGTTTGGCACCCAATTATCAGGTGGTCACTACAAATACTCAATAATTGTTTATATGGACTCCATATTTAAATAATGGAAGCAAAAGACCTTTTAAAACTTTACAAGTCTGACAGTATCATTCAGACCATCGCTGAGAAAACCAAAGCGAATGAGGAAAGCTATATCCAATTAAAAGGAATTTCAGGAAGTTTGGATGCCATTGTCGTGGCTGCGATTTATCAAACTAACCATCAAAATCACTTAATAGTGCTGCACGATAAAGAAGAAGCAGCCTATTTTCATTATGATCTCCAAAACCTACTGACAGGAAAGGAAGTACTGTTTTTCCCTACTTCATACAAAAGACCGTATGAATTTGAGGAAACAGAAAATGCCAATGTGCTGATGCGTGCAGAAATTCTAAATCGTGTTAACCACAAAGCATCAAGTGGGGAAATAATAGTGACCTACCCAGAGGCACTTACTGAAAAGGTGATTAACAAAAAGTCATTGTTGAAAAATACTTTTTCAGCCAAAGTTGGTGAGCAAATTGATGTTGAGTTTTTGGCTGAACTACTCAACACCTATGATTTTGAGAAAACTGATTTTGTTTATGAAGCTGGTCAGTTTGCTGTTAGAGGTGGTATAGTTGATGTTTTTTCTTACGCGCACGATCTGCCCTATCGTTTAGAGCTTTTTGGAAATGAGATAGAAAGCATTAGAACCTTTGACCCAAATACCCAGCTTTCAGTAGATCAAATTAAGGAAATCAACCTTATCCCAAACATACAAACCAGGTTGATACTTGAAGAAAGGCAAGGGTTTTTAGATTTTCTACCAAATAATACCAAAGTCTGGTACAAAGATTTTCAGCAGACCAATGACATTATCAATAACTACTTCGATAAAGCATCTAGCAGTTTCAGTGATATATTAAAGGAAAGCGGCAATACAAAAGTAGTCCTGAACCCTGAGGATCTTTTTGAAACATCAAAGTCTTTCAAAAAGCAGATAAAAGAGCTGGTAAATATTGAGTTTGGTAACCGCTTCACTTTTAAAGATGCTACCTCTTTCAATTTCGAATCTCAACCCCAGCCATCATTCAACAAGAATTTTGAGTTGCTCGTGAAAAATGTTGGTGAAAATCAGGAGCATGGCATTACCACACTTATTACCTCTGACTCACAACGGCAACTCGAAAGACTTCATAATATATTTGAAGAGATTGACCATCTTGTTAAGTTCCAGAGTTTCAATGTCAGTCTGCGAGCAGGATTTGTTGACAATATTCTTAATATAGCCTGTTATACTGATCATCAGATTTTTGAAAGGTTTCACCGGTATAAAACCAAAGACAAACATTCTAAATCAAAAGCACTAACACTTAAGGAGCTTAAAACTTTACAGCCCGGAGATTTTGTAACACACATCGATTACGGTATTGGAAAGTTTGCCGGGATGGAGAAGCAGGAAATTAATGGTAAACTACAGGAAGCCATCCGGTTGATCTATCGCGATGATGATCTTTTGTATGTCAGTATCCATTCACTTCATAAAATTTCTAAATATTCCGGTAAGGAAGGAGCGCCCCCATCAATTAGTAAGTTGGGTTCTCCTGAGTGGGAAAACAAGAAGAAAAAGGCTAAAAAGCAGGTGCTGGATATTGCCAAGGACCTGATTAACCTGTATGCAAAAAGGAAGCAGGCACCAGGTTTTGCGTTTACAAAGGATAGCTTTTTGCAGGCTGAACTTGAGTCTTCATTTATATATGACGACACGCCTGATCAGGGCAAAGCCACTGCCGATGTAAAAGAAGACATGGAGCAGGCACACCCCATGGACAGGCTGGTTTGTGGTGATGTTGGTTTTGGAAAAACTGAAGTAGCGATAAGGGCGGCATTCAAAGCAGTAACTGATAGTAAACAGGTAGCTGTACTGGTACCAACTACAATTTTGGCCATGCAACACTTCCGAACTTTTAGCGAAAGGCTCGGCAATTTTCCGGTTAAGGTCGAGTACATCAATAGGTTCAAAACGCCACAGGCAATAAAAGAAACCCTTAAAAGGGTTAAAGAAGGAAAGACCGATATCTTAATAGGTACTCATCGAATAGTTAGTAAAGATGTGCAGTTCAAAGACCTTGGACTCATGATCATTGATGAGGAGCAAAAATTCGGTGTCAAGGTAAAAGAGAAGTTAAAGGAAATGCGGGTAAATGTTGATGCCTTAACATTAACCGCCACCCCAATCCCGAGAACATTGCATTTTTCCCTCATGGGTGCACGCGATTTAAGTATTATTTCAACACCACCACCAAACCGCCAGCCGGTGACTACAGAAATTCACACTTTCAATGAAGAGGTGGTGCGCGATGCCATAAGTTTTGAATTGAGAAGAGGCGGACAAGTCTTTTTTGTTCACAACAGGGTAGGTGATATTGAAGAAGTTGGAAATATTATTTTGAGACTTGTGCCAGATGCCAGAATAGGTATTGCCCATGGTCAAATGGACGGGGCTAAACTTGAAAAGGCAATGATGAAATTCATTGAAGGCGAATATGATGTATTGGTATCAACAAATATTATTGAGTCAGGCCTTGATATTCCAAATGCCAACACAATTGTCATCAATCAAGCTCACACCTTTGGCCTTTCTGACCTGCATCAAATGCGCGGCCGTGTGGGCAGAAGCAATAAAAAGGCCTTTTGTTATTTATTAACACCACCTACCATCGGCTTATCATCAGATTCAAGAAAGAGGTTGAGCACCTTGGAAGAATTCTCTGATCTTGGTGACGGCTTCAAAGTAGCCATGAGAGATTTGGACATCAGAGGTGCTGGTAATTTGCTGGGGTCCGAGCAAAGCGGATTCATTACCGACCTTGGCTTTGAAATGTATCACAAAATTTTGGATGAGGCTGTTCAGGAATTGAAAGAAACCGAATTCAAAGATCTTTTTGTCAAGGAACTATCTCAATCATCAAAAGTTCTGGTTCAGGAATGCAACATTGAAACGGATCTGGAACTGATTATTCCTGAGGCTTATGTTGCCAATATTTCTGAAAGACTAAGCCTATACTCCCAGCTAGATGGATTGAAGACGGAAGAGGAGCTAACAGGTTTTGTCCAATCATTAACCGACCGCTTTGGATCAATGCCAGATTCTGTTGAAGAACTAATTGAAACAGTTCGTCTTAGATGGCTGGCCGAAAAACTTGGTTTTGAAAAACTGACTATTAAGTCTGGAAAATTGAAGGGTTACTTTGTTTCATCAGATAACGAAACATATTTTAAGTCAGAGGTTTTTGGAAGTATACTTCAATATGTGCAAATGCACCCAAAGACCTGCCGTTTGAAAGAGTATAAAGAAAAATTAATCCTGACAATGCAGGAGGTAGAATCAATCAATGAAGCAAAAAGAATTTTAGAATTGATCCTACCAGTTAAATCAAAGGTAAAGGTCTGAAATATCTATTTGATCAAGGTAGGCATCAGCCAGATCAATATTCTTAAAAGCATGAATACCTAATACTTTTCCTTTTGAAGGAGAGTAGCATACTTCAACAAAGTAGTCCTTCATATAATACAAGTAGTATTTACTATCCTGCTCGGTTCTGTAAACTATGTAATCTGCAAAGACGGTGATAAAATCACACTTCTTGTCGAATGGTAAAATTTGAAAATCGCTTATGGATATCATAACTGAATTATTTTGCTTCAGCTATGATGTTATAAATTCTATGCCAAGGCCTAAATAGGGGTTAAATGGCCTTATTTCACGTTAAGTTGCAGAAAACAAATCCAGATTGGGAAAGATTAATCCCAGATTGGGAAAATCTAGAAGCTCATAAGCTCCTTAAAGCGCTGAGTTTGGCGCCTGGAAACATCTACATCATGACCGCCTTTCATGTATATCTTGATACTTCCACTAAACCAAGGCTCTATTCTTTCTACCCATTTTAAGTTTATAATCTGTTGCCTGTTGGCCCTGAAAAAGGTCTGGGGATCAAGACGGGTTTCAAGATAATTTAATGTTCTTGGAATCATCGGCTTATTATCTTCAAAATACAGCTTGGTATAATTACCATCTACCTCAAAAAGTCGAACTTCTGAAAGCTGAACAAACCAGCACTTTTCACCATCTTTTACAAATACCTGATGGTTTTCGGTCATTCTATCTTCTGATCTGGCGCTTACCTTTTCTTTCTTTTCGGCTACCTTATTAATGGCGCCCAAAAGCCTGTCCTTCTGAATTGGCTTTTGAAGGTAATCCAAGGCATTGTAGTCAAAAGCCTTTATTGCATATTCATCATAGGCTGTAGTAAAAATTACTTCTGGAACTTCCTCAAGGTCTTCAAGCAGTTCGAAGCCATTTTTTCCGGGCATCTGAATATCAAGGAAGATCAAATCAGGTTTCTTCTCTTCGATCATCTCCTTGGCTTCAATAGCATCACCCGCTTCACCAATTACCTCAATGGTTTCAAATTCTTTTAATAATCTTTTTAATTCATTTCTCGCCAATCGCGAATCATCTATGACCAATGCTCTCATACTAATGGTATTTTAAATTTTGCCTGAACCATTTCTTCATTAAGGTTCTTTATTTCAAGGTCTGAGAGTTTACCAAAAATCAGTTTTAACCTGTCAGACGCATTTTTTAGTCCAATGCCTGTTCCTTTTGAAATATTATTTATTTGACCGGTATTTATAACTTCAACTACCAGCGCATTATCATCCAAATATGATTTTATGTTTATTATTCCACCCTTTGGCAGGTTGGATATTCCATGCTTTATGGCGTTTTCTACCAAAAGCTGCACGGCCATTGGAGGTATTTGCCTATCAAGGGTTTCAGGCTTAATCTCCAATTTGTATTGGAGCCTGTCTTCAAACTGGATTGACTCAAGATTGAGATAATTTTGAACTACTTCAAGTTCCTGCTCCAACCTCACCTTTTCCTTATTGTTAAACTGAACGGAATAACGTAGTAAATCAGAAACATGCGTAATCATATCCCTGGCCTTTTCCGGATTTTCAATTACCAAAGACCGGATATTGTTAAGACTGTTAAAAATAAAGTGAGGATTGATCTGCGATTTCAATGCTAACAGTTGTGCATCTTTAACTGCAGCCTCAAGTTTCCATTTTTCAACTTCACTATGTTTGAAGTTCATAAAAAACTTAAACAAGAAATACATCAACGACCAACCCAGCATTACTATGGTCAAATTAGAAATAACAATAACTGCCACTATTAGTGTTTGCTGATCTTCTTCGGAAGGGGGCAAAAACAATTTATTAATAGGCACTACTATGGCCGTCCAAACAACGGCTATAACAAAAGAGCCAACCAAAAGCCGAATAGCAAGCTTAAAAAGTCCCTGACTTTCCCAGTGGTTTTGCTTTATATAATTTCGATAAAGGTGCGAAAGCAAAAAACCAAAAACAGCTGTGTTTAAGTATCCAACCAAAACCTGCCACTGAAAGTCGCTGAAATAATAAGCTATGAATGCGTAGAAAAAATAAAATATGGACCAGCCAGTAACCTGGAGTGTCCAATACAACTTGGTACTATTTATTTCTTCTTGTTTCATGTTAATATTTGGTACCAATTACGTCTGTTTTGAGTTTTAAGAATACACAATTATAACCTGTGGTTTGCTCAGTCTATAAATGGTTAATTCCCTTGACAAGAAAATGATTTAATAATCACTTAATATACTATTTCTTAGCAAATTCAGTTATTAGCTTAAAATCTGTTATTATTACAACTGATTTTTTAGTGTAGGAAAGTAAAATTTTATTATTTGTGTAAAAATTATCAAATAGAAATGTTATTTTGCTCCCAAATAAACTTGTCAAACGTTAATATATATCGCTATATTAGTGTTTGCATTTAAATTTTTTGAATAATTAAACAAGTATGAAAAGAACTGCAGGCTTATTTAAAAGTGCTTTGTTGGTTGTTGGTGGTTCCATGATGTTAACTTCTTGTTTCCTAGGTGGAGGTGGTGGAAGGCCGACAAGTTCTCACCCAGGTGCACTTAGTACCGCAACAGGACTGGCTTATAATGACGAAGACAACAACGGTTTTGAGGTAAAGCCTTATGCCGGTCAACCAGAAGGACCAAATCTTGTTTTTATTGAAGGTGGTAGATCTATCGTAGGTTCCTTTGAGGAAGATATTCTAAATAGAAGAGATAATATCGAAAGAACTGTTTCAGTTGCTTCATTCTACATGGATGAAACTGAAATTGCCAATATCCACTGGTTAGAGTACCTACATTATCTTAATGTATCTGACTCTTCAAGAGAAGTTTACATAGCTGCTCTTCCTGATACCACAGTATGGGAAGCGCGTTTAGCATATAATGACCCTTATGTTGATCATTATTTGAGATATCCTGGGTTTAGATATTTCCCTGTTGTTGGAGTTAGCTGGGTTCAGGCTAGTAACTATGGTGACTGGAGAACAACAGCTGTTAACCAAAAATTATATGAAGATTCTGGTGAGGAACTTCCTGAAACTTCTGGTGGTAGAATTCCATTAGAGTCAGGTATTGTACTTCCTAACTACAGATTACCTTCTGAAGCTGAGTGGGAATATGCTGCAACAGCACTAATTGGTACTCAGTGGTTAGATGAAAATCAAACTCACCAAAGACTATATCCTTGGGATGGTCACGCATTAAGAAATCCTTATGGAAAAGAAATGGGTTATTTCTTAGCTAACTTCAAAAGAGGAAGAGGTGACTATGCTGGTATAGCAGGTAAATTAAATGATGGTGCTTTGATCACATCTTATATTTATGAGTTCCCTCCGAATGACTTTGGTCTTTATAATATGGCCGGTAATGTTAGTGAGTGGGTGCTTGATGTTTATCGTCCTATGTCATTTCAGGATTTTGATGATCTTAACCCAATCAGAAGAGACGGTTATATGGATGAAACTAAAAACGAATTTACTGGTGAAGAGTATTACAACTCAGATTCTGAAAATAACCCTGAAGGCTTTACTTCATTAATTACTGATGAGGCAAGAGTTTACAAAGGTGGTTCTTGGAAAGATGTTGCTTATTGGATGTCACCAGGTACAAGAAGATACTTAGATCAGGATTCATCAACTGCAACAATCGGTTTCCGTTGTGCAATGATTAGAGCTGGTTCTAACTACTAAAAAAAGAAACTTTAAAGAAGCCCCGGTCAATTATTTTTGGTCGGGGTTTTTTATTTAGCGGCTGCTATGGCTGCTACAGATAAGGTTTTTGCCCCTTTTTCTATTAGAGAATTAGCACAAGCCTCTATTGTGGCACCAGTTGTTATTACGTCATCGACCAACAAAATATGCTGATCTAATACCGAATCATCTTTAATAGTAAAAATGCTCTCAACATTCTTCCATCTTTCAATTCTGGTTTTGGAAGTTTGAGTAGTAGTAAATATTTTTCTTTCCAGAACCTTCCCTTTTACAGGAATGTTCCATCTTGATGCCAGCCCATCGGCAAACATCTCACTTTGATTGTAGCCTCTAATTTTTCTTTTCTTAAAATGAAGTGGCACAGGTATTATAAGGTCAAATGGTATAGCGTCAAACTTATTACTAAGTTCTATTGCATATCTTTCTCCCAACTCAAAGGCTAGTTGTGGCTGGTTGCTATATTTTATTTGGTGTAGTAGCTTTTGCACTATTCCATCCTGTTGGAATGTATAATATGCCAGCGCATGTTGAAAATCTACCTTTCCATAGAATTTTTGAGCTACAAAATTAGTTTCCTCTTCGTGGCTCTTGGTTTTTGGAACGCTGGTCAAACAATGAATGCAAACCTGTTGTTCATCTCTTGCTAGTGACCCTGAGCAACCCAGGCAATATCTTGGGAAGAAGAGCGAAATGAAATCATCAATCATTGTCATTGATTAGATATATTTGTTGAATGTCTTAATATATAAAATATGAGTGCTGTTTCCGAATTTAATGATTATCGTGCTAAAATGAATGAGCGCATTTTAAATGCTGATAATAAAGTAATTAAAAGGATTTATAACCTAGATACAAACGCTTATGCTGAAGGGGCGCTAGACTTAAAAACTAAAGAGCTGTTAGGTCTTTCGTGCTCTATGGTCTTAAGGTGTGATGACTGTGTTAGATATCATTTGGGTAAATGTTATGAACTAGGGTTAACCGAAAAAGAGGTTTTCGAGGCCTTTGCCATTGCAAACCTTATTGGTGGTACTATTGTTATCCCACATTTAAGAAGAGCTACTGAATACTGGGATAGCCTTAATGAGAATAAATGATAAAAAAAGATCTTGATTTAGAGCGTAAGTGGCAGGCATTGAGGCTTTCATTGCAAAAAGTAATTGGCAAAAGACCAAAAGACCTTAATGCTATCCTTTTTCTGATTGGAGTGCAAGAATTGGGAAAAGGCAAGCATTCGTTTGACAAAGAAGAAAAGCAAGATCTTATGCATATTGCAATTTGTAAGGTGCTGAGTCTTTCTGGTTTTTATGAATTAGAGGGATTAGATGAGGAGGGTTGGCCACATTGGAAATTGGTAAAAACATTGCCTCATTTTGATCTTCTGGAGCAGGAAAAGTTATTGAAAATGCATGTTATCGAATATTTTCAAACAGAAATGCCATTAATGGAAGATTCATAGGATAGCAACATAAACTTGAGTATCATCAACTACGTAATAGCTGTATCAGAGACTACTGAATGAGTGACAAGGAAAAAATATTATTCAAACAGCTAAGTGCCTACAAGCGTAAGTACTTTTTAAACCTTTTACTTAAAGGTTTAATAATTAGTACTGCAATCCTGCTTGGCCTGTTTTTAATCTTTAACTATCTGGAATATACATTTCAGTTTGGGATTAATATCAGGTCTTTTCTGTTCTTTTCATTTGTAATCACATCGCTCTATCTACTCGGAAGGTTTGTTATAATACCAGGTTATAAAATTGCCAATATCGACAAAGCAATGAATAACGAAATTGCTGCAAGACAGATTGGTAATTATTTTCCAGAAATAAAAGATAAGCTTCTGAATATCATACAGTTAAGAAGTAAATCAGGCGATTCTTTCTTTGTCACTGCTGGAATAAACCAGAAAATGGAGGGGCTTCCATCCATCAGTTATGATCAGGCTATTGAGCTAAAGTCGAACAACAGGTTCTTGCCATGGCTGCTGGTACCTTTAGCTTTAATTCTCGCCATCATACTTTTCAATCCGCAAATGATATTGACAAGTACTTCGAGAATAACTCAGTTCAATAAAGATTTTATTCCTCAGGCTCCGTTTGATTTTAATTTTCTTAATGAATCAAACAAGGCCTTTAAAAATGAAGACTTTACCATAAGTCTAAAAATAGAAGGCTCCTCCCTGCCTGATAATGTTTATATAAATAATGATGGCCGAAAGTTTAAAATGGCATCGGTCAGCAATGACTTGTTTACCTATACATTCAACAAAATTCAAAACACTAAATCAATAAAGTTTGAGGCCTCAGGATTCCAATCAGAGGCCTATGAAGTCAATGTTTTTCAGAGGCCAGATTTAAGAAACTTTAATCTTTACTTTGAGTACCCCAAATACCTCAATAAAAACACTGAACGTATTTCTAATATTGGTAATGCACAAGTACCAGAAGGAACAAAGATTAAATGGCAAATAAACACACTTGAAGCCGACCAGGCATACATACAGTTTGACTCAAAAAAATCAGAGGATATTCCTATGGACCTTACTGATAATCAAATATTTGAGTACAATAAAGTTATAAAGTCATCAGATAAATATCAGCTTAAATTATCTAATGATCATAGCCTGAACAAAGACCCGATTATCTATAACATAGATGTAATTAAAGATGAATACCCAAAAATAGTTAGCGAGGTATATCCAGACACGACATTATATAGTCAAATCAGTTTTGCTGGTAATGTTCTTGACGATTATGGTCTTACTCAGCTAAAGTTGCTTTACAGCTTTGACAATGAAAACTACAAATCTATCAACATACCAATATTGAATGGACAGACCAGTCAACGCTATTTTTATAACTGGGTAATAGACTCATTAATTACTGATTCGGGAAAGCTGAGCTATTATCTGCAAGTCTGGGACAATGATGGAGTTAACGGAAGAAAATCGACAAAAACAGCCACCTACAACTTCTCGCTACCTAATAAAAAAGAGATAAAAGATAATATTGACAAAGTAGCCCAACAAACGGAAAGTAAAATTGACAAGACCCTTCAGGATGCTAAAGAATTGAAAGAGCAACTTGAAGAAGCTGAAAAAAGAATAAAAGGTAAAAAAGAGCTCAATTGGCAAGATGATAAACAAATCAAAGATTTATTAAAGAAACGCGAAGCCCTGAATGAAGCCATTGAAGAACTGAAAGAGCAGAATAGAAATAATAGCATCAAGAGAGAAAAGTTCTCCCAGCAGGATGAAAAAATAAAAGAGCGTGTCCAAAAGTTGCAAGATCTGATGGATGAACTTCTTGATGACGAAACAAAAAAACTTTATGAAGAACTGAAACAGCTTCTTGAGCAAAATCAAGATGTAGAAGATATACAAGAGCTGCTTGATAAAATAAATAATAAAGAGACCAACCTCGAGCAGGAGCTAGAAAGAACTTTAGAATTATTCAAGAGAATGAAATTCGAGTTCGAATTGAACGAAGCCCTTAATGAACTTAAAGAACAAATCACCGATCAGGAACGCCTTATGCGTGAAACAGAGAAGCAGAAGGGCGAGGGAACCGAAAAATCCAGCACTCTCGAGGAACAGGAAGAAAAAAATCAATATAAAGAAGATAATTTAAAAAATAAGGATTCTGATTTCTTGAAAGAAAAACAAGAACAATTACAAGAAGAGTTTAAAGAATTACAAGAGGATTTAGAAGAGCTAAATGAGCACAATCAGTCGCTAAAAAATCCTGAATCTTTACCTGATACCCAAGAAGAGCAAGAATCTGTGGAAGAAAATCAACAACAGAGCAAGGAGAATCTTGAAAATAATCAAAAACAAAAATCTAAAGAAAGTCAGAAAAAAGCGCGGGATGCGATGAAGCAAATGGAGCAGAAATTGTCTCAAATGCAAAGTAGTATGGAGATGGATGCCATGCAAGAAAACCTTGATGACCTCAGGGCAATTGTTTACAATCTCTTAAGGCTTTCCTTTGAACAAGAGAATCTTATGAATGAATTCACTGGGGTTAAGCAAAGCGACCCTAGGTTTATAGAACTTTCTCAAAAACAGCTTAAGCTCAAAGATGATTCACAAATTGTTCAGGACAGTTTATTAGCTCTGGCAAATCGCGTTTTCCAAATCGCATCTTTTGTAACGCGTGAGGTAACATCTATGAATGAGCATATGGATAAATCTGTAGAGGCCATTAAAGAAAGAAAGAAACCTATAGCAGTATCTGAACAGCAGTTTGCTATGACATCTATTAATAACCTTGCTCTATTGCTTGATGATGTTCTTCAGCAAATGCAGTCTTCCATGGCCGATGCAATGGGTAAGCCGCAGAAAAAGAAAGGCAACCAGAAGACACCAAGTTTAAGTGAGCTACAGCAACAGCTGAATGGCAAGATTGAAGAACTAAAGGAAAGTGGCAAGTCTGGAAGACAACTATCAGAAGAGTTGGCAAAACTAGCTGCAGAGCAGGAAAGAATAAGGCAGGCACTAAAAGAAGCACAAGATAAAGCAGGGCAGAATGAAAACGGCAAAATGCCTGGCCAAGGTATTCCTGAAAAAATGGAAGAGACAGAAAGTGATTTAGTTAATAAACGACTAACCACAGAGACCATTCTTCGACAGAAAGAGATATTGACCAGGCTACTAGAAGCAGAAGATGCTTTAAGAGAAAGAGATCTGGACGAAGAAAGAAAAGCTGAAACGGCCAAAGATTATGAAAAAGCAGTGCCCCGTGCTTTCGAAGAATACTTTAAACTTAAGGAGCAGGAAATAGAGCTTTTAAAAACTATTCCACCAAAACTATATCCTTATTACAAAAACGAAATTAATGAGTATTTTAGGCGAATCGGTGAATTGAATAACACGCAATCAGAATGAAAAGTATCAAAATAGAAATTCCATCACTTACGGAGAATATCCGAATGATTGAAAGCTTTATAGATAATGCCAAAGAAAAGTTTCAGCTTGATGATGACATTTATGGCAATATTATGATTGCTGTTACGGAGGCAGTAAATAATGCTATAAAACATGGTAACAAAGGTGATAAGCATAAGAATGTTAAATTATCGCTTGGCTTAGAAGATAGCATGATCACCTTTCTAATTCAGGACGAAGGTAATGGTTTTGATTTCCAGAACTTGCCAGACCCTACAGCGCCAGAAAATCTAGAAAAGCCAGGTGGTAGAGGCATCTTTCTAATGAAGCACCTGTCTGATGAAGTTTCGTTTCTTGATGAAGGAAAAACCGTTTCCTTAAATTTCTACATCAATTAATGAGTCACGTTCACTTCTTTGAAGAGGATATAACTTTCACGCTAGAGCACTCTCCTCAAATAATAAAGTGGCTTACTAATATTGCCACTAGTGAGGACCGCACCTTGGTTGAGTTAAATTATATCTTTTGTTCTGATGAGTATCTATATCAAATGAATGTAGATTACCTTGAACATGATACTTATACAGACATCATCACCTTTGACAATTCGGAAGATGAAAAGGAAATCGAGGGTGATATCTTCATAAGCATTGATCGTGTCAGAGAAAATTCAAAATCATTAGCTACCAGCTTCCAAGAAGAATTGCTTAGAGTCATGGCTCACGGATTATTGCATCTTCTAGGTTATAATGACAAAACTGAAGAGGAAAAGACCTTGATGCGAAAAAAAGAAGAAGCTTGTTTATCTTTGTTCCCTAAATTATAAAAGAAACTGTTCCACGTGGAACACAAGTTTTATAAGAACTGTTAATGTTCCACGTGAAACACTTAAGAAAATAATGTTTTCAGAATACGATGTGATAGTAGTAGGAGCAGGACATGCCGGATGCGAAGCCGCCCATGCCGCTGCTAAAATGGGTTCAAAAGTTCTATTAGTAACTATGAACATGAACACCATTGCCCAAATGTCTTGCAATCCTGCCATGGGTGGGATTGCCAAAGGGCAAATTGTTAGGGAAATCGATGCGCTAGGAGGTATGTCCGGCATCATCTCAGACTTATCAATGATACAATTTCGCATGCTTAATATGTCAAAAGGCCCCGCAATGTGGAGTCCACGCACCCAAAACGACAGAATGAGGTTTGCCGAAGAATGGAGATTAGCTCTTGAAAGAACACCCAATGTAGACTTCTGGCAAGAGATGGCAACCGGAATACTTGTCGAGAACAATAAAGTAGTAGGTGTTACCACTTCATTAGGCTTGGAAATAAAGGCAAAGTCTGTTGTCCTTACTAATGGAACATTCCTAAATGGTATTATTCATATTGGCGAAAAACAATTCGGAGGTGGAAGAACGGGGGAAAGGGCTGCAAAAGGAATTACTGAACAGCTTACTAAACTAGGCTTTGAGGCAGGAAGGATGAAGACTGGTACTCCGCCAAGAGTAGATAGTAGAAGCCTGGATTACACTAAAATGGAAGAACAGAAAGGTGATGAGAAACCCGGTAAGTTCTCTTATACAGATACGAAACCCTTATCTGAGCAAAGAAGCTGTTATATAACCTACACCAATAATGAAGTACATGAGACTCTTCAAACAGGATTTGATAAGTCTCCAATGTTCAACGGCAGAATTCAGGGCATAGGCCCAAGGTACTGCCCCTCAATAGAAGATAAAATAAATAGGTTTGCAGAAAGGGAGCGCCATCAGATATTTGTGGAGCCTGAAGGTTGGAACACGGTAGAAATATATGTTAATGGTTTTTCAACCTCTTTACCTGAGGATGTTCAATATGACGCTCTAAAGAAAATACCTGGTTTTGAGAATGTAAAAATGTTCAGGCCTGGCTACGCGATAGAATACGATTACTTTCCGCCAACACAGCTAAGTCTTACTTTAGAAACCAAACTTATCGAAAACCTGTATTTCGCGGGTCAGATCAATGGCACCACGGGTTATGAAGAAGCAGCTTGTCAGGGATTAATAGCAGGAATAAATGCCCATAATAAGGTGCATGGCAAAGAGCCCTTTACCCTTAAAAGATCTGAAGCATATATAGGTGTGCTTATTGATGATCTAATCAACAAAGGTACCGATGAACCCTACAGGATGTTTACATCAAGAGCAGAGTTTAGAATCTTATTAAGACAAGATAACGCAGACATTCGTTTGACAGAAAAGGGACATAGTATCGGGCTGGCTGATGATGCAAGACTCAATAACGTGTTTGACAAGAAGAATGAATTAGACGCTTTGCTAAATGATCTAAACCAAAAGCGAATAGAGCCTTCTGTCTCCAATGATGTATTACAAGATTTAAATACGGCCACATTGAAGCAAAGAGTTCCCGTAATTAATATTCTAAAACGCCCTGAGGTCAATATTCAGCACCTAAAAGAGCTTAATCCCGAACTCAGCACATATTTATCTAAGTATAACGATGACATTTTGCAGCAAGCTGAAATAGCTGTTAAGTATGAAACCTACATAGAAAAAGAACGGTTGCTAGCCGAAAAGATGGAATCCTTAGAGGACAAGAAGATTAGAAACAATTTTGATTATAGCGATATCAAAGCACTTTCTTCAGAAGGTAGACAAAAACTCATACGAATTAAACCAAGCACAATTGGACAAGCCAGTAGAATAAGCGGTGTATCACCGTCAGATATTTCTATTCTTATGGTTTACTTATCAAAATAAAAATGTTAGAAACCCTTGAAAGCTGTCCATCTTGCGGGCATCAATCATCCCAACTATACATTAAATGTAAGGACTTCACTGTCTCTAAAGAGGAATTCCAAATAGTGAAATGTGAAAAATGTACCTTACTGTTTACCAATCCCAGGCCCACTTCTCAAGACCTTGTCAAGTATTACAAGTCCGAAGAATATATTTCTCACACCAATTCAGCTACCAATCTCATCGGTATCATTTACAAGACTGTAAGGTCTATAGCCCTTAAGTCAAAAGTTAAACTAATAAACAAAGTCAGTACAAAAGGATCGCTATTAGACTACGGATGTGGTACTGGACACTTTCTTGGTCAAGCCAAAAGCGATGGGTGGGAAATAACAGGAATAGAACCCAGCGATTCTGCCAGAGCCAATGTGCATCCCAATATTAGCAAAAACATACTTGACAATATTAATAAACTACCAGATGACGCACACTTCAATGTCATTTCACTATGGCACGTACTTGAGCACATTGCTGACCTCAGAGAAACGCTTACTCAACTGACACAAAAACTAACAGTTGGCGGCAAACTGATAGTTGCAGTCCCTAATCCTGATAGCTACGATGCACAGCAATACCAGGAATTCTGGGCCGCTTATGATGTACCCAGACATTTATATCATTTTACTCAAAAAAGTCTAGCACAATTATTGGAAAGTATGAATCTGAAAATTGATTTTACCCAACCCATGAAGTTTGACTCTTTCTATGTTTCTTTGCTCAGCGAAAAGTACAAAAATGGTAAGGCTAATTATCTAAAATCACTCATAAATGGCTATAAATCAAATAGTTATGCTCAATATAATAATAATTATTCAAGCTTGATCTACATTATTAGCAAACGATGAGAAGAATATTAAAGCAAGCATTTTTCATAGGTCTATTTATAACCACGATTCAGTGCGCTAACCAAACTGCTCCAACAGGAGGCCCAAAAGACGAGGATCCACCAGAACTGGTAACTTCAAATCCGACAAACGGAGAACTTAACGTCTCTACAAAAATAATTACATTGGAATTCAATGAATACATTAAGGCAAACAATGCTAAAGAGCAGATTATAATCACTCCCAGATTAAGCCAGGAATACGAAGTAAATGTTAGAAAGAACAAGCTTCTAATCGAACTCTCAGAACCTCTATCAGACAGTACCACCTATACCATTAACATTCGTGAAGGTGTTAAGGATATCACAGAAAACAATCCACCAGATAACCTTAAAATAGCATTCAGCACTGGCTCATACTTAGATTCATTAAGTATAACAGGCATTGTCAATGATCAATTACTCAATAAGTTGGTTGATGATTTCAGCATTTATCTCTATGATGCCTCTGATACAATCGATTTCTTCAATGGTCCACCCTTATATCTGACAAAGACCAATGAGCAAGGCGAATACATATTGGAAAACCTTAAATCAGGAACATACAACCTATTTGCCCTTAAGGATAAAAACAACAATTTTATAGCTGACGTCAAATCAGAAACATACGGCTTCTATTCCAGTCCTATAGTCTTAGACAGTAGCCATAGTAATGTTGACTTTACAATTCAAAAACTAGATGTTCGACCCATTGAACAAATCAGCGCCAGACAAAATGGAACAACCTATGAAATCAAATACAACAAAAACCTAAAGTCATACCACTTACAGTTTATTGATTCAGTACAAATATTCAGTGCATTTACCGATCAGTATCAAAATAGTATCAGGATTTATAATCCACAGAATATACAAGACAGTCTTTTGACCTTTCTTCATATCACAGATTCAGTGGATTACCAGCACACAGATACCCTGTTTGTAAAATTTGAAGAAACGTCCAGAAGTCCGTTGGATTTCAATACAACTTCCACATTGGACAAAATCGTTGTCAATGAGCCAATAGTTAAATCTACACTAACTTTTACTAAGCCAGTAGCCCAACTTAACCCCGATTCGCTATATGTCTATATCGATTCGCTTACCATTATCAGGCCCGACTCAAGTCATATTAGCTGGAACTACTCTAAAGATAAGTTAGAAATAAATATGCCCTTAGACCCTAACCTATTTGCCACTAAATCAGAAACAGATAAACCTCCAGCATCAGCTCCTAATAAAAAACTTGTAAAGCCAGATACATTATCAACTACTGACAGCACACAACAAAAACCACCAAAACCTGAACTCAAACCACATTTATACTTTGGTCATGGCACATTCATTAGCCCTGAAGCTGATACTGCACAGATCATTAAGAAAGACTTGAGTTTCACTAAACCAGATGCCTACGGTACAATCCTGGTTGAAGTAGAAACATCTCAGACTTCTTACATTATTCAGCTATTGAATAAAAATAATGAGGTAGTAGACAGCAAAATAAATCCCAAAAATTTCTCATTCACCAACGTAACACCGGGGGATTATAAACTAAGAGTTCTAATTGACAGTAATAAAAACGGTAAATGGGATCCAGGTAACATATTAGAAAAAAAAGATCCAGAACCAGTTATTTTTTATCTTAATTCTGAAGAGAAAGATCTTCTAACCATCAGAGCCAACTGGGAACTTGGGCCCAACATAATCAAATTCTAGTGTGGATAAGTAGCGAGTAACTTGTTAGTAAATTCAAACTTCTTCACAGTTACACCGTTACCATTCTATATCAGGTAAGAACTTAACACCTAACTTAAAAGAACTAACAAGTTAACACCAACTTATGAACAGCAACTGACAAAATAGTTTTATCCACAAAAGTGAAAAGTTATCACCATTCACCATATAATATCCTGTAAATCAATTATTTATATAATATAAAAATGTGGATAATGAGTACATAACAAATACACTTTTCTACACAGAACATATGCAAACTATTTTTAAATTTCTTTTCCACGTATCCACATGCTAATAATTGATAATAATTTATTTAATTAATATATATATTAAAACTAACGTGTAGACATCGTGAATAACTCAAGATATCTGATATTAATAGTCATATTATTTTTGTTTGCCTTACCGGCCTACTCGCAACAAAGTAATGAGGTGCAACTGGCCAATGAATATTATGGACAGGGCGATTATGTGAAAGCAAAAAAATTATATGATGAGCTGGCCAATGACTTCAGAAATATTCCGCTTATCCACAACAACTATTATTTTCTTCTGATAGAATCCCAAGATTTCAATGATGCTAACAAATACATTAAAAGGCTCATAAAAAAATTTCCGGATAACCTTTACTACAGGCTTGATTACGGTTTGCTCTTGCTGGCTTCAGATGGTGAGAGTAGAGCTAGTGAGTATTTCGATAACATTATTAGTGATATAAAATTTGATACTTACCTTACTAGTATTACTGCAGACTATTTTGTGAACAAGAAATTAACCCAATTTGCTATTAAGACTTTTCAGGAATCCCGAAAAGCATTAAAAAGTCCATACTCCTTTTCATTAGAAATGGCGAATATTTATAGGATTATGAATTCGAAGGATTTGATGGTTGAGGAGTATTTAAATTACGTAAGTCAAAACCCATCTAATCTCAATTATGTAAAGAATACGCTACAAAGTTTACTGGCCAAGCCAGATGAATTAGAAAGCCTCGAAAAATTACTTTATGATAAAATTCAACAAAATCCTGAAAGTGAAATTTACGGTGAGCTTTTGATTTGGGTAAACCTCCAACAGAAGAATTTTTATGGAGCATTTGTTCAGGCTCGAGCTATTGATCGTAGATTAAAATCTGAAGGATCCAGGACTTTAAATATTGGGTTGATTGCTCTTGATAATGATGACTATAATAATGCAATAAAAATATTTACGTATTTAATCAAGACTTATCCTGGCTCTCACAACTACATTTTATCAAAAATGTATTTGATCAGATCTTATGAAAAGAGAGTTAGGAACACTTATCCTATCGATGAAAGAGAAATTAGAAATTTGATTAATGACTATAATCAATTTATAGCGGAATTAGGCATTACCAGAAATACACTTGAGGCCCTTCGCAATAAGGCGTTGCTGCATGCATTTTATTTAGATGAGAAGGATTCCGCAATAAATATTCTGCAAAAAATTATTGATACACCTAGGGCAAGCCCTGATATTAAAGCCCAATCGAAACTTGACCTTGGAGATATTTATCTTTTGATTAGTGAACCATGGGAATCAACGTTGCTTTATTCGCAAGTGGAGAAATCCAATAAGGATGAAAACCTGGGCTATACGGCCAAACTTAAAAATGCAAAGTTATCATATTACAAAGGAGATTTTCAGCTGGCGCAGGAACACCTTGATATTCTAAAAGAAGCTACAACCAGAGAAATAGCTAATGATGCCATGTCGCTCAGCTTATTGATAAAAGATAACACTGCACTTGATACTGCGGAAGTTGCTATGAGACGTTACTCAGAAATTGAACTTTTGCTTTTTCAGAATAAAGCAGAACAAGCAACGGCCGCTATCGACAGCATGATAAAAGAATATGATGACCATTCGTTGACCGATGAATTAATATGGTTAAAAGCCGATATTGAAACTAAGCTTGGTCATTTCGATGAATCAATCTCATTGCTCAATAGAATAATAGATAACTACGGAACTGATATTCTTGGAGATGATGCCTTTTTCAAAAAAGCTGATATTGTTGACAGGCAGCTTCATAATAAAGAAGAAGCAATGGATTTGTACCGTACCTTTCTAACCAAATATCCCGGAAGTGTCTTTGTAGCAGAAGCGCGCAAAAGATTTAGAGAACTCCGTGGAGATTTTGATAAGCAAGAACAGCTTGTAAACTAAAAAATAACGTTTGCTAACAGTAATTTTCTTAAATTAACCTCTTTAACTTTTTAGTTATGGAGATGACTCGCTTATTCGAATGTCTTGACTTTCAATTACAGAATGGTTCTGTTGAAGATGCTTTTGCTGCAAAGCACGATGGACAATGGAAAAAATATAGCACTCAACAAGTCAAAGACATTGTTAATAGCCTTAGCTCTGGACTTTTGGATAGGGGCATTAAAAAAAATGACAAGGTAGGGATTGTTTCTTTTAACAAGCCTGAGTGGGTATTTGCAGATTTAGCACTAAGTCAAATAGGTGCCATCTCTGTGCCCATGTACCCGAACTCAACTTCGGAGGATTATGCTTTTATAATAAACGATGCAGAAGTAAAACTCATCTTTTGTGGAGATAAGGAGCTTTATGAAAAACTGGAAGTTACCAAAAAATCCATTGAGCAAGATTTCAGTATTTATTGCTTCGAAAATATTGGTGAAATATTTTGGAAGACTTTACTGGTTAAGCCAAGTATAGAACACCTTAAGCAAATAGATGAGCTGAGAAATGAAATTGCCAATGAAGATCTGGCAACCATAATTTATACTTCCGGAACAACAGGAACTCCGAAAGGCGTCATGCTTTCGCACAAAAACATTTTATCCAATTCGATGGCGGTGGCAAGTATCTTTCCAATAAGTGGAAGTGGCTACAGAACACTAAGCTTTTTACCGCTATGCCACATTTTCGAGCGAACGGCATCTTACGCCTACATGCAAATGGGCATATCTATATACTATGCCGAAAGTATGGATACAATTGGTGATAACCTTAAAGAAGTGAAGCCCCACTTTTTTGCAACGGTGCCTCGATTGCTAGAAAAGGTGTATGACAAAATTGTGGCCAAAGGATATGAACTGACAGGCATTAAAAAGAACTTGTTTTTCTGGGCATTGAAACTGGGAGACAGATATGAGCCTAACCTTAACTATGGCTTGGGCTATAAACTACAGTTGGCGCTGGCCAATAAAATTATTTTCAGCAAATGGCGTGAAGCGCTAGGGGGCAATGTGCAATTTATAGTTTCGGGAGCAGCGGCACTCCAGTCAAGATTGGCAAGAGTATTTTGGGCAGCACAAATTCATATACTTGAAGCTTATGGATTAACAGAAACTTCTCCTGGCATTAGCTTTACCCGAGATAATCCTCAGGATGTTAGAATCGGATGTGTTGGGCCGATGCTTCCGGAAGTTGAAGTTAAAATTGCAGATGACGGAGAAATTTTGGCCAAAGGGCCAAACATTATGATGGGCTATTATAAACGACCAGATGCAACGGCAGAAGTCATTGATAAACAGGGTTGGTTCCATACTGGCGATATTGGTGAAATTGTGGAGGGGCGATATTTGAAAATTACCGACAGAAAAAAAGAGATGTTTAAAACATCAGGTGGTAAATACATCGCACCTCAGCCGGTAGAAAATAAATTCAAAGAATCAGTACTTATTGAACAGGTTATGGTTGTTGGAGAAAGCGAAAAATTTCCAGCTGCGCTTGTGGTTCCTGCTTTTGATGCTCTCAAAGAATGGTGCCATAAGAAAGGCATTACTTATACCACTAACAAAGAAATGATTTCTAATGAAAAGGTGCTTGCAAAATTTGAGCGTGAAAGGGATCGCTATAATTCAGATTTCGCGCAGTACGAAAAAATTAAGAAGCTTAAATTACTGCCTGAGTTATGGACGATAGATGGAGGCGAACTTACTCCAACGCTTAAACTCAAGCGAAAAAACATCATGACCAAATACAGCAAGGAGGTTTCGGAAATCTATAGCGAATGATTATTGGAATTGCAGGAGTAAGCCGATCTGGTAAAACAACCTTAGCAATTTCACTGAAAGAAAAACTAGGTGATGCCGAAATCGTCAGCCTGGATAACTATCCGGCAAGTATTGAAAAATTCCAATACATAAACGATGTAATAGATTGGGAGCATCCTTCTTCTTTGGATTTGGAAAAAGTCACGCACCTCGTTCGGGAAGCAGCTTCAAAAAATAAGTACGTAATAGTTGAAGGTATTTTCCTGTTTTATCATCAGTCCTTAATGTCTCTTATCAACAAGTTAATTTTCTTAAACCTTGAAAAGACGGATTTTTTAAAAAGGAAATTGCATGATAATCGCTGGGGCCAAATACCCACTTGGTATAAGGAGCACATCTGGCAAAGTCATCTAGATTTTGGTACAAAACCTGTAGATGCTGCAATATTAGAATTAGATGCAACACAAAAATATGATTTCGACCAACTGCTTGCTTTCATAAATACCTGATTGTTAGCACCTTTTATGGGTGTTACAATTTCTTAACAATTTCATAAATAATCGGCCTCGACTTTAGGCATCCAATTCATGGTACTTTGTCTTAAAGCAAATGTTGGATAATGCTTAAAAAACTTCTTAACTTAAAAATACGAGTCAAGTTACTTCTCGCCTTTGGCTCAATATTACTATTATCAGTAGTTCTATTGTTAACGGCCCTGAGTTCGATTGATGACATTATTAAAATGAAACAATTAACTGAGCGCGTGGATAACATGAATCTGAAATTCTCCAACTCTAATACCATAATTAAAGAGTTTTCAACTAAAGGTTTTAAGCAACAGGAATTTTTAAAAACAGGAAAAAGCCCACTTATCGAGAAGTTCGATGAGCAAATTTCGGAGGTCAGGAATAATATGGAGTTCATAGAGAATAATATTCCGGACCAAAAGGCATTAAGGGATCAAATAGAGCAGCTGAAATCAGAAATTGAAAAATTTGAAACAGACTTTTCCACTTTAACCAATGTCTATATTAGAAGAGGCTTTCAAGACTATGGCATAGAAGGTGAATTAAGAAAAGCTATCCATGATGTAGAAGACTCAGATCTTGATTTTGATAAAGCCCAAATGCTAATGCTTAGAAGACATGAAAAAGACTTTTTTTTAAGAAAGGACTTAAAATACGTTTCCAAGTTTAATGCTGATATTGAAAAATTTAAGACCAGTGTCTATAGTATTGAAGGTGGCACAGACCTAATTGCCTTTATCGATGTATATCACAAAAAATTTAACGACATAGTTATTATCGAAGAGCAAATAGGCCTGACCAGTGAGGACGGAATACTGGGAAAATTGACCGCAGATACTGAAACGATTGGGTCAATTCTTAACAACACTACCAATAGTGTAAAGGAACACGTCTCTAAAATCATAAACAGTGCCGGCTAATTTTGATAGGACTATTTGTTTTGCAGCTTATAGTTGGAGCTGTTTTAGTCCTTTTTTATTCTAATATCCTTACTAAATCTATAAAGGAAGTTCGATCTGCTATGACTAAGTTGGCTAATGGAAGTTTCCCAGATACTTTAACTATTAAAAGCAAAGATGAACTGGGTCAGACCAAGGTGGCTTTAAATAATCTGGTTTTAAGAATGCATGCAGCAGTTGATTTTGCCAAGGAGTTAGGCAATGGAAATTTTGAAGGTGAGTATGATGAGAAATACAATGATGATGTACTTGCTGTCTCTATTATATCAATGCAAGAAAAACTCATCACTTCAGAAAAAGAACAAAAAATTATCAGCTGGTCAAATGAAGGTCTGGCTCGGTTTGCTGATATCTTGAATATGGATTTTGAAAGCCTGGAGACTATGGGCGATAAAATAGTGAATGAAGTAGTCAATCGCTTAAAAATTAATCAAGCTGCCTTATATCTTTTGGACAAAGATTCAAACATTCTAAACAGGGTATCTACCTATGCTTATTCCAAAAAGAAGTTTTTGACTGGTACGGTCGATGTTGGTGAAGGTCTGGTTGGTCAGTGCGTTTTGGAAAAGGAAAAAATATTGATGACGGATGTTCCGGATGGCTACACTACAATCACTTCGGGTCTTGGAGAAGCAACACCATCGGCTATTTTAATTATGCCTTTGAAAATTAGGGATGAGGTAATAGGAGTGTTGGAACTTGCTTTATTTCATGTCTTCGAAACTCAAGAAATTCAGTTTGTTGAAAAAGTGTCAGAGAATATTGCGAATGTTTTAGTGAGCAAGCGAATGGCTGAAAAAACTAAGGCGCTACTTAGCGAATCTCAGCAAAAAGCAGAGGCCCTGGCCTCTCAGGAAGAAGAGCTCAGACAAAATGCCGAAGAGATGCAAGCCACCCAGGAAGAAATGGAAAGGCAGCGCGCAGAACTTAATGAAAAAATTGAAAAACTGGAAAGCGAACTGCATGCCAAAAACCAGCACATAGTTAACCTGGAGGATAAGCTTTTAAGAAATAGAAAAAAGGAGAAGGTGTTTGAAAACTAAGCCGTTCCTTAAACACGGCTTAGTTTGTAACTTCTATTCGCTTTTCAATGAATCCACTGGATTGCTAACGGCTGCTTTTATTGACTGATAGCCCACTGTAATCCAGGCAACGAGAAATGCTGAGAATCCTGCGATTAGAAAAATTTCAAATCCCAAAGTGATTCGATAAACGTAACTATCCAACCAAGTGTTGATAGCCCACCATGAAATAGGTGCAGCAATTACAAACGCAAATAAGACTAGTTTGGTAAATTGTTTCGATAGCATTAGTACAATCTCTTTTACAGATGCGCCCAGCACTTTTCTTATGCCTATTTCTTTGATCCTTTGTTCAGCCATAAATGCGGCAAGAGCAAATAGCCCTAAACAACCAATGAATATGGCAAGTCCTGAAAATATGGCAAAAAGCTCACCCAACTTGGTTTCAGACTTGTACATATTGTCAAACTGATCGTCTAGAAAGGTGTAGTTAAAGGGCAGGCCATTGGCAAATTCATTCCATTTTGATTCAATCAATTGCAAAGCCGATTGATAGTCTTCCGTGTTTAGACGAACAGAAAGTAAGCCAGTGCTTCTTCCCATTCTCATGGCTACTGGTCCTATATTTTCTTTCATTGATTCGAAATGAAAATTCTTTACAACACCAATAATTTTATAATTCTCGAATTCCTCATTGATTACTGATCTTGTGGTTTGATCAAAAGCATAAGTCTGTATCCACTTATCATCAATGTTTTCATAACCAAACCTTCTCATGGCTTCTTCATTAAAAATAAGACCAACAGAATCTGAGGCTATAGTGTTGTCAAAATTTCTACCTTCAATAAGCTCCATTTCAAAAGTTTGTACATAGTCTTCATCAACCTGCCACATTTGTAGACTTATGGTATTATCTTGGGATGGGCTAACACCTTTTTCCCAATATGTATTATCGTTTCGATTATAGCCGTTAACCGGAATAAAACCGCTATAAGAACATGACGCTACTGAACTCAATTTTTCAATTTCCTCTTTAAACGAATCTCTTTTATCGCCAAGCATGTATGGGTCATTAACCATAACAAGCTGGTTTTTATTAAATCCCAACTTTTTATTTTGAATAAAGTCAAGCTGCTTTTGAATGGCCAACGTTCCAATAATCAAAATAATACTAATTAGAAATTGAAAAATTACGAGTCCGCTTCTTATAGCAGAGCCACCTGCACCACTACTTAATTTCCCCTTTAAGGTATTAATAGGCCTGAAAGAGCTTAGGAAAAATGCGGGATAAGTTCCTGCTATAACACCAATGAACAGCGCAAAACCTAAAAGGGCTAAATAAAATAAAGGGGTGCCGGGAAAAGTCAGTGACTTATCGGCAAGATGATTAAATAACGGCAACATTACAGCTGCTGCAAGACAGCCAATAATTATTGAAATGATACTTATAATAATTGACTCAAGCAGAAACTGTCTTATCAAATGTGAGCGCACAGAACCAAGGGCCTTACGGATTCCTACTTCTTTAGACCTGTTTGCAGAACGGGCTGTAGATAAATTCATAAAATTGATACAGGCCAAGCCAATGATAAATACGGCAATAACCAAAAACAGCAAAACACTATCTTCATTGCCCATAGTACCAATGTCAAATATAAAATCTGAAGTAAGGTATATATCTTCCATTGGCTGTAGCACCATATTTACTGAATTCCCATTGGCCTTAAATTCTTCAATTGTTGAACCTACATATTGAATGAGTTCAGGCTCGGCTTTGTTTTCATAAAACAGCTGTATTTTTTTCTGAAGCGCCTCTTTGTTTACACCCTCTTTGGTTTTGAAATAGGTGAAAAAATTGTTGCTTAGCCATTGTTCATTCTGGGCCTCAGGTGTGGAAGCCAAAGACATTAAAATGTTGAATTGCAGGTGCGAATTGGCAGGCATGTCTTCAAACACTCCGGTCACTTCATAGTTATACTCTCCATCAAGCAGTAGCGACTTGCCAATTGGTGAAACGCCTTTAAAATATTTTTCAGCAATAGACCTACTAATAGCTACTGTGTTTGGGCGGTTAAGTACATTTTTAGAATTTCCTTCAATTAAGGGAAATGAAAAAAGATCAAAGAAAGTGGAATCGGTATAAATCACCTGAGACTCTTTAAAGCTTTCGTTCATTTGAGGTGTTTTAACTAGCCATGTGCCATTGAATCGAAACCTGACAGCAGTTTCTATTTCCGGTATTTCATTTACCAATGCATTTGCAAATGGGGCTGGTGCAACTGGGTAGCGAAATTCATTATCACTAAACTTGCCGGTACGAACAATTCTGTAAATCCTGTCTCCATCTTCGTGAAACTTATCAAAGTTCATTTCATTGGCTACAAAAAGATAGATCAATAAACTGCATGCTACACCAGCTGCTAATCCTGCAATATTGATGGCTGAATAAAACTTGTGCTTTACAAGGTTTCTAAATGCGATTTTGAAATAATTTCTGATCATGATTTTTGTGTTGTTGTTAGAGAGTTCTATTGTTTGCTTTTGCAGCTCATTCAACTTATTGTCGTTACCAAAGTCTTTAATGGTTTCATCGTAGGCTTCAATAAACCTTTGACCATCTTCCATTTTAGCCTCAACTAATGTACAAATGTGATCAACGAGCTCATCACCCAAATCGTCATCCACAATTCCCCTATAGGCAATGTCCTTTATGATATAGTTGATATGTTCATCAGACAAGATCATCCAAGCTGTGGCTTGATTTGCAATACTTTAAACATGGTAGCTATGAAGGCCTCAAAGTCTTCAATTTTTTGAGCAGCAGTGTTAGTGCCTGTTGGGGTAAGCAGGTAATATTTTCGAACCCGCTTGCCCATGCTTATTTTTTCAGTGGATAATAAACCTTCAGCCTCTAGTTTATGAAGTGTAGGATAGAGCGCACCTTCTGTAAGCGTAAGCATTCCACCAGATAATTCTTTAACGCGCTGAGTAATTTCATAACCATACATTTTTCCACTGTCAGCCAGTAATTTAAGTATGATGGTTTGCAAGGTTCCTTTTAATAATTCTGGGGAATGCATAATTCTTTAATACATTAGAGTCTTATGTAATACGAAGGATGTGGATTTGGGTTACACTTGAGATATTCACCCGATTCACCTGGAGAATATGTGCTTGGAGAAAATCAAGTCATCGAGTGACTTTAGCGGTGAATGTAATAGCTTTTACAATGCCTTTAAATAGGCCGCATTATAATGTGCGCACAATTTTGACCAGTCAAAATTTTCTGCCAAATCTTCAGCTTTGTTTCGTATTGAAATTCTTTGTCTTCTTGATGACTGGGTAAATTGATACATCATTTCGGCTAGCTCTTTGACGACAAGCTCGGGCTTGAGTTTGTGTCTTCTTAACAGATAAGCTCCAGACTGCTCGTGACCAGAAAAATTCTTCCCTAAATAATTTCCAAAACCCGTAAGATCAGAAGTAATAGCAGAAACCCCTTGAGCCAGACATTCAAGAGGAGTGTATCCCCATGGTTCGTAGTAACTTGGGAATATTCCCAAGTGACACCCTCTGATAAATTCATTATAATCAATTCCGAATAAAGGACTTGAAGAATCTATAAAATCAGGATGGTATACAATTTTTACTTTGTCCAACGGGTTGTTGACCAAGGGTGCTTTTCTCAAATACTGGATGATTTCGTCATCATCGTCATTTTTTAAATTATGTGTTACTACTATGGGCCACTGGTCAGACTTCCATGATTGTAAAACCCTGCGGTATCTCAACTTCCAATAGTCATCTACAAAATCATTTAGTGCGGGCATGCGGAAATCATCTTCTTCTATAGTGGCGTCATAAAACAAGCGCTCACCAATTTGATCTTGTATAGCCTGACAGACTTTTCTAAATTCTTCCAAAACACCCTGCTGTTCCATCACCACTGGGTTGATCGACCAGCTTGGCCTTTTGGTAATAAAAAACATCACCACATTTTTATTCGACTTTTCCTTTTTCAGTCTTTTGTTAAGCAATGAAAGCGCTTCTAAAGTAATATCGTATCCTTTGTTCCTAAACTCATATCGCCCTGAGGTGAAAAAGTATAATGTATTGTCAAGATCAAACGGAGTGGAATGGAAGAAGTGACCCATCACAAACTCGTTAATATCTTCTTTATATTCCTGATGCAGATTCTGCACTTCATGATAGGCTACAAAGCGTTCTATATTTAGCCCATTGGGTGTTATGATGTCTGGCTTTCTGTTATAGAATGCCTCACATTCACTGGCGGTAACATCACTTACAGTTGTAAAAACTGTAGATTCATTAGCGCACAGTCTTTCAATTTGAGCAATGGGTAGAATATTATATTTTTCGGCTTCCAGTTTCCAGTCGTATAGATCAAGTTTATTATAAAACTCAAGATCATTCATTGCGAGGTATCGCCCTAAAGCCGTTGCGTGCGTGGTGAACACGGTTCTTATGTTAACCTTATTTTCAGACAACTTTAGAATGGGTATGGACGACATCCATTCGTGGAAATGACCAATCAGTTTGGTTTTACCAAGACTTTCTGAAAGATAGGTATAGAATACGGAGGCAACATGTGCAAAAGCCAAAACCTTTTCTTGAAGCTCATCATCTGCAATTGCGATATCATGAGTTTTTTGCAGCTCACTTTTTAAAGCGGCAATGTTTTTAAGAGAAGAGAAAACATCAATAAGCACTACCTTGGGCCTACCACTTACAAGCCAGGTGCCATAAACTACTTCAACACCATCGTCTTTTAGCTTTTTAACAGCTTTGCCTAAGGGTCCAGAGTGATTGGTGATAATATCAATTTCTGCATTTACCTGCTGACCAACCAAAGGGCCAACCAGGCAATAGCGATCTCCCCATTGGCTGGATATCTCTGGAACTTTAGACCTGATAACAGTATAAATTCCTCCAAGCTGATTGCACACCTCCCAGGCACATTCGGCTAAAAATGAATTATTGAGAACTTGTGGTTGCTCACTGGCTTTGGTTTTCTTCTGAATCTCTGACCGCATTAGAGGTATTGTTTAAATGTAATATTGCTCATCTGTTCTTATGAAGACCTTTTTCATGAAAACGATTGTTTAAATAAAAATCGATGTTTTGCACAGTTTTGATTAACTTCTAAGGTTTTTCCACAGGCTTTCACAAATAATTTTAAATTAGTATGCATGCATAACAAATTTTACTATATTTGTTATCCTTCAAAATAGGGAATCCTATTTAAAGTTATACAACATACTAATGAAAAGAGAAGAAACAATTGATCATAATATTAAAACTGCCTGGCATGCCATTTCTCGCATGTACAATCAGCAAGCAGTTAAACAAGATATTACTACATCAATAGGTTTTGTCTTATTAAATATTAGTTCGAAGGATGGGACTCCTGCAACCAAGATCGCTCCATTGATGGGACTCGAATCTCGAAGTTTGACCAGGGTTCTAAAAAACATGGAAGAGAAGGGGCTAATCTTCAGAAAGCCGGATGCGACTGATGGTCGGTCTGTAAGAATCTTTTTAACGGAATTGGGCAAGAAGAAGAAGGAGGTTTCCAGGGAAACTGTTCTCACGTTTAATACCAAGGTGCGGGAAATTGTACCTGAATCTAAACTTGAAGTGTTTTTTGATGTCATCAACGACATCAACAAAATCATTGATAATAATAAAACCTACGAAAACGCAAATAATCAAAACTAATGACAAGACGTATAAAAAAAGTAGCAGTATTAGGATCGGGAATCATGGGTTCCCGTATTGCATGTCACTTTGCCAATATTGGCGTAAACGTTCTTTTATTGGACATTGCTCCTAAAGAGCTGAATGACGATGAAAAAGCCAAAGGTCTAACCTTGGAAAATAAGGCGGTTAGAAATAGAATTGTGAACAGCGCATTTACATCGGCTGTTAAATCTAATCCGGCTCCGCTTTATGATAAGAGTTTTGCCAACAGAATTTCGCTAGGAAATTTTGAAGATGACATGTCTAAGATTAAAGACTATGACTGGGTAATAGAAGTTGTAGTTGAAAACCTGGATATTAAAAAGGTTGTTTTTGAGCAAGTTGAAAAACACAGAACTCCAGGAACACTTATTACATCTAACACTTCAGGTATTCCTATTCACTTAATGCTTGAGGGTAGAAGTGATGATTTTCAAAAGCATTTCTGCGGCACACACTTTTTCAACCCTCCAAGATATTTAAAGTTGTTGGAAATTATTCCAACCCCCAAGACAGATCCTGAAATCACGGATTTCTTAATGCACTATGGAGATCTGTATCTTGGTAAGACCACAGTACTGGCAAAAGATACTCCCGCATTTATTGCTAACAGGGTAGGTATTTATGCTATTCTTAAAGTGATAGAGTCCATGAAGAAATTGGGCTTAAATGTAGATGAAGTTGATAAACTTACCGGCCCGGTAATTGGCCGCCCCAAGTCTGCTACATTCAGAACATCTGATGTCGTTGGTTTAGATACTTTGGTAAAAGTTGCGAATGGACTTTATGCTGGTTTGCCAAATGATGAGGGTCGTGATACTTTCAAATTGCCAGATGAAGTTGGTAAGCTAATGGAAAAAAACTGGCTCGGTGATAAAACAGGTCAGGGTTTCTATAAGAAAACTAAAGATGCCAAAGGCAAAACAGAGATACTTACTTTAAACCTGGAAACATTAGAGTACGAGCCAAAGCAAAAAGCATCATTTGGCACACTAGAAGCCACCAAGCCGATAGACAATTTAAAAGAAAGATTTAAGCCATTGTTTAGTGGTAAAGATAAAGCGGGAGAATTCTACAGAGATTCATTCTATGCTTTGTTCAAATATGTGTCGAATAGAATTCCTGAAATAGCGGATGAGCTTTACAAAATTGACGATGCGCTTTGCGCAGGTTTTGGCTGGGAAGTAGGCCCTTTTGAAACTTGGGATTCAGTAGATGTAGAAAAGACAGTTGCTAAAATGGAAGAGATGGGCTATAAACCTAATGATTGGGTTTATGACATGCTTAAGGCAGGCATAAAATCTTTCTACATGGCAAAAGATGGTATCAGACATTATTATGATATCTCTTCAAAATCTTACAAACCTGTACCCGGTGCAGAGTCTTACATTATCCTTGATAATATAAGAAAGAGCAATGTGGTTTGGAGTAATTCAGGATCAACCATTTTTGATCTTGGAGACGGTGTTCTTAATGTTGAATTCCACACTAAGATGAACACACTTGGTGGAGAAGTAGTGGAAGGTATTAACAAAGCCATTGATATGGCCGAGAAAGATTACCGAGGATTAGTTATTGGTAATCAAGGGGCACAGTTTTCTGCCGGAGCGAATCTTGGGATGGTATTTATGTATGCGATCGAGCAAGAGTTTGACGAAGTTGATTTTATGATTCGTCATTTCCAAAACACAATGATGCGTGTTAGATATTCTTCCGTTCCTGTTGTGGTTGCTCCTCATGGCCTGACACTTGGAGGCGGTTGCGAAATGTCACTTCATGCAGATATGATTCAGGCTGCTGCTGAAACTTATATTGGTCTGGTAGAAGTTGGTGTTGGATTGATTCCTGGTGGAGGAGGCACAAAAGAACTTACGAAAAGGGTTTCGGATGCCATTGAGACTGGTGATGTAGAACTTAATGCTTTACAAAATTCGTTTATGAATATAGCTACTGCTAAAGTGGCAACTTCTGCAGAGGAGGCAAGAGGCATGCACATAATGAGGCCTCAGGATAGAATAAGTGTTAACAAAGACCGTCAGATAGCAGATGCAAAATCAGCGGTTATCGAATTGGCTGATGCTGGTTATACCAAACCAATACAGGCTAGTAATATTAAAGTTCAAGGAAAATCGGGCATGGCATTATTCATGGCAGGTGTTAGTGGCATGAGGATGGGAAATTACATTTCAGACCATGATATGAAAATTGCTAATAAGATTGCCTATGTGATGTGCGGTGGAGATTTGTCATATCCTCAGGAAGTTACGGAGCAGTACTTGTTAGATCTTGAAAGAGAAGCATTCTTGTCATTGACTGGTGAGAAGAAGACATTGGAGAGAATCCAAAGCATTTTGACTTCTGGTAAACCATTGAGGAATTAATTAAGCTTCAAGAAATAAGCTTTTAGCTACAAGCTTAGGGCTTACAGCTAATAAATAACTACTAAAAACTAATAAAAGATGAATGCATATATAGTTAAAGGATTTAGAACAGCAGTAGGCAAAGCTGGTAGAGGCGGGTTTAGATTTACTAGACCAGATAACTTGGCTGCAGATGTTATCAAGCATTTGGTAAATTCTGTTGAAGGATTTGATCCAAAAAGAGTTGATGATTTAATCGTAGGAAATGCAGTACCAGAAGCTGAACAAGGAATGCAAATGGGAAGAATTATTGCCCTTTTGTCACTTCCAATAGAAGTACCAGGAATGGTCATTAACAGATATTGTGGGTCAGGTCTTGAAGCAATCAATATTGCATCAGCAAGAATTCATGCCGGGCAAGCAGACTGCATAATAGCTGGAGGCACTGAATCTATGTCAATGGTACCAGTGATGGGTTACAAAACTGCTTTGAACTATGAAATAACTACAAAAAACCCCGACTACTATACAAGTATGGGGCTTACGGCTGAGCAGGTAGCTAAAGAATATAATGTCTCTAGAGAAGACATGGATGAATTTTCGTATCAATCGCATGTTAAGGCAACTGCAGCTATAAAGAATGGAAACTTTAAAGATCAGATTGTTCCTATTACAGTCAAAGAAACATACTTGGATGCCAATTTAAAGAAGCAAACCAGAGAATATGTAGTTGACACTGATGAAGGTGTTCGACCAGATACAACTGTCGAAGCTTTAAGTAAGCTAAGACCCGTATTTGCCGCTGGCGGATCAGTAACCGCAGGTAATTCTAGCCAAACTTCTGACGGTGCAGCATTTGTAATGGTTATGTCAGAAAGAATGGTGAAGGAGTTGAAATTGGAGCCAATAGCAAGATTAGTGAGTTATACTGCGGCAGGTGTTGAACCTCGCATAATGGGAATAGGTCCAGTAGCAGCCATACCTAAGGCATTGAAAATTGCCGGTTTGAAGCAAGATGATATAGACCAAATTGAATTGAATGAAGCTTTTGCTGCACAGTCTTTAGCTGTCATTAGAACATTGGGTTTGGACCCTTCAAAAATAAATCCAAATGGAGGAGCTATCGCTTTGGGTCACCCACTTGGTTGTTCAGGAGCAAAACTATCAATACAGCTTTTTGATGAGATGAAAAGAAGAAAGCAAAAGTATGGAATGGTCACAGCTTGTGTTGGTGGAGGACAAGGAGTGGCAGGAATATACGAGCTGTTAAACTAGATTTTAAAAGAATTATAACATTGAAATATTAATTAAGATGTCAGCAACTATTGAAACTAAACAAAGCATCAAAGGCGGAGAATTTCTTATCAGAGAAACCGCTGCGGAGGATATTTTTATCCCCGAAGAATGGAGTGAAGAGCAAAAAATGATTGCTCAAACTTGTCATGATTTTATTGAACAGGAAATTCATCCAAAGCTTGATGAAATCGATTCAATGAAAAACCCAGACCTTATGCCTTCTCTTTTGGACAAGGCTGGAGAGTTGGGTCTTCTTGGAACTAGTGTACCAGAAGCTTATGAGGGCTTTGGAATGAACTTCAATACTTCAATGCTGGTAGCTGAAGTGTTTGGAGCAGCTCACTCATTTGCCGTTGCTATTTCTGCTCACACTGGTATTGGTACATTGCCAATATTGTATTATGGTAATGAAGATCAGAAGAAAAAATACTTGCCAAATCTTGCCACAGGAAAATGGAAAGCGGCTTATTGTTTGACAGAACCAGATTCTGGTTCGGATGCAAATTCTGGTAAAACTAAAGCAGTGCTAACTGATGATAAAAAGCATTATGTTATCAATGGCCAAAAAATGTGGATAACCAATGGCGGTTTTGCGGATGTTTTCATAGTATTCGCAAAAATTGATGATGATAAAAACCTTTCTGCTTTTATTGTTGAAAAATCATTCGGTGGCATTACTATGAATGAAGAAGAAAAGAAAATGGGTATCAAGGGATCTTCTACCCGTCAGATTTTCTTCAACGACTGTAAAGTGCCTGTTGAAAATCTGCTTTCAGAAAGAGAAAACGGCTTTAAGATTGCGGTTAACATTTTGAATATTGGAAGAATAAAGTTGGGTGTTGCTGCAGTAGGAGGAAGTAAAGGAATTATCAGCAATGCGGTTAACTATGCTGGCGAACGTAAACAGTTTGGAACTTCTATTTCGAACTTCGGAGCAATCAAATATAAAATTGCCCAAATGGCCTCTAAGGTGTTTGCTTCAGAGTCTGCTCATTATAGAGCTGGCCAAAACATTGATGATGCCTATGACACATTAGTTGCAGACGGAATGGAAAATGCACAAGCCAGACTTAAATCAGTTGAAGAGTTTGCCATCGAATGTGCAATACTTAAAGTACACGGTTCTGAAGTACTGGACTACTGTGCTGACGAAGGTGTGCAGATTTATGGTGGTATGGGTTTCTCAGCTGAAAGTCCAATGGACAGGGCTTATAGAGATGCGCGTATCAACAGAATTTTTGAAGGTACAAATGAGATCAACAGAATGCTTTGCATTGACATGTTGATGAAAAGAGCCATGAAAGGAACTATTGATTTAATGTCTCCAGCTATGGCAGTTCAAAAGGAGTTGATGTCCATTCCAGACTTTGGTGCTTCTGATGGCGATGAGCTATTTGCTAAAGAGAAAAAAGCATTGGTCAACTTGAAAAAGGCAGGATTGATGGTAGCAGGAGCGGCTGTTCAGAAATTTATGCAGAAACTCGGAGAAGAACAGGAGATATTAATGAATATGGCCGATATGCTCATTGAAGGATATGTAGCGGAATCATGCTTACTAAGAGTTGAGAAATTGGTAGCTCAAAAAGGAGAAGAGGCAGTGGCAACTCAAATTGATATGATGAGAGTTTATCTGCATGAGGCTATCGAAAGAGCAGCGTCATCGGGCAGAGAAGCTATTAACTCATTTGCTAGTGGCGATGAGCAGCGCATGATGTTAATGGGACTGAAGAGGTTTACAAAAATAGAACCTATGAACCTTAAAGATGCCAGACGTAGAATTGCAGATTATATAATTGCTAAGAATGAATACCCGTTCTAATTAGTATACAAGTTTAATCTGAGGCCCGGTATTGGTTTATTCCAATCCGGGCCTTTTAATTTTTATGCTAGATTTTTCTTATTGTAAAATCTTTCTGGCCTGCGCATGCGTTCGATAGTTATGCGTAAATAAGTTTCGTCTACGCTTACTTCCAAATTGCTTGTTGAAGCGGATGTATGATTAGGCTTTTCAAGATTTGATAAGCTGAAAATGGATACGAGGCTTAGAAACACTATTAAATTTTTCATAACTTCTGTTATTTAAAATAAACCGAGGTTTATTATTGTTTAACAATAGTGAGTAAAACAACAGCCGTGCCAAAACTTAAATTATTATATCAAATCGCTGTAAATCAATTGGTGATGCACTTCATTTTGCTGATATTAATTGCATTCATTTACGGATGTAACAACCAGAGTGTTCAGGATGAAGCAAGTGAAGAAGGTAATGAGCTTTTAACTAAAGTTGTTGTAAGAAGAAGTGCTGTTGATTTCACACTCGTTTTGGAGTCTGATTCTATGTCAAGGAGTTTAGCTTTTTATAAAAATGAGGACTCTACTACTTACCGTCATATGAACTATCAGTTTTACACTGATAGTGAGGTGCTGCTAAAAGATGAGCTAGTGCTGGTCAATCAACTTTGGTCTATAGCCGAAGATAGCATCAAATTAAACTTAAGGTCTTTAATGCTTGGCTATCCATTGGAGTACAAAGATGTTTTGCAAAATCAGATAATAGCTTTTAGTGAATCCACCGAGTGGAAGGAAGTAAAGGACGGGGAGTTGAATGAAAACTATCAACTCATGCGCGACATCATGAAAGCACAAAATGTTTATTATCCCTTGGACAGCTTGTTAGAAACCAAAGGTCTGCTCATAGGAGAATTTTCTACAGAGAAGCATGGCTACGTTCCTAGAGACGAACTCAAAAAGTTAGGTTTTGATGAATCCTTAAAAATACCAGTGCCTTTTATGGTATGGATTAGTGTGAGACAATCAATTTAACTGATTGTTTAAATGCTTTTCCTTGAATGTTTATGATATAGGAGCCATTTGGTAATTGACTTGTGTTATATTCAAAATGGCCATCTACTTGGCTTAGGTTAGAATGGTCGATTAACAGACCTTGGATAGAATATACACTAATCTCTACTTCCTTTTGGATTCCGAAGGAACCTCTGATTTGTACTTTCTCGTTTGAAGGATTTGGGATTGCAGCCACTTCATATGGATTGATTTTATTTTCACGGGCCGTTACTTGACCAGAAAAATATCTTAATGCGAATTCAAAAGCGTCATCCCCAATTTGCTCACCAATAATTCGTCCTCGCAAATCATCTGCTGGAGGATGTATGCCTCCCCATATTCTGGATAAGCTCGTTTGATCAGATGCATCATTATAAGTTGCCCATTGAAGAGTAACATCAACACTTGGGCCTTCTTCGAAAACTAAAAATTCATTTTTTGGTGCTTCAAATGTCCCCATTCCTCCAGGAAAATATTCATCACCTGTTAATAAAGTCAAAACCTTAGCTGCCGCTCTCGAAAATGTAGAATGACCAGAAATGTAACCAGCAAAAGGGGGGGTAACAAAAGAAGGGCGCTGATAGGGCCACCAATTTTCAGCCAATATCCATCCTACTCCAGCTTCATCTACCAATGGATCGTTAATGTAATTTGGGCCCTTCCATGCTTTGACTTTTATCTTTCCAATATTAGCAGGATTAGCATTTACCAAAGGGTCATCTGGCGCAACAACTTCTACAAAGCCTGGCTCAAGAGGAATGCCTTGAGGAGAATAGTTATCACCATTTGGATCAGAGCTCTGTCCATTATCTGCCATAAAGCGAATGGCCGAAATTGGTCGGATATAATCGTACCAACCTTTTATTCCCCATGCTGTTATTGCCACGTCATGCATTGCTCCTCCTAAAACGAAATAGCATTTAACATCCCACTCCAATTGAGAAAGAACTTCACCTTGGCCGTTAAATTTTCTAATTAAGTCTGGTTGGTCGTTAACGTAATGTAAGATTGTAAACCAATGACCAGGTGGCGTTTCAGAATCAGGACCATCTGCCCAAAACTCAGCTAATACCCTGGTATAATCCCCTCTAGGCACTATATTGCTTTCATATGGCAGACCTGTTTTTGGATTAAGGTCCCTTCCCTGACCGGGATCTCCACCTTCTAATTCATTATAAAAATTACGATAATCGAACAATTCTGTTGGAATATTTTCAATACCTCCAAGATTACCGGCCGCTCCAGGCGAAATATCCCACATCACATCATCAGTCGGATCAAGATGACTCGACCATTTAGCAACAAGCCCAAAATTCCATTTGTATTCATCAGATAAACCCCCGCCATCCGCTTCTAGTGAAGGCGGAGTGCCTGGATCGTGATAAACATGATATGTGTCGTCATCCCTTTCATGGATCGTTAAATCCCTACCTTTTAAGGCAAACGAAAGTACCTTACCCCATTCAGGACTTAAAAAACTTGGTACTGCCCCAGGAATTATTTGACCACTTTGGTCGATGAAAATGTCAAAACCCAATGGTTGCCATCTATTTGGATCGGACAGGCTTTCGTTGCCTGAAAACACAGGATATAATGGTTCATTTATTGGCTCGTAATACTTGTTTTGGTAACCATTTTCCTCATTGCTGCCATCAATATTTCCATAAGCAATAATTTGTTCAGCTATATAATTTCCTAATGCCGCTGGAGACCCAGTGCTATAATCGGTAGACGTGAAGAATGAAGAATAACCTAATGAAAAAAATAAGTCGTCTAGCGAAACAAGTGTTTCTCCAGCGCTAGGAGAATTTTTAAACCTATGACTTAAGAGTCTATAGCATGCATAACTAATGGCTTCCTCTTGGGCAGCTTGCTTATCCTCAGGTATTGCTATTCCATTAAACGGAATATTAAAACCATGAACGCTATTTCCTAAAAAATAGGTGTTAGTATTTTCTTCAAATGCAGCCCAGGCATCATATGTGGCTGCTGAAGTGTGAAAAAGATTTCGTGCGTGAACGGTGGGCCTTGCAAAATCTTTTCTAATTGCATCTAATAAAGCCTCATTCCATTTTCTGGCAATAGAATGTTGGGCCTGAGCTAACGAGCAAATGATTGAGAGAGCAATCAAAAATATAAACTTTTTGATCATTGAATTTCTATTTAATTTCTCACCAACTCATGGCGCATATTAAAAATGTAGTTCCTCAAAGCGTCTTGCCATGTTTTTGCAGGATCCCACTTTTTTCCGATAAAGACGTTTTGAGAATATATGTGCTTGATGTAAAACTTATAAACATTGGTGTTTAAAGTATGCGTAGTAACTTGAGTTTGCCCGTTTTCAATTACCTCGCTGACATAAGCTGACTGGTTTTCCCCTAGCGGATACTCGAGGAGGCTGCGAACACTTGCTACTGTAGAATGACAATAATAGAGCACATATTGTAAGCCTTGTGATCGGAGTTCCTTTTCGTCTGAGCCCAGCGGAACAATTTTCCATTTATATGGGTAATCGAGCATCACCTTTGCTATTTCGCTACTATCTGCAAATTGAGGGATAGCTAATGTTTCTGACGCAAAGTTGAGATCATAAAAATCCGATCTCCGCTTTTGAATCACATGCACCATCTCACCAAATTCCGGGGTTTCAATAATGAGAAGATTAGTACTTTCAATTTTTGAGTTTGCAGCCTTGCGATATACATCTTCCATCATGGCAGCTAAATCTTTACCATCTATTTTCCAGGCGTTTTGATTTTGCTGGATTAAAAACTGGCGATCAGTGAGTTTTACAAGGATTAACCTATAAAAGCTACCATCTGTCAAAATAAAGGCAGCATGCTTAATATCCCGTCCATCAAAGGCATCTAAAAACGCATGATAGGATTCATAGCCACTAAGCAAATCATCAAAATGATAATAGGCAACGGCATCAATACCAGATTTAGCCATACCTTTTTGAACAACGGACGCTACACTTTTCCATTCCGGCCGAATGCCTGATTGCTGATCGTTTAAGGTTTTAACAATAACAACAGTCTTGGTAGATAGTATCTCTTCTGGCAGTTGATCTATGAAATTAAGTGATTCAATCCGCTCATTTATGATAACTTCCTGAGCAACTGTAACCGTACATAAGGTGGAGAAAAATAAAAGAAGAAACAGAAATGATTTTGTTTTATTCATGAAAGATGAACGTACAATAGAGCACTTAATTATGAACATCAATTTAAACAGCAAAAATCTGGCTTTTGTCCTTAAATGCCTTGAACTCAAGTGCATTGCCGCATGGATCTAGAAAAAACATAGTGGCCTGTTCGCCAGGAAGTCCTTTGAACCTTATATGCGGGTCAATAATGAATTGGATGCCCAATTTTACCAGTTTTTCACTCAATGCTTCCCATTGATCCATTTCTAAAATAATCCCGAAATGTTTCACAGGGACAGCATCACCATCAACCTTATTGGTCGCAGCAATGCCCACTTCATCAGGTGCTAAATGAGCCACTACCTGATGGCCGAAAAAATCAAAATCAATCCACTGATCGGAGCTTCTTCCTGTTTTGCAGCCAATCACATTTACATAAAACTCTCTGGCAGCCTCAAGATTGTCGACAGGAAAGGCCAGGTGAAAAGGTTGTATCATCTTTTATTTTCGTTTAATCTGATATTCCTACGAATATACCATCTTCTCTGCTCTCCACCGAATAGGTGGTTAAATCATGGGTTCTTCTTTCACATTCTACACCATGCTTAAGGCTGAACCTGTAATTATGCCAAGGGCAAATTATTTCTCCCAGGTAATTCACCTTACCCTTACTCAAAGACTCTCCATTATGGGGGCATTTGTCATCGGTTACAAAATAACCATCATTATGCCGAGCCATGCAAAGCCTTTTGTTTCCTATTTGAAGTAATACGGCACTTTGTGGGCTAATGGTGTCATTAGCTGCGGCTTCCGATTCAAATACTTTGTACAATTTCATAATTCTTAGATTATAATAGCCGTATGGTGAAATTATCAAATCTTGTAGGCAAATAACATGATAACCAAAGGTATTTGACTGCAAATGAATTTGATGAAGCTAATAATACCATCATGTAATTGATTTAAAAAATACAGGAAAAGGAGCTATATTCAATTTTGATCAGACCTAAAAATATTATGAAAAGAACAATCACACTATTGCTTTGTGTATTTGCATACAATGCTTTTGCTCAAAGTGCCTTGAACAAGAAAACAGATAAACTTGCTGCGGAGGTGGAGCAAAGGATGATCGAGTGGCGCAGGGATTTCCATGAATATCCTGAACTATCGAACAGGGAATTTAAAACCGCAGAGAAAATAGCGGCACATCTAAAATCCTTGGGGATACAAGTTCAAACCGGGGTAGCAAAAACAGGCGTAGTTGGTATTTTAAAAGGCGGAAAACCTGGCCCGGTCATAGGCCTGCGGGCAGATATTGATGCCTTGCCAGTTACAGAAAGAACGCCAGTTCCTTTTGCCTCGAAAGTAAAATCTACTTACAATGAAATGGAAACCGGAGTAATGCATGCCTGCGGCCATGATACCCATATTGCCATATTGATGGCCACCGCAGAGGTGTTGTCCAAAATGAAAGCTGATTTGAAAGGCACCGTTAAGTTTATCTTTCAGCCTGCCGAAGAAGGAGCACCTGAAGGAGAAGAAGGCGGAGCAAAATTAATGGTGAAAGAAGGCGTGTTAAAAAACCCCGATGTTGATGTGATTTTTGGTTTGCATATTTCTGCAGATACCCCGGTCGGAATGATAAACTACAAGCCTGGAGGCACCATGGCGGCCTCAGATCGTTTTATCATTAAGGTCAAAGGCCAGCAGTCTCATGGTTCAAGACCATGGGGTGGCGTAGATCCTATAGTAGCCTCTGCCCAAATTATCAATGGATTACAGACAATTGTGAGTAGACAAACAGAATTGACCAAAGAGGCTGCCGTTATTTCCGTTGGCGTGATAAGAGGAGGTGTTCGTAATAATATCATTCCTGAAGAGGTGGAAATGATAGGTACCATCAGAACGCTTGATACTGACATGCAGAAGATCATTCACGAGAAAATAAAACTGACAGCAACTAAAATAGCCGAGAGCATGGGAGCCACCGCGGATGTTAATATTATTATTGGTTATCCAGTAACTTATAATGATCTGGAATTAACAGCTAAAATGGTACCTTCTATAAATAAAGCTGCAGGCGGTAATGTGCAGGTTGTTGATGCCGTGACAGGTGCTGAAGACTTTTCGTTTTTTCAACAGCAAGTACCTGGATTTTACTTTTTTGTTGGAGGAAGACCTTTGGAGGAAAAACCATTTAAACTTGGCGGTCATCATACTCCGGATTTTTATATTGAAGAAGCTGGAATGTTGACTGGATTAAAAGCAATGCTTAACGTTACAGTCGATTACATGGAAATGAAAAAATAAATGCTGCAACTGTACAAGGAGCCCTTTATCCAGGAAATTGAAGATCAACTTTTCAAGGATAAAGGGCTTCGTGTTTATATCAAGCGTGAAGACCAAATCCACCCCACTGTTTCTGGTAATAAGTGGCGCAAACTCAAGTACAATTTGCACGAAGCCAAAACTCAAGGTCACGACACACTTCTGACTTTTGGTGGTGCCTATTCAAATCACATCTATGCTACTGCTGCCGCTGCTCATGAGGCCGGATTTAAGTCTATTGGAATAATTCGTGGTGAAGAACTTGAAGATAAGCCTCTAAACAAAACACTTTCCTTTGCTACTGAACAAGGGATGCAGTTGGCTTTTGCAGATAGGGAGACCTATAGACAAAAGTCAGAATCAAATTTCATAAAAACCTTAGAGGAGGAGTACGGAAAGTTTTATCTACTTCCAGAAGGCGGGACAAATAACCTTGCTATAAAAGGTTGCGAAGAAATTTTAAGTGACAATGACAAACAGTATGATATTGTTTGCTGTGCGGTGGGCACAGGTGGCACAATTTCAGGTATTATAGCTGCCAGCCTTCCTGATCAACATGTCCTGGGGTTTTCAGCGCTGAAGGGGGATTTCCTGAAAAGTGAAGTTCAAAGGTTGTTGGAAAATTATTCAGCAAAGAAATTCAAAAACTGGTCAATCAATACAGATTATCATTTTGGAGGCTACGCCAAGACTAATCATGAGCTACTAGACTTTATTACTGATTTTGAACAAAGGCATCACGTACCATTAGATCAGGTTTATACTGGTAAAATGATGTTTGGAATTTATGACCTTATAAGCAAAAACCGCTTCAGGTCGGGAGCAAAAATCTTGCTTATACATACCGGTGGATTACAGGGAGCATTGAATAGCGGAATAAAATATTAAAAGTTTTTAAATGGTTGGTATTTGAAAGCAGCTTTTCTTTTTCTACCTTACTCACTTCTCATTCCAAATATTAACTTCTTTAAAACATGAAAATCATAGATGAATTTAAGGCCTTTGCTGTTAAAGGTAATGTAGCCGATATGGCTGTTGGTATAATATTGGGGGTAGCTTTTGGTAAAATTGTAACCTCCTTGGTCAACGACATAATTATGCCCCCTATCGGAATCTTAGTTGGTGGAATAAAATTTTCAGACCTTTCCCTGGTACTTAAGGAGGCGGTAGGTGAAACACCTGCGGTTACACTTAACTATGGCAACTTTCTGCAAGTAACCTTCGATTTTTTACTTGTGGCTTTTGCTGTTTTTATGATTGTTAAGGCAATAAATTCTGCTAAAAGGAAGGAAGATGCGGCTCCTGCTGCTCCTGCCGCACCACCTAAACAGGAAGTATTGCTGGAAGAGATTCGCGACTTGCTAAAGAAATAAGATATATGCTCTGCGCTTACTTCCGCTTGACAGAAGTAAGCCAGGCTCCAATCCCCCTGCGGCTGGGTTTGTCCAGAAGCATTCCGGCCTCACTAGCGCTCTTAACAGATTCTATAGTGTAGAATGCTTTTGGGAGATTGTTTTTAATTTCATTCAGCATTTCAGGAACATGATCTCTTTTAAGTACTGCAAATAACAACTGCTCGTGTCCTTCATTACTTTCAGCATTAACAATAGAATATCTAAAATCCTTAGCCCTAAGAAAGTCAGTGACTTTCGTTAGATCTTCAGCAGTTATTATTCTTATGATCACTTTCCCCAAGGCTATTTTCTCTTCTATGAGCATGCCCACCAAAATACCACCAGCGAATCCTGCCGGATATGCCACATAGCAATATACATTGTCCATGTGCTTAAAGATCTGGCCAATGGCCAACAGCCAAATGAGTGATTCTAAAAATCCCAGAATGGTAGCGATATACTTTTTGCCACCCATTACGAAAATAATTCTCACCGTATTGATGGAAACATCTAATATTCTGGCGAAAAAGATAAGAATGGGAACAACTACTAATCCAAAAGTATCGCTATCAATGCCGAATGTGCTAAAAAAATCTTCCATAATATATTATCCAAAAAGGTCAGAAAAAACGTCATTTATTTTTGAGAAAGAAAGGATTTTCATCTTGTATTTTGAAGTATCCAATCCTTTCAGGCCATACTTAGAAATATAAATAGTTTCGAACCCTAATTTCTCGGCTTCGGCTATTCTATTGTCCAGCCTGTTAACAGTTCTTAACTCACCACCAAGGCCAACTTCAGCAGCAAAGCAGGCTTTATCTGAAATAGATATTTCTTCCAATGAAGAAATGATAGAACAACATACCGACAAGTCCATAGCCGGGTCTTCAACTTTAATGCCTCCCGCCATATTTAAAAACACATCTTGAAGACCTAGTCTGAAGCCACAGCGTTTTTCTAAAACGGCCAATAACATGTTCAATCTTTTAGAGTCGAAACCTGTAGAACTCCTTTGTGGAGTTCCATAGGCTGCTGTACTTACAAGAGACTGAATTTCAATCATTAAAGGCCTGTTGCCTTCAATAGTGGCACCGATAGTAACACCTGTTAAGTCGCCTTCTTTTTGAGAGATTAAAATTTCAGATGGATTACTTACCTGCCTCAGCCCAGTGCCAATCATCTCATAGATGCCCAACTCTGATGTTGATCCAAACCGGTTTTTAGTGGTTCTTAATATTCTATAGGTCAAATGCCTGTCCCCTTCAAACTGCAGTACGGTATCTACCATATGTTCCAATACTTTAGGGCCGGCAATTGCACCATCTTTAGTAATATGGCCTACCAAAAAAATAGGTGTTGCGGTCTCCTTGGCGTATCTGATAAGTTCAGCGGTACATTGCCTAACCTGAGAAACACTTCCGGCAGATGACTCTGCCTGATCAGAATGTAATGTTTGAATAGAATCTACAATCATCAGGTCTGGTACAAGCTGCTCGGCTTGAGTAAATATTTTTTGTGTGGAGGTTTCTGATAGTATAAAACAATCACCTTTAATATTATCTGTCATTCTATCAGCGCGCATTTTTATTTGCTGCTCGCTTTCTTCACCAGAAACATAAAGGATTTTGCAGTTTAGGGTGAGTCCTATTTGCAGCATCAGCGTAGACTTACCAATTCCGGGTTCGCCTGCAATTAGAATTACTGACCCTGGAACTATGCCACCACCAAGAACACGGTTCAATTCAGTATCCAGGGTGTCTATCCTACTGATTTTTTCTGAGGTGATAGAATTGATGGGTTTAGGAGTGTTGCCCTTTTTTGAAGTTCCTGAGGTTTGCCAGTCGTTTTTTGAAGGTTTTTGAACAACCTCTTCAACAAAACTATTCCAGGCTTCACAAGAAGGGCATTTACCTAACCACTTTGCAGATTCATACCCGCAGCTTTGACAGAAATATGTGGATTTAACTTTAGCCAATGATCTATTGATTTTGAATCAAAATTGATGATTTAATTCATTGAATGAAATAATATCTCAAAAGATTGGGTATTTCATTTAATGAAGTTGTTGCCCTAGTTAAAATTCACGTTTTTTGCCATTATGAGCAAGAAAGTACTTTTAATGATATTAGATGGCTGGGGTCTTGGAACTGACCCTGAGATTTCTGCCATTGCGAAAGCAAACACTCCATTTGTAGATTCTTTATATAAAAAGTATTCACATAGCAAACTAGAGGCTTCAGGCCTGGCCGTAGGTTTGCCAGAGGGACAAATGGGTAACTCTGAAGTAGGCCATATGAATATTGGCGCTGGCCGTATAGTTTATCAGGACCTGGTAAAAGTTAACCTTGCTTTTAAAGAAAAGACAATTAATGATAATGAGGTAATAACTGAGGCCTTTGATTATGCAAAATCTAAAAATAAGAAAATCCATTTCATAGGGCTCCTATCTGATGGTGGGGTTCATTCACACATAGAGCACCTCAAAGGGCTTTGCACATTGGCTGCTGAAAAGGGCTTGCAAGATGTATTTGTGCATGCTTTTATGGATGGCCGTGATACCGACCCTAAAGGAGGTGAAGGATATATCAATGATCTGGAAGCCCATATGGGAAGAACCTCAGGAAAAATAGCTACAGTGATTGGCAGATACTATGCCATGGATCGAGACAATCGCTGGGAGCGTGTGAAACTCGCCTATGATTTAATGGTTAAAGGCGAAGGAGAAAAAGTTAATACAGCAATTCGAGGATTGTTGATGGCTTACCAAAATGGCGAAACTGATGAGTTTATAAAGCCGCTGGTCGTTACCAATGGAACGGACAAACCTATTGCAACCATTGAAGAAGGTGATGTGGTTCTGTGCTTTAACTTTAGAACTGATAGAGGCAGGGAAATTACACAGGCATTAACTCAACAGGATTTTCCTGAGCAGAACATGAAGAGGTTGGATCTTCATTATGTGACCATGACCAATTATGACAATACCTTCAAAAATGTGAAGGTGGTTTTTGATAAGGATAATTTAGTTAACACGCTAGGAGAGGTACTTGAAAAGGCAGGAAAAACCCAGGTTAGAATAGCAGAGACTGAAAAATATCCTCATGTTACATTCTTCTTTTCAGGTGGAAGAGAAGTACCTTTTGAGGGCGAGAAAAGATTGCTTTGTCCATCTCCAAAAGTTGCTACTTATGACTTACAGCCTGAGATGAGCGCAAATGATATCAAGGATAAGATTATTGAGGAGCTGAATTCTAATAAGCCTGATTTTGTTTGCTTAAACTTTGCTAACCCTGATATGGTAGGCCATACCGGAGTTTTTGAAGCAGCGGTTGAGGCTTGCGAAACGGTTGATCGATGCACAGAAGCAGTTGTTAATACAGCTCTGAAAAATGATTACATGACCATTATAATTGCCGATCATGGCAATTCTGATATTATGATTAACCCTGATGGTTCACCAAATACGGCACACACGACAAATCTGGTTCCATGCATATTTGTGGATAATGAATTTAAAGGAAAAGCTACTGATGGAAAATTAGGTGATCTAGCGCCAACTATTTTGAAGGTTATGGGCGTGGAGGCCCCTAAAGAAATGACAGGCAATATTTTGATCTGATGGGGCGCGTTTTATTCTTTTTACTGGCCATTGTGTCATTAGCTTGCGGTGACCTTAAACCTAAAGAAGTAGACCTTTATTACAATATTCAGTCCTTGATGGGCGATCAGGCTGCTGCATTGACGAAGGATGAAGTGGAGCTTCAGAAATTTGCTATAGTTAATGGTGACTCATCAACAAGTGTTTTTGTGCCTGATAGTCTTGGTTGGGCAGATGAATTTCAGATTATCATGGATGCTGATATTAATAAGCCAGCATTGCGGGGGCAATATACCATTTCTGAAGGCGATGCAGAAAACAGCAATTTGAAAATTTTAGCATATAGTGCCAATAGTGAAACGTTGCCTATTCAATCCTTTAAAGTATTCTATCTTGAGAAGATTGAAAACCTTAAAAGAATCGAGATTAAGATGAAGGAGTCAAATTCAATTTTTCAGGCATCAAAAAATATAATTCTGGATTTGGATGAAATAAAAAAGCAAAACAGAATTACCCATTATAGTATTAATGGCTATCAAAAAATGCTACTTCAGGACCGCGTTGACTTTAACGTCAGTTGCAGTCTTAAATATTAAAGTCTAAGCAACGCCTCTAGAAAACCCAGATTTTGTTTCTTGTTCTTAATTATTAAAACAGGAATATTTCCTTTAATACTTAAAACTTTATCGGCAACGCTTCCAAGAAGTACACTTGCCAGCCCGGTTCTACCTTTTGAAGTCATTATAATTAAGTCGCAACCAAACTTTTTAGCATCTTCATTTATCTTATCGGCTGGCTGATCATCATTATCTAGTGTAATGATTAGCTCTGTTTCAGCCTCATCGAGTTCAGTTTCCTTTACGAATAAAAGCGCATTGTTTTTAGCATGCCCTCTCATAATTTCAGAAAACTCTTCAAATGTTTTTCCGATAGTGTGATATCCGGAAGGTACAGTATAAGTGTTTTGAAGCGCTATTTTGGCACCAGTCTTTTCCGAGAATAGTTGTGCTTCGTTTATCGCAAATCTGCTTGATTTTGAGAAATCAACAGGCACCATAATTTTCGAGATTTTGATCGTAGCATTTTCAGGCACCATTAAAATTGAACAATGTGCCAATTTGGCCAACCGCCCGGGCAGCAGTCCACTTCCTTTAAGGGTTCCCTTGCGGCCAGTTATAATAAGGTCAATTTCTTTTATGTCAGACCACCTTAATATTTTATCTTCGGCATTGCCTTCCCTTACTTCAATTTTTACCTGCGTGCTTTCCGGACATTTTAAATACTGATCCAGTTTATCCTGAATTATCTTTTCCAAAGATTCATCCGCTGGTGCTAGTAGAGCAGGAAACTCTTTCAGTATTTCATTAGGAATTTCCAAACTGGGAGCCACATGATAGAAATAGAGGGCATCAATTGATAAAATTTCTGTCAGATATGATGTATAAGCAATTAACTGATTGTCCATCTCAGTTAAATCAAGGGCAACTAAAACTCTTTTTATAGGAAACATAGTTATTGCGATTTGTCGTTGCTTAAAGTTAAATCAAATTTTGGGAATGACTAAACCAATTATGTAATCTCAGTTTTTAATTTATAATTAGTCAAACCCATCTAAACTCGATAAATTTGCAGCCTCATTTTGTAACTACTTCATGGCTAATAAAAGAGGAAAAGACCCCCTTAAAGAAGAAGATAAAAGACCCCTTAATAAAAGTAATTTTAAAAAACTGCTGGGTGTGTTCCAATACATCACTCCGTATAAAACCACTTTTATTGTTGGGATGATATGCCTGATATTTAGCAGCACTACTCTGTTGGTGTTTCCTTACCTGGCAGGAAAGCTCATGGATGTAGCGTCTGGCAAACCATGGATTGTTAATTCCATAACGCAAATAACCCTTGGGCTAATTGGAGTATTGTTCTTTCAAAGTATCTTCTCGTTCTTCAGGGTATATCTATTTGCCCAGGTTAGTGAGCGGTCTATGGCAGATGTTCGAAAGGCGGTATTCAGCCAAATGGTTATGTTGCCTACCACCTTTTTTGACAGCAGAAGAATTGGTGAATTAATCAGTCGAATTACATCAGATGTTTCAATGCTTCAAGATACATTTTCAACTACTCTTGCTGAGCTGTTCAGGCAAATAGCGACATTAATCATTGGAGTGGGTATTATATTCTATATTGCGCCTAAGCTTACACTTTTTATGTTGGCCACATTTCCAGTGCTTGTGCTAAGTGCACTTGTTTTTGGCAAATCGATCAGGAAGCTGTCAAAAGCTACTCAGGATAAATTGGCTGAAGCCAATACTGTAGTTGAAGAGACATTACAGGCCATTAATGTTGTAAAGGCTTTTACCAATGAGATTTTTGAGAAAAAGAGATATGCAAAAAGCCTTGATGAAGTTGTAAACATAGCACTCAAAACAGCAACCTATAGGGGAGCATTTATATCATTTGTCATCTTTGCTCTTTTTGGAGGCATTGTGGCCGTAATGTGGTACGGGGCTACTTTGGTAGAGTCAAGCGCCATGACCGTTGGTGATCTACTTTCGTTTGTTTTGTACACTACCTTTATTGGAGGTTCTATTGCTGGATTGGGAGATATTTATGGTCAGGTTCAAAGGGCTATAGGTGCTTCAGAAAGGGTGTTGGAAATTATAGATGAGCATAGGGAAGATATTAATGAGTTTACTCATAAATCCAAGCTTAAAGGAGAGATAAGCTTCAAGAATGTGGTGTTTGCTTATCCTACCCGGAAGGAGTTATCCGTATTGAAGGATATCAGCTTCAATATTGGTGCAGGTCAGAAAGTTGCATTGGTTGGACAAAGCGGGGCTGGTAAATCAACTATCATCCAATTGCTTTCCAGGTTTTATGATGTAAGTGAGGGAGAGATACGAATGGATGGCAAAGTGCTCGCAGATTATGATTTGAGCTTACTCAGACAAAATATTGGCTTGGTCCCTCAGGAGGTGATGCTCTTTGGGGGTACTATAAAGGAAAATATAGCTTACGGAAAGCCTAATGCTACTGACGAAGAAATAAACGAGGCAGCAAAAAAGGCAAATGCATTTGAGTTTATTGATAAATTTCCTGAGAAGATGGAAACTATTGTTGGTGAAAGAGGGGTTAAGCTATCAGGAGGTCAAAGGCAGCGAGTAGCCATTGCAAGAGCAATCTTAAAAGACCCTGCAGTTTTGATTTTAGATGAGGCTACAAGTAGTTTAGATGCCGAATCTGAGCACTTGGTGCAGCAGGCACTTGATGAGTTGATGAAAGGAAGAACAACTATTATGATTGCTCACAGATTGGCCACCATTCGTAAAGCAGATAAAATATTCGTTTTAAAAGAAGGCGAAATTGTGGAGCAGGGGAGTCATGAGGAATTATCTTCAGATACTACAGGAATTTATAGTTACTTGTCCCGCCTTCAATTTCAATTGAATTAGTAACTTTGAGCAATGCGTGTTAAGGAAATTTTGAGTGACTACGATCTAAAGTCTACTTCCTGTAGAAATGAAGTTCTATCAATGTTTCTGAAAGCCAATCAGGCACTTGGCCAATCTGATATTGAGAAGGAGGTTGATCCTTCACATGATAGGGTAACGGTCTATCGAACTTTAAAGACTTTTTTGGATAAGGGGTTGGTGCACAAAGTACTTGATGATGCGGGTATCACTAAATATGCACTATGTAATGAATGTGCAGAAAATGCTCATAATCATGAACATGTACATTTCAAATGCGAAATTTGTGGACAAACATCATGTCTTGAAAAAATAGCAATACCCACAGTAAATTTGCCAAAAGGATATAAAATCATGGAAAAAAACCTATTAATTCAAGGTGTTTGCGCCAAGTGCAATTGATAATGAGACTACTTTTTTTTCCTTTTTTGAATAAACAATCCGTGTAAGATTTTTTCTATTATTTAATTTATTATTTTTACAATTGATATATTGGTAATAATGTTTTTGGTTCAGATTGTTACCTAAAATTTAATTGATAAATTGTCGTTTATTTAGTTCGGTAATAATCCCAAAGAATGCTGTTAATTTCTCTTTTCAATAGTTCGCATGACTCCATTCTCTTCGGCTTATTTGCGGTTATTATTGTCGTTTTCCTAGTAATTGACTTAGGGGTTCTTAATAAGAGTGCGCACAAAATTTCCACTAAATCTGCCCTATATCAGTCTATATTTTGGGTAGCTATATCTATAGGATTTGGGTACCTTATTTATTGGTATGGAGACGGGGCCGATGCCTCTATTACTTTCTTTACAGCTTACTTAACAGAGTACGCCTTATCAGTAGATAACATATTTGTAATCCTTTTGATCTTAAGGTACTTTTCTGTTAAAGATGAGTACTATCACAGCATTTTGTTTTGGGGAATATTGGGAGCACTGGTTTTCAGGGCAATATTCATTTTTGTTGGTGCTTATTTGATAAGTCAGTTTTATTGGATACTCTACATATTTGGAGTGTTTCTTGTCTATTCAGGTATTAAAATTTTCTTTGAAGATGGAGAAGAAGAAATTGATCCGGGTAAGAACCCACTTTTAAAGCTGGCTCGCAAATATCTTAAAATAACCAAGAGCGATTATGGCGGAAGATTTATTATATGGAGAAATAAAAAGCTTTTGTTTACACCGCTATTTTTGGTGATAATCTTAATTGAAACAACAGATTTAATATTTGCTGTTGACTCTATACCAGCTGCATTTGCCATCACTCAAAATGAGTTTTTGATTTACACGTCTAACATTTTTGCGATTCTTGGTTTAAGAGCCAAATTTTTTCTGCTAGCAGGTATTATCGACAAATTCTACTTATTACAAAAGGGACTTTCTTTTATCTTAATATTTATAGGAGCCAAGATGCTGCTTGAAATTATCCACGTGGATATTCCTATAAACATTAGCTTTTTAGTGATTATAGTAGTGTTGGGAGGCTCAATAGTTATGTCTCTGATTATTCCTGAAAAAGGAAAGAAAGAAGATGCCCCCGAAGAAAAAAATGTAGATGTTGAAAAGCAAGTTAGTCCTGAGAAAGAACTCTTGTAATCGTCTCTTTTGGAATAACTTTCAACAAATTTTCATAGCTTAGAAATTCATCTGGCAGCATCACCACTCTAAAATGTGGGATTGACTGAAGAATGGTCAAAAAGCTACTACGTATGAGGTGCTTGTCAGCATCAGATAGTTCAGATGAGCTCCCCTTTTTTATAGTGGCCAGCAACGTTACATCTTCAGCCACCATATTTTCAATTTTATTAAGGTGATTGGAGCACATTTTTATGAGTCTGCTCATGTATTCATCACTTACTGCCGCATAGTCTATTTTACCTTGAAGGCTATCAAGCTGACTCCAATTTTGAAGTAAAAACCCTTCAACGGCTATCATACTTTCTTCTAAATCTTCATCTGAAAACCCCAACGTTTCTTTGAAGGCGACCAAAAACTTTCGTTCAGCATCCTCTACTTTTTTATCTGACCACACAGTAAGAATGGCCAATTCAAGCAAAAACTTGCGAATAATCCAAGGGTCAGAGTCCTGAACCGGGATTTCCTGAATTCCCATGCCATGATCAAAATACTCTTTGGCCACCCTGCGTTTTTCGGCAGGTAGCGTAGTGGTAGTAAGAAAATGCTCAAATAATGTCCTCTCTTCCTCTTCCACTTTTGAATTTGCATGTGCTGAAGCAGCAATTACCTTTACAGACGTAAAACTCATTTCTTCTTTTTCGCCTTTAAAGAAGTCAAGAAGAACATCATCAGGATGTGTGTGACTCCACTGCCCGAAAATATAAATATCAAGAAAGAGCTGATTTCTGCTAAAGAAATTTTGCCAGAAATTATTCTTTTTAGAACCAATCTGAGCAACTCTTTTTTCCAGTATTTGCTCTGTCAGTTCGGTGTCGTTCTTTTTCTTGCCAAGCCAGGTTTTAGATGATATACTGAGCTCCGGATAGACACCTTTGTAAAAGTTGTTGATTCCGGTTAGTGTTTGACTAATATGATTGTCAAAATCTTCTTCGGTCTCAATCTTTTCCCCGGAATAAAGTGCTGCTATATTAAACAGGCTATCTGCCATCAACACTTTAATTCCCTCATCCTCACTCCATGAGGCTTCATCTGCAATGCCAAAGGCATTTACAGGATGTCCATACATGATACCTGTTGGCTGAATGATGCCATAAAAGGACTGATCTGGATGCTTACCTAATTTGGATTGGTTGAACTCTTTGGTTTTAAGAAATGCCGATTTTCGATACTCGATGAAGTCAGTAAGCCAGCCTGATTTTGACGGATTCATTGTGAAAATTTACAACAAAAAGTTAACAATAAGAAAACCTTATTTCGGTATCACTACTCCTTCAGTATGCGCTATTGTCTGATAAAGTGCTGATATTTTTTTAGTTACAGGACCGATAGAATTACCAATCTTTCTGCCATCTATCTGTAACACAGGGGTTATCTCGCCCATAGTGCCAGTTACAAACACTTCATCTGCCGTGTACATTTCAGAAATTGAAATACGCTTTTCTTTTATCGCAATATTATTTTTTTCACACAGGCTAATGACATTGGCACGGGTTATACCTGGCAGACAACTGTCAGCAAATGGGGTTTTTACAGATTCTTTGTTAATGAAAAAGATATTAGTGGCATTGGTTTCGGAAACAAACCCATCAACATCCAGCATAACAGCATCTTCTACGCCAGCAAGATTGGCTTCTATCTTGGCCAAAATGTTATTGACCAGATTGTTGTGATGGATTTTAGAATCAACACACTGCGGAGGGTTTCTTCTGATTGAGGAGGTTATTAGGCTAATACCATTATTGTCATAGACAGGTTTTTTCCACTCTGCCAGCACTATAAGTGTTGGTCCATACTGATTGTAGTGTGGGCTCATTCCTGAAGTTACTTTTTTACCTCTGGTAAGCGTGAGCCTGATATGAGCCTCATCATACATGCCATTGGCTTTTAAGGTTTTTAATACCTCTGCTTTTATTTCATTTTTGTCCGGAATTTGTGCGAATGCCATGGCTTTTGCAGAGTTGACCATTCTGTCGAGATGCTCATCAAGCATAAAAACCTTGCCGTCATAGATTCTCAGCCCTTCCCATACGGCATCTCCACCTTGCACGGCACTATCAAAAACCGAAATTTTGGCCTCATCACGGTGTAGTAGCTCTCCATTGATGTTGATTAGAATGTTTTCATTTCTCGAGTCTGGCAGTTTGATCATATTCAATTAAGTTTTATCGCGTTTTCGTATAAATAGTCATAATAAGGAATGCACTCTTCAAGCAAAGGCTGCACATGAGAAGGTACTTCCGCCTTTTTCTTAGTGTAAGGCTCAAAACCCGTTGACTTGTGTACATTTTGATACCAATGCTTGGCCCAAACACCATCCTCTTTCCTTGGCTTAGCTTCCCATTCGAGCATATCAGGCTCGAATTTGATTTTCAGTATCGCGCATAATTTTTTTAAAGTGCTCTCCGGATTTAAAAGTAACTGCCTTGAGTCTATGACTGCCGGTGTTCTTCCTAAACCTTTTAGTTTTTTCAAAAGATCTACCTGCATTTTCAAACCCGTGTCTCTCATAATTGGGTTAGGAATCTGGTTCACTAATGAAGGCAGCATTTCCCTGGGATCCCTGATGAGAAACACATTGTCATAATCCAATAGCAACTCATCGCTAAGCCCTATCCAGTGATGCGCCATATTTTTTAAGAATAATATTGGTGTTGTTTTAGCCTGCTTGTTTAGCTGATGAATTACCTTGAGCCCATCAGTTTCCATATTATTGATGACCTCCTGCTTTCCGGGGTGGTCAGCATCTGTCTTAGTTAGATAATGACCATATAGCGGTTCGTCCACAACATAAGTATCAGAGCGCTGGGCAAAAGAATACATCAGGGCTGTAGAAACATTTCGTGGCCCCGACCAAAGCGAGATTATTTTCATTGGGGTGTAAGCTATTAAAATTGGAGAGTAAATACAATATGAATATCTTCAAGTTGCAATGCCCAGAAGTTTACAAAGATTAATTTTTGCTACAGCCCTATTTATCATCAGTATGTCACTGGGTGCTGTGGGTTATATTATAATTGAAGGCTTTGCACCTCTTGATGCCATCTATATGGCTGTTATAACATTTGCCACAGTTGGTTATAATGAAGTAAACACCCTTTCTAGCGATGGAAAGATATTTACCATCATTTTTATCATGGTAAATCTGGGCATCTTTGCTTATACAGTGTCGGTATTGTCATCCTTCTTTTTTGAAGGGGAATTGAGGAGGGTTTTTAAAAATATAATAACTTCAAGAGACGTGAAAAAATTGAAAAACCATGTAATAGTCTGCGGGTTTGGGCGGAACGGTATTAAAGTATGCGAAGAGCTCAGAAATGATAATATTGAATTTATTGTAATTGAGTCTAACAGCGAAATCATTAGCTCATTCCCGGAGGATAAAAATTATTTTTTCATTAATGGCAATGCCACGCTTGATGAAGTGCTGATGGAAGCGGGAATAAAGGAGGCAAGTACTATTATTTGTAGCCTTCCACTGGACGCAGATAATGTTTTTATTACCCTTACAGCTCGCGAGCTGAATAAAAAGATGAAGATTATTTCAAAAGCCAATGAACCAACTTCAGAGAAAAAGCTCTACCGGGCAGGGGCTAATTATGTGGTAATGCCTGACAGACTTGGAGGTATTCATATGGCCAATTTGATTACTAAGCCTTATGTTATTGAGTTCCTTGAACTGCTGAATGGTGTTGGTGATAGCAAACTGGTATTAGAAGAGGTGAGCCACGATAAGCTTAAACTGGAATATCAGAATAAATCACTTCGCGAGCTTGATGTGCGTAATAAAACCGGAGCGACTATTATTGCCTTTAAAGATGAAGTAGAGGGATTTATATTTAACCCACACTCAGAAAAGGCAGTGCAGAAAGGCGATGTTCTGATTGTACTAGGTAATACCAAAAACATCGTTCAGTTTAAGCAGGTGTTTGTGGTTTAGAAATTCCTCGCAGGTGTTCAATGAGGTTTTATTGTTTTCACCAGCACTCATCCTCGTTTGTAACGAGGATGTTAGAGACCTGCATTTAAAATGCGGTAAAGGAAAATCAAAAAAAATTAAAATGTCAGGAGATAGATATAAAATACAAGACCAGCAGGCCTGTTATTTCATAACAATGACAGTAGTCTATTGGATAGATGTCTTTAGCAGAAAAGAGTATCGGGACATTATAGTTGATTCCCTGAATTATTGTACTGATCAAAAAGGATTGAAATTGTATGCCTGGGTAGTAATGAGTAATCACGTGCATATTGTTGGGCAGGTAGAATCAGAGTTAGGAATGTCAGGTTTTTTAAGGGATTTTAAAAAATACACCTCAAAGAGAATAATTGAGGCTATTGTAGAGATATCCGAAAGTAGGAGGGATTGGTTGGTCGATAAATTTTCTTTTGAAGCTAAAAGGACTGGAAGAGCAGAGAACTATAAGCTGTGGAAGGATGATAACCATGCCATTGACATGAGTGATATTAATCTAGTGAACAAGATTGATTACATACATGGATAATCCTGTGCGGGCAGGTTTAGAAGAATTTCCTGATCATTATTTGTACAGCAGTGCAAGAGATTATGCAGGAATAAAAGGATTAGTTAAAGTCACTATAGCCTGACATACGTTGAAAACGTATAGCTCATTCATCCTCGTTGCAAACGAGGACGAGAGGGGGTTCATTAATATGCATACTCTGGCGCACATCTGTGATGCGTGACTTATTCTAATTGCACTCGTTAAAAACGAGCGCTAACGGAAGGGATTTATTTTCAACCCACATTCAGAAAAGGTAGTGCAAGAAGGCGATCCTTTGATTGTATTAGGCAATACCAAAAACATTGTACAGTTTAAGCAGGTGTTTGTGGTTTAGAAATTCCTTGCAGGTGTTAAATATGATTCTATTGTTTCAACTCGTTACAAATGAGAGCTAGCGAAGCTTTAGGAGTTGCTTGTGCCGATAAGAATAGAAATAATAATTATGGCAGCTACTACTAGTAATGGTATTAGACATCCTGAAATGAATTTTGGGGGCCTTTAAGGTACTTGACTACCTGGTGCATCACCTCTGTATTTATAACTGGTAAAGGTCAATAGTTAATCAATATTTAGCTTTCAAAGAATTCATAAAATCACTTAAACCCAATCTGCTTTCCACGCCAGCCCTTCGCTTCTATATCTTCTGCGGTTTTTAGCACTTTGTCTTTTAGCTGTGTTTTATAGGTCTCCAGATTTTTGCCAATTTCCTCATCAAAAGCACCAATGATTTCAGCAGCTAGAATGCCTGCATTTTTAGCACCATCAAGTGCTACAGTCGCTACTGGTATGCCTCCCGGCATTTGTAGAATAGAAAGGATAGAATCCCAACCATCAATAGAGTTACTTGATTTTACTGGAACGCCAATAACAGGTAAAGTGGTAATGGAAGAAACCATACCCGGTAAATGTGCCGCACCGCCAGCGCCAGCAATAATCACCTTCAATCCACGCTCTTTGGCTGACTTCGCATAATCATACATTCTTTCTGGTGTTCTGTGTGCAGAAACAACAGTCAGCTCATATTCTACCTTAAGTTCTTCCAAAATTTCAGCAGCATCTTTCATTACTCTTAAATCAGAGTCGCTGCCCATGATTATACCTACTAGTGGCTTGCTCATAATCTATGCTTTTACTTTCAATGTATTTTTTACCAGATCAACAGCCTTTTTGAGCGCTGCCGTATCATTATTTCTTATCGTAACATGCCCCATTTTTCTAAAGGGCTTAGTAGTCAATTTTCCATACAAATGGACATGCACCCCTTTTTCTGCCATTACTTTTTCCAACCCTTCATATTTGGCGATGCCAGTAAAGTCCTCTTCACCCAGTAAGTTAACCATGGCCGAAGGCAGCAGGATATCCGTATTGCCCAAAGGCAAATTGAAAATGGCTCTCAGGTGCTGCTCATATTGTGATGTAAAATTAGCTTCTATGGTTTGATGACCACTGTTATGCGGACGAGGGGCTATTTCATTGACCAGCACTTTTCCATCTTTAGTCACAAACATTTCAACAGCTAAAAGGCCAACCATTCCCAATCGGTTGATCACTGTCTTAGCTATCTCTTGAGCATCAGATTCTATATCAGCACTGATATCTGCTGGCGAAAACAAATACTCTACCATATTGGCCTCAGGGTGAAAAACCATTTCCACAGCAGGGAAGGTTTTAACCTCACCGCTCTCATTTCTTGCAACAATGACGGCAATCTCCTTATTGAAATCTACCAGTTTCTCCAGCAAACTTGGTGCTTCAAAGGCCTTATCAAGATCGGCTTCAGTTCTAAGAATTTGAACACCCCGGCCATCATAGCCTTCTTTTCCCAGCTTGTTAACAGCCGGCAGAAAGTTTTTATGGGTGATTACAGTTTCCTTATTATCGGTCAGGATAAATTCTGCGGTAGGTATATTATTATCTTTATAATACTGCTTTTGGATACGCTTGTCTTTTATCAGCTCGACAACCTCAGGTTGTGGATAAACTTTTACACCTTCTTTGGCCAATTGCTTCAGGGCATCCGTGTTTACATTTTCAATTTCAATGCTGATGAGATCGCAACCCTTACCAAAGTTGTAAACAGTGTCATAATCGGTGAGCTTGCCAACAATAAATTCTGAAACAATGTTTTTACAAGGAGCATTGGCATCAGGGTCAAGGATTTTGATATCGATATTAAAATCCAGTGCAGACTGCACGAGCATTCTGCCTAACTGGCCACCGCCTAATATTCCTAGTTTTTGTTCCTGTATTCCTTTGGTCATTCTAATTCAATCGTATTTATCTTATCTCCAACCTCCATTTTATGCACTACGTCCATGCCCTCAGTCACTTTTGCAAAGATAGTATAACTTCCATCTAAATGAGGAGTAGGTGAATGTGTAATGAACCACTGAGTTCCCTCAGTGTCTTGACCTGCCGAAGCCATGCCCACACTGCCTTCTTCATATCTCAGGTTCGCAAATTCGGAACGGATCGAGTAATCTTCTCCTCCATAACCATCGCCACGATTACAGCCTCCTTGGATAACAAAATTAGGAACTACCCGATGAAAGTTCTTACCATTATAATAACCAGATTTGGCCAATGCAATAAAATTAACCACGGAACCAGGCGCATCATTTACCAGCATTCTCAATTTGACAACGCCTTTATCCGTTGAGATTTTTACAATTTGTTCTTTGTCGATGCCTTTAATAGCCGGCCAATCAATAGGATGGTTATATTCATTTTCAGGCGCTGTGTATTCCTCATTATTAAAGAATGCAATGGCCCTATCTAGCATTTGAATGGCTTCAATATCTTTTGGCAACTGAAGTGTGCTTCTTACCTCAGTTAAAAACTTAGCAGAATCATAGACGGCTTTAAAGTTCAGATCAGGGTCAGTGATTACTGATCCTGCCACAGCTATCATGGCAATGTCTTTGGTTTCAATGGCTTGCTTAAAAATATCTGCAAATGGCGCTTCTAATTTTTGAGGGAAGTTTTCATTAACACGCATTGTCGCTAATGCAGTAATACCTGCTGTGCCGATAGCCTTAGGTGTCTCTGCAAAAGTCTTTGTTACCACAAATTCATGAGCCAGCGGGGAGTTTCCTAGCGCACCGAGTAGATCGGCTTTATAATAATCGGATGCTGCATTATTATATTCGCTAATAATGGCCTCAATGACCGGTTGTTTATCCTCTGCAAGTTTCAGCTGTGTACCTAATAGGGCAGCATTTATTCTGCCGGGTAAACCTTGCTTGGTTAAAGAGGTAACGGCTTCAAGATCATTTTCATTGGCCTTGTTAGCAACTATGCCGGCAGCTGTAATTCCAACATTCACATTTTCATCATCGAGGGATTCAAAGACTGCGGTTTTGATATCCTTAAATTCAAATTTTGTTAAAGATCTTAATGCATTGACTCGTACTCTGTAATCAGAGTCTTTGGCTATAGCTGTAAGTGCGTCTAATGATTTAGGTTCAATAGCATTGCCAAGCGCCAATGCGCTGGCCATTCTCACAAATGGTGATTTGTCTTTAGAGGCAGATTTAATGATCAATCCTGACCGGCCTTTTAAATCCAAATTTCTGCTTCGGCCTAAGAAATGTGCTGCACCTAATCTTGTCATATAAGAATTAGAGCTGTCTAATAATGAAATGGCTAAATCAACAGAAATACCATCATGCACATTTCTGAGACCAGCTCTGTATAATCCCCAAGCCAGACCTTGCTTGTCATCAGAGGTTTTAAGTGGCCAATATTGAAGCTGTCTTAATTTTTCCTGAGTAATTACCTTGCCCAATGATTCTAGTAACTGCTGCCTTACATAAACGCTGTCCTCAACCTCCAGGCTGCTAACTATTGGAGCAATAGCAGCAGTGTCTTTCATTTGGCCGAGCGCATAGGCCGCAGCTTTACGTACTTTAGGCGAACCGTCATTCAAGTTAAAAGCCACATTTTTGATGGCGGAGGTATCTTGTATGGAACCAAAGCCTAGTGTAGCCTCATACCTAAGCGTGTCATTTTCATGTCTTAGATAGGGCAATAGTTGTTTGGAGTCTCTCTTATCAATGAGATCATAAATTTTAACCAGCTCCTCATTTTCAAATTTATTGGAAACAGGACTCTCAACTTTTTCAACCTGGCTTTGACAGGCAGAAATGATAATGATAATCAGTGCAACGGGCCAGCTCTTTAATAATTTATACATGCTAAAAAATTTATGCTAAGTTATGTCTTTAATGTGATACGTCTTTTATCGTTTCCCAAATCCTATCCACCCAGTCGATGTGCTGGTGCTTCATCAGGCAGCTTCTTAAGCAGGTTACATACTCTTGATCTTTTTCAATATTGTCCCATTCGTTCGAAAGAAGTTTAACTGGTATTTTTATTAGAGCCAGATGAACTCCTTTTTTAGCAGTCTTTTCAAAAATTTCATTTGATTTGGCACTGATACTACTAAGTGAACTTCCTGTTGGTGCCCAAACAACAATATCTATTTCAGGTTTAAATAGAGAAATGGATGCTTCATCATTTTCAATATGTTCATAAAGCTTTAAGGCCGCTGAATGACATTTTTCAAGTCCATTGGCGAAATCACTTTTAGGCTTGATTGGAAAATATTTCATAGTGGCCCAAAGTGCCACAGCTGCTGCACCGGCTCTGGAACATTCGAGGCTGATTTCACCCAAATGTAGTTCTGCCGAGCTGAAATACGTGTACGGAGAATTATGTTGATAATAGCCACCCACCAAAGGGTCTTTGAAAAGGATACACCCACAACCATAGGGCTGCAGTCCATGTTTATGTGGATCTATTACAATACTATCAGCATGGTGGATATTAGCATATTGTTCTGTAGTTTCAGGAGCCAGGTTTTCTGCTAATTTGAAATAACCTCCATAGGCTGCATCTACATGAATTCTGAAATTATATTTTTTCTGCAGCGGAAGAATTTCGGTGAGTGGATCTACCGATCCGGTACCTGTTGTACCTAATGTACAAACCACTGTACCCACATTTTTTGTCTTTAATATTTCCTCTAAAGCAGATGCATCCATTCTGCCCAGATTATCACAACCTACTTTTGAAAACCCCAACCCAACCACCTCTGAAATACGCTCATGTGTATAATGTGCCATTTCTGAGGCCACAACAATCTTATCAGGATGAATTTTTCTGGCGATCCAAAGTGCCTCCATATTAGCCATGGTTCCACCTCCGGTCAAATGACCTAAATGCTCTTGCCAGCCAAACATATTGGCAATTTCTGCCACGGCCTCTTTTTCAAGGGATGAACTCGCTCTTCCTCCATCTAAGGCATGATTGTTTGGGTTTATGTGCATTGCTAAGGTGTAAGCCAGTCGGGCAATGGGGTGCGGAGGCTTAAGCATTTGGCCAGCATAATTGGGATCAAAATAGGGATAGTTGTCACCCATTTTATCAGCAACTTCTGATAGAACCTTTTCCAGAGAAGCATAATTTACGTTCGTCTCATGTATTGGATATCCAAAATTATTCTGGAGTTTTTCTAAAGCAGCACCTAATATTTCGAGTTCTTTTTGCCATTGCATAGGTCAATAATACCGCATTTAGGGGGCATTACAAACTGCTTTTTGCTCAAAGAATATTTTTTGGAACAATGTTTGGTTATGTTTGAAAAGATCAAACAATGGGGTTATGAAAATACTACTTACAATAATGAGCCTGGGGTTATTATTAACCTTTAGCGCATGCAGAATTTCTGATGAAGGTCCCATTGGGCCTCAAGGCCCTCAGGGTAATGATGGTCCTCAGGGCCCACAAGGAGAACCTGGAGAGGAAGCCTATGTTTTTGAATATGAAGGTGTTTCTTTTACCGGACCGGAATATGAAGTTATTCTGCCTTATGCTGATGATTTTACGGCACTTACTTCTGATGTCACTTTAGTTTATCTCTTGTGGGGAACAGATGAGGTCAATGGTGAGACAGTTGAAGTTTGGAGACCTTTGCCTCAGTCAATCATCACGGCCAATGGATTGTTGCAATATAATTTCGACTTTACCATTTATGATGTGAAGTTGTTTTTAGACGCACAATTTCCCTTAGACAACCTGACTGCTCAAGATACAGATAACTGGATAGTTAGAATAGTGGTAGTTCCTGGAAAGTTCTGGAATGGTAGAAAAGGATCAACACCAAGTTATGATGAAGTAGTTGAACTATATAATCTGCCAGACTTGGGTAAAAGGGAGAACATAATTGAAAGAAAGAGATAGTATAAGACGGCTTTATTTTTCAACCACAGAGAACGCTGAGTGCACAGAGAAAAACACAGAGAATTGAGCATAAAATTTATTTCTTTACAGTAAGACCGCTCTGTGGCTCTCTGTGCCCTCTGCGGTTTACTGCATTTTAATACCCATTTTTTCCATGAGGGCACTGGCATTAAAACTCTTGCAAATGCCATCATCTAACTTATATGGAAAGATAATTTCAGTGCCATTGACTTCACTGTTAAAGCTATAGTTGGTAACGTTGTTTAATTCCTTTTCAAGTTTACCCAGCTCAAGATCATGGGTTGAGATTAATCCGAATGAATTGGTTGTAGAAAGCTGCTTGGCTAAAGAAACAGCCCCGTTGTGACGGTCATGTGAGTTGGTTCCTTTTAATATTTCATCCAGCATAAATAAAACAGGCTTACCTTTTTCAACCTCATCAAGCAGGGATTTTATCCGCTGTAACTCAGCATAGAATGAGGAAACATGCTCTTCTAAATTATCTTCCGTACGCATGCTTGTAAACACCTGTAGCTCAGAAACAGTAAAGTTTTTAGCACAAACAGGTGCTCCGGAAAGTGCAAGTGCAATGTTTACACCTAATGTTCTAAGAAATGTGCTCTTACCAGACATGTTGGAACCTGTAATTATTGACAGCGCCCCTTTACCCTCCAAAGCGTAGCTATTACTTACTCGCTCGTGCTTTTTTATTAGTGGATGAGCAATGTCCTCACCTTTCAAATTGTAATCTTCTGAACTGACAGTAGGGAATGAAAATTCAGGGTTGCTGTAAGCCAATCCACTTAAACTGCAAATAGCTTCAAACTCGCTTATTGAATCAAACCAAAGGGATACGTCTGCGATATTTTTTCTTTTCCATCGCTCTGCCATAAACATGATGTGAAGATCGAATAGCGTTAATGAGTCAATCAGAACATAAAACAATCCAGATCGTGCATTTAAAAAATCTAGTATTTTATATAAATTGAGAATAGCGTTGGATGCTTTTTTATCCTCACTAACCAGTTTGTCTTTTAAGGAATTTAAAAGCTCACTTTCAAAGGTTGAGTCCTCCAGATGTTTTATCAGTGCGCTATAGCTGGCCAGCAAATTGATATGATCTGAAACCGATAGTGATAGGTTTTGAATGTGCTTGCTGAAGCGGCTTAAAACTATTCCGTTAAGGGTAAGCATGCCCAATATATAATAGAAGCTTATGTCTGCAGCAAAGTATAGAATGACGCTGCTGAGTGTAATTACAGGAAGTACCCATGCTAATATGTTATAAGCTTTATTATAAATATATGGCTCATTGATCCACTTTATCAGTAGTTCTGGATTGGCCTTTTCATTTTTATGATGCAATCCGCTGGCCTGAAATTTTTGCCTCCAGTCTATTTTTGGGCTTAATTCTTTAACCGCTTTTTGCCTGCTTTCAATGATTTCCTTTTTTGAAAATTTTGAAAGCCATTGTGCCAATTTTCTTCTGCCACCATTTGTAGTGGATCTATTGACTAGCTGATAAATGGAGTTAGAACCAAAAATATCAAGATCGTTGATGTACTGATGGTTTTTGTCTTTGAAATTAGCCCCATCTTCCTGATCCCTTAAATCGCCATTAAAAATTTTGAGTTCGTCTTCGTTAATTTTTTGAAGGATGCTTTCTTGCTTACGCTTATAAGATATTCGTCTGTGTATTTTGACAAAAACCCCAAATACAAAAGGGAAGGAAAAAGCGGTTATACCTAAGCCATAGCCCATTTTGGCATTGGCGAAATATACAGCAAGCACCAGGTAAAGAAGAAAAATGAAAATTCTACCAAATGCAATAAAGTTATACTGCTTATTAAGCCTTGACCACTCAAGCTTATGATGGTCTAATTTTTCCTGAAATATTGCTTCTGGTGATGTCATCAGTTTCAATTTAACGCATTAGAATGGTAAGAAAAAAACTGACTTTCTTACATTAAGATAAGACATTATATGCAATTAGTGCCGACAGGTACGCTATAATGGTCATATAGGTAAACTGAATGGCTGGCCATTTCCATCCTTTCGTCTCCCTATAAACAACAGCTAACGTACTCATACATTGCATGGCAAAAACATAAAAAAGCAAAAGGGACACGCCCGTTGGTAAATTATATCGTGGTCCGCCTGTTTCCTGATTTATTTCAGATCGCATGCGACTTTTGATGGTACCCTCTTCCACATCATCGCCAATACTATAAATAGTGGCCATGGTACTTACAAATACCTCTCTGGCAGCAAAGGAAGTAATAAGTGCAATGCCAATTTTCCAATCATAGCCCAAGGGAGTAATAACAGGCTCAATGGCCTTGCCGAAAATACCGGCATAGGATTTCTCCAGCTTATAGGCCTGTACTTTATTCTCAAATTCTTCTGCGGTTAGTCGTTGATCTTTCACCAACTCGGCAACCTCTACTTGTGCATTTTCAATATGGTCACCCGGGCCATAGCTTGCCAGCACCCAAAGTATAACAGAGATGGCCAAAATGATTTTACCGGCTTCAAAGACAAACGTTTTAGACTTCTCAAACATGGTTAACCCAACATTCTTCCACCTTGGTGATTTGTAGGTGGGCAGCTCCATTATCAAAAAGCTCCTTTCCTTGGTCTTGAGCAACAACTTCATTATGCCTGCAGAACCAATGGCCATAAAAAATCCAAGAAGGTACAGGCCCATCAATGCTATGCCTTGCATATTGATTATACCAAAAACCAATTTATCTGGAATGACAAGGGCTATTAAAATGGTATAAACAGGAAGCCTGGCCGAGCAACTCATGAAAGGTGTCACAAAAATAGTGATAAGTCTTTCCTTCCAGTTTTCGATAGTCCTGGTAGCCATAATAGCCGGAATGGCACACGCAACCCCTGAAATAAGCGGTACTACGCTTTTACCATTAAGGCCCACCTTGCGCATGATCTTGTCCATAAGAAAAACCACACGCGACATATATCCGGTCTCTTCAAGTATTGCGATAAAGGCAAATAGAATGGCGATTTGGGGAATGAAGATGACTATTCCACCTATACCAGGAATCAGCCCTTCTGTTAGAAGCCTTGTTAAGGCACTATCTGGCAGAACCTCAGATAGAAAAGCACTAAGTTCTGAGAAGGTCAGATCAATAAAATCCATCGGCACTGTGGCCCAGGCAAAGATGGATTGGAAGATTAAAAAGAGTATGGCAAGAAAAATGGCATAACCCCATATTCTGTGGGTAAATATCCTGTCTAGCTTTTCAGTCACTTTTTTAGGCAGCACAGTAAAGGTTTCCTTCACAGCTCCATTAATAAAATGATTGATGGACGAGTAGCGTTCCAAGGTTTCTTTTCTCCTTAGGTCATCTCTGCTAAAATTGTGCTTATCAGCAATTTGCTGAAGTATATTTTTCTCGTTTTCAGCTAATGAGGTGTTAATATTAAATTGCTGCAAGAGCTGATAGGCTAGATAGTCTTCCTTGATAGTGAAAGTTGCTTTTACTTCTTTAATAGCCTCAGGAGCATGGGCAGCGGCATCAAAAATGGGTTGATATTCATCTAACTGGATATCGGTTAAGGTTTGCTTTAAGAGATCAATGCCCTTGCCTTTTCGTGCTTTCATTGGCAGCACAGGCACACCTAACTCGTTGCTTAGCTTTTCACTGTCTATGCTTAGACCAGTTTTCTCCACAATGTCCATCATGTTCAGGACAAGAATTGCAGGGATATTCAGGTCATGAATTTGAGTAAATAGCAGCAGGTTTCTCTTGAAATTTGAAGCATCTACAATAACAACTACTGCATCAGGATGCAGTTTGTTTGATTTGTTGGCCAGTATATCAAATACGATCTTCTCATCAGTCGAGTTTGGGTAGATACTATAAGTACCCGGTAAGTCTATGATTTCTACCTTTTCACCATTGGGCAAATGAGTATAGCCAGTCTTTTTATCAACAGTTACACCAGGGAAATTTCCAATCTTTTGGTTTAAGCCAGTAAGGTGATTAAAGAGCGATGACTTTCCAGAATTAGGATTGCCAACAAGGGCGATTTTTCTCATATCGCCTGTAGCCATTTATTGTACTGAAATAGTGATAGCCTCGTCTAAGCGCAAAGACAGGTCATAACCTGAAACGCTCACACAAATTGGATCTCCTAGCGGGGCAGCGAAGTTGAATTTTATCGGTTGGCCGGGCAAACATCCCATTTCCAACAACTTCAACGAAAGTGTATCATCCATAAATCCACTGATAATGGCACTTTCTCCAGGGGCTAAATCCACAACGCTTCTAAGGTTCACCACTTTTATTTAGATTAATTATAAACAATGCGAAGATATGGCCTTCGACTGGGATTAGCAAAGAATAGAGTGAAAAACGAATCAGCAAAAAAGGTGACTTTGGTCAGGGGAATTTTCGGTGCACTATGGCGCCCTTCTTGCTGTAGTCACCAACAAGTAATGACCTAGAGACTGTTCGGGGACAAATTCTATTAGAATAAGCTCACCCACACCCCAAATTCTTCTTCAAATCCCTATCTGGTAAAACCCCTGATTGAGAATTATCAGAATTACTTTCCTCAAAAACCGCCAGGTATCTAGAAATCGCTTCAAAGCTTTCTGAAGTGGCCTCATACATGCCCATATGCCCAACTTCTTTTAAAACAGTCAAATGTGGATGCTGCATAAATTCAAATTGGGCCTGAGATTTTTCAAAAGGTACAGATGTATCCTGATCACCAGCAATGAATAGGATTGGCCCATTAAATGACTTCAACACATCTGTGCGGTCGGGGCGATCACGCATAGCCTCCATATAAGCCACTAACGATTCCTGATCGGTATTGGCTGCATCTGAGGTTATTACGGAAATTTCTTTGCCGAGACGGTCACGGTTTTTCACATAAATCAGTTGACTAACGAATGAGTCTGCGAATACCTTAACCCCTCTTTTCCTTACAAACGCAATGGTTTTATTTCTGGAATGCTTTTTTTCGTCATCATCGGCAAAGGCAGTGGAATGAAACAGCCCAAAGCCTTTAATACTATCAGGATATTTTTCTGTTAGTGCCAAGGAAACATAGCCACCTAAAGAATGTCCTATGATCACACTTCCCAGCAACTGATTTTCTTTCATCCACTGATACACTTCTTCAGCAATATCAGCTATGGAAAAAGGAGTTTTGGGAAGGGGGCTTTTACCAAAACCCGGCAAGTCGAGTGTAATTACTTTATGGCTAAAGGCTAATTTGTTAAGAAGAGGCTTCCATATGGCTAAAGTTTCACAAAAACCATGGATGAGGATAACGGGATTACCCTCACCTCTAACTTCAGAATAAATAGAAGACATTATTTGTTGGTCAATACTCCTTCAGTCATTGCAACAACAGCTGCTACTATTCCTTGCGGGTCGAAATTACATTCAGCATGTAATTCTATTTGCTCACCGTGTTCTACTATTCTGTCAGGAATGCCTAATCTTTTAACTTGAGCAGCGTATCCCTGTTCGGCCATAAACTCTAAAACGGCACTTCCAAATCCACCCATTAGGCAGCCATCTTCAACGGTGATTACCTTTTTGTATTTGGAAAAAATCTCATGGAGCATTTTTTCATCTAAAGGCTTCACAAAACGCATATCATAAAGCGCAGGGTTTAAGCCTTCTTTTTCCAATTGCTCAATAGCTTCAATGGCATAGTTTCCAATATGACCAATGGTCAATATAGCTACATCTTCACCGTCTTTAATTTTTCTTCCAGTTCCTATTTCAATTTCTTCCATAGGAGTTCTCCACTCAGGCATAACACCTTGACCACGAGGGTAGCGTATCGTAAACGCCTTACCTTCTCTTGGCAGTTGAGAAGTATACATTAGGTTTCTCAGTTCTGCTTCATTCATTGGCGAAGCAATGATCATATTTGGAATACAACGCATATAAGCGATATCATAAGCGCCATGGTGCGTTGGTCCATCAGCACCTGCAAAACCTGCCCTGTCGAGGCAGAAGTTAACGGGCAAATCTTGAATACATACATCATGCACTACCTGATCAAAGGCGCGCTGCATAAACGTGCTGTAAATATTGCAAAATGGGATCAAACCTTGAGTGGCTAAACCAGCTGAGAATGTAACAGCATGCTGTTCAGCAATGCCAACGTCAAAAGCTCTGTCTGGCATTGCCTCCATCATAATGTTCATAGAAGAGCCAGATGGCATAGCTGGTGTTATCCCAGTTATTTTATCATTTTTCTCTGCCAGTTCCACCAGTGTATGCCCGAAAACATCCTGATATTTTGGTGGCTGCGGAGCTTCATGAACTTTTTTTCTGATCTCTCCGGAAACCTTATCAAATTTTCCTGGAGCATGCCAAGTAGTTTTATTGCCATTTTCAGCAGGAGCATAACCTTTGCCTTTGGTGGTGATGCAATGTAAAATTTTAGGACCTTTGATGTCTTTTAAATCGGCAAGTACACTTGCCAAATGATTCACATCATGACCATCAACTGGACCAAAATATCTCAAGTTTAATGATTCAAACATATTGCTTTGGCTCAGCAATAAAGATTTGATACTATTTTCTACTTTGGAGATTACCTCTCTTGCGTTAGGTCCGAATTTGCTGATCTTACCCAAAACATTCCAAACTTCATCTTTCACCTTATTGTAAGTATGTGAGGTGGTTATGTCTGTTAAATAATCTTTTAGAGCACCCACATTAGGGTCAATAGACATGCAGTTATCATTCAAAATGATAAGAATGTTGCTATTAGAAACCCCAGCATGGTTCATACCTTCAAATGCCAATCCGCCAGTCATGGACCCATCTCCAATAACGGCTATGTGCTGCTGCTCTTCATCTCCTTTGTATTTAGAAGCTACGGCCATACCCAAAGCCGCTGAAATGGATGTTGACGAATGACCTACGCCAAAGGCATCATATTCGCTTTCCTTCCTTTTAGGGAAGCCCGACATGCCTTTATACATTCTATTAGTATGAAAAACGTCTTTTCTACCGGTCAGAATCTTATGGCCATAAGCCTGATGCCCAACATCCCAAACCAACTGATCTTTAGGGGTATTAAATATGTAATGTAATGCTACCGTTAGCTCTACTACGCCTAGGCTGGCACCAAAATGACCTCCATAAACAGAGACATTATCGATAATAAAATGACGCAACTCATCGCAAAGCTGTACGAGCTGTGTCTGATCCAGTTTTTTTAGGTCTTCTGGACTGTTAATTTTAGCAAGAAGCTTTCCGGGTTCAATTAGCATCTTTTATAAGTTGGCATTAAATCTAGAACAAGAACTCAAGGTAACTGTTTTAAATATTTTATGCAATTTGATAATAAACGGCAAAATTACACTTTTTTACACAAGCCAGTCATATTTACTCGATATAGTAATATCTTTGACTTAATACTGATTAATCAACACTTAAGATTTTTGATGTGAGCTTCGAAATAAAATTACCTCTTTTTGAAGGCCCTTTTGACCTACTTCTCTTTTTCATAGAAAGGGATGAGCTAGACATCAATGATATACCCATATCAAAAATCACAAAGGACTTTTTGGACTATCTCCATAATCTTGAAAAGTTGAATATAGAAGTGGCTAGCGAGTTTATTTTGGTTGCCGCTACCTTGATGCGCATTAAATCTAAATTGTTATTGCCAAGACCTCAGTTGGATGAGGAAGGCAATGAGATAGATCCTCGGGAAGAGCTGGTCAGACATTTATTAGAGTATAAGAAGTACAAATCGGTACTTGAAGAGCTTCAGGTTATGGAAAATAACCAGATAGAAAAGGAGAAGCGAGGAAATATAAACAAGGAAATCAGGTCTTTGGCAGAGTCTGTTAATGTTGAATCAGAGATGCAGGACCTTGACTTATACAAACTGCTGAAGGTGTTCCAAAATGTGATGGAGCGCTATGAGATAGAGCAAAACAAGCCAAGGCATGAGGTTATTCAGTTTCCTTATACCATAGGAGGTCAGCGGGATTTCATCATGTATACTTTAAGAGATAAACGAAAAGTCCCATTTACAGACATCATTGAGCAGGATAAAAATAAGATTGCCGTTATTTTTAACTTCCTTGCTATCCTAGAACTACTTCAAATGGCTATGATCACGCTTCATATTGGTGATGGCTTCAATAATTTCTGGGTGGAGAAACTCAATGATATAAACGAAACAGTTACCGAAAACTGAAATATTGCCTTATTTAAAGATTCTTAAGTCCTATTTTTAAATATTAATAAAAGTTTTTTTAGACTTACTCTGAATGACTATGTCAGATACTTTCTTAGATTATTCTTTGTTATTTGAAAAGGCTCCCGTAGCCATGATTATCATTAGCAGTGAGGGGTTAATTTTAAATACAAATCGTCAAGCAGAATCGCTTCTTGGAATCAAGAAAAAAGATGCCCTAGATAAATTGTTATTTACACTTTTTGATGTTTCTGATCACGAAATTATAAGGAAAGGGATACATTCAGTAAAACAAGAAGGAGGAAAAAAGCATCCTGTATGTGAAGTTTCTAAATACAAATTGTCATTTAGCCCATTAGATGACAGCTCTCAAATCTGCTATATTCAGGAATTATTCGAAGGAAAAAATAATAGTCAGGGGAATCTCGAATCATTTATTCAAAAGTCTCCTAATTCTGTTGCAATGTTTGATAATTCGATGAACTACATCGTGTGTAGCAAAAATTGGTCATTGGAGTGGGATTTTAAAAGTAAAGGCTTAAATCGAAAAAGTATTAAGGGAAAAAACCATTACTCTATTTTCTCAGATGTAAAGGAGATTTGGAAAATAAAACATCAGCTTGGCTTAGAGGGAAAAACATTAGAAAATAATAGAGATAGTTTCATTGACAGCAATGGAAATTTGGTTTGGCTTAGTTGGCAAATACGACCATGGTATAATGAAAAGGGAAAAGTTGGAGGGATATTACTCTTTACAGACATAATAACTGAAAAGGTTAATATGGAAATAGCTCTTAAAAAGAGTGAAGAAATGTTAAACCTTTTTTTCCTTCAATCTTTAGACGGGTTTTTTATAATGGAAGCCGAAAGCCCTTTGAAACTGAATGAGGGTAAGAATAAGAAAAAAGCAGTAGACGATGTTTTTAACAAATTCCATATTGTAAAGCTTAACAATGCTCTTTTAAAACAATACGAGGCCGGCTATGACGATATGATTGGTCTCAGCTTTAATGACTTATTTAAGAATAATAGTAAAGTGGCCAATGGTATCATTTCTGATTTGCTAGATAAAAAACAACAGATAGTAATCACAAAAGCAGACACTTTCAAATCAAATCAAATATGGGTCGAGGGTGATTATATAGCATTATTCAATAAGGAAGGTGATTTAACAGCAATTTTTGGTATGCAAAGGGATATCACTCAAAGAATACAAGACGAGTTAGACTTAAAGAATTTAACGGAAGGATTGGCGAAATCAAATACTGAACTAAAGCAGTTTGCCTATATAACATCACATGATTTGAGGGCACCCGTAATAAACCTCAGAACGCTAATTAGTTTCTACGATCGGCAGTTAATACACCAAAATAACAAAGAGGTATTCAATAAAATTGAAGAATCAGTTCAACGGTTAGATACAACCCTGAATGATCTTGTTGATCTTGTAGCATTCAATGAAAAACCACATTATGAAGCAATACAAATTGATTTAAAAAAATATGTAGATGAAATAATAAGCAATATTGAACAAGAAGTTATTCAGTCTGGGACAATAATCAAAACGGACTTTTCCAAAGTGGATCTTTTCTATTTCTCTGACAAATATTTGAAAAGCATTTTACAAAATCTTATTACCAATGCGGTAAAGTATCGTAGTGATAAACGTCAGAGCAAAATAGATATATCAGCAGAACTATCAAATAATAATATTAACATTAGAGTTAAGGACAACGGAATTGGTATTGATTTAAATAAATATGGAGATCGACTTTTTGGCTTGTATCAAAAGTTTCACAATGGTCCAAATAGTAAAGGCCTAGGTCTGTTTATTGTAAAATCTCATGTTGAACTAGTGGGGGGTAAGATTGAAGTGGAAAGCGAGGTAGATGTTGGAAGTACTTTTAAAGTAATCTTGCCAATAGGTAAATAAGAATTTTAATGCTATTATTAGTATAAAATAAAATTATCAGATGAAACCTAATGTGTTAATTGTGGATGATGATGATGTAAATAATTTTTTATGCAGGAGAATTATTTCCGCAACTAACTTTTCAGATAATGTAACGACATTTATAAATGCTGATATGGCGCTCGATTATCTAGAAAGTAATGCATCAGAAATATCGGTTTTACCCGACATTATATTTTTGGATATTAATATGCCAGTTAAAAATGGATGGGATTTTCTAGAAGAATACAAGTCTGTCAAGCCACGTTTAAAGAAACCTATAAAAATATATATGCTTTCATCATCTGTATATCCTGATGATATAGCAAAAGCCAATAATTATGAAGATGTAACAAGCTATATTTCAAAGCCTTTGAGTGAAAGCATCTTATCTAACATCGAAATTTAAGGTATTTTAAAGGAAAAATAACTGTAATTCTTATTTATAGACCAAGAACGATCCGTTTTTAGACGGTAGCGCGCTACTTCCCATCAAGTACTTATCAACAGCGACTGCAGCCTCTCGGCCTTCAGAAATAGCCCATACTACTAAAGATTGGCCTCTATGAGCATCTCCAGCTGTAAAAATATGCGGCCAGTTTGTTTGATATCTTTTAGCTTTTACTAAGTTTCTTTCAGTCACTTCTATTTGAAATTGCTCCAATAAGGAATTTTCAGGAGCCACAAAACCAATAGCGAGTAAAGCCAATTCACATGGTTCTTTTCTTTCAGTGCCAGGTATTTCTTCAAAAGTCATTCGGCCTTCCTTCTCTTTCCACTCTATGTCTACTAACGTGATAGACTTAACATTACCTACATTATCGCATTCAAATGCCTTAGTTAGAAGTGCCCACTCTCTTTTGCCCCCTTCTTCATGCGATGAGGAAGTTCTTACAACCATCGGCCAGTTTGGCCAAGGGTCTTTGTCAGTTCTATGATCTAGTGGTTTTTCTAAAAGCTCAATTTGAAGCACGGATTTTGCACCCTGTCTATGCGAAGTCCCGATACAGTCGGAGCCAGTATCTCCACCACCAATTACCACTACATGTTTGTCTTTTGCGGTAATGCTAACACCTTCAGGAGTTTCATTGGCTACCTGCTTATTTTGCTCGGTAAGAAATTCCATAGCAAAATGAATGCCTTTAAACTCCCTTCCCGGAATAGGTAAATCTCTTGGTACCGTTGAGCCAGTACAAATAACAATAGCATCAAAACCGTCTTCCAAAGTTTTGATATCCACATTTTTTCCGACTTCAGCATTGGTTTCGAATACAATGCCCTCAGCACTCATGATGTCAAGGCGTCTGTCTATTATGCTCTTTTCAAGCTTAAAATCGGGGATACCATATCTTAGAAGCCCACCAATCTGATCAGCCCGTTCAAAAACAGTTACAGAATGGCCAGCTTTATTCAACTGATTGGCAGCAGCCAGACCTGCGGGCCCAGAACCAATAACGGCAACGCTTTTACCCGTTCTTGTTTTTGGTGGATTAGGCTTAATATAGCCGAGCTCATAGGCCTTTTCGGCAATGGTTTTTTCGATATGCTCAATGGCAACTGCTGGTTTGTTGATTCCAAGAACACAACTCGCTTCGCAAGGTGCAGGACAGATTCTGCCAGTAAACTCAGGGAAGTTATTGGTCTCTGATAAAATTTGTATAGCCTCTTCCCAGCTTTTACGATATACCGCATCATTAAATTCAGGAATGATATTGCCTAATGGACAACCATTATGACAAAAGGGAATACCGCAGTCCATGCACCTGGCCGCCTGCTCATTAGTTTTCTTCTCCGGAAATGGCTCATAAATTTCCTTATAATCATGAATACGCTCTTCCGGCTTTCTTGATTTTGGAAGCTCTCTGTCAAAGTTTAAAAATCCATCTACTTTTCCCATTATGCTACCTCCTTTTTAGTTTTTTTACTTTCTAACACGGCTTTGTAATCAGTAGGAATCACTTTTACGAACTGATTAATATAGTATTTCCAATTTCCTAATATCTTTTCTGCCAACTGGCTTTCTGTAAATTGTCTGTGTTTCTCGACCAGGCTTTTCACAAGATCCATATCTTCATCATCAAGCGGCTCGAGCAGTACCATTTCCTTATTGCACATAAAATCAAATCGGCTTAATGGGTCAAAAACATAGGCAATACCACCGCTCATGCCTGCACCAAAATTCTTTCCTGTTTCACCCAGTATCACCACTCTTCCGCCAGTCATATATTCACAGGCATGATCCCCTACGCCTTCAACCACAGCACTCACGCCAGAGTTACGTACAGCAAACCGTTCTCCAGCCATACCTCTGATAAAGGCCTGCCCGCTGGTAGCGCCATAAAAGGCTACATTGCCTATAATGATATTTTGCTCGGCCTTGAAAGTGGCATTTGGGCTTGGTTTAACAATTAATTTACCACCCGATAGCCCTTTGCCAAAATAGTCATTGGCTTCACCAGTCAGGTTAAAAGTAACACCAGGAGCTAAAAATGCCCCAAAACTCTGGCCTGCAGAGCCTGTGAAGTCAATATTTATGGTGTTTTCTTTTAGTCCTTTTCCTTTATGGATTTTGGAAATTTCATTTGAAAGCACGGCACCTACGGAACGGTTTACATTTTCAATGTCAAATGTGGCATGTACTTTTTCATTTTTCTCAATGGCGTCTTTAGATACTTCTAATAACTTCCAATCAAGAATTTCATCCATTTCATGGTCTTGCTCAATTTGTTTGAACTGACCAATATTTTTTTCAACTGTTTCCCTGTGCAATATTGGGGAAAGGTCGAGGTTACTGAGCTTCCAATGTTTTAAATTGCTTCTAAGCTTTAATACTTCACTATGCCCAACCATTTCATTGATTGTTCTAAAACCTAACGATGCCATTATTTCCCGCAGGTCTTCGGCCAAGAAGCTAAAGAAATTAACGACATGATCAGGATTCCCTGTGAACAGCTGACGCAACTCAGGGTTTTGTGTTGCTATACCTACAGGGCAGGTATTCAGATGACATTTTCGCATCATGATACAACCTTCTACTACCAAGGCAGCAGTTGAAACGCCCCACTCTTCTGCGCCAAGCAAAGCTGCAATAGCCAAATCGCGACCCGTGCGCATTTGTCCGTCAGCCTGTACGGTAATTCGATTTCTGAGATTATTTTTTACCAAAGTCTGATGTGCCTCAGCTAAGCCAAGTTCCCATGGCAGACCTGCGTGCTGAATAGAGCTGAGTGGAGAAGCTCCGGTGCCGCCATCCGCACCTGCTATAAGCACCACATCGGCATTGGCTTTTGAAACTCCTGCTGCTACGGTGCCTACTCCTGCTTCAGAAACAAGCTTAACATTAATACGCGCAGATCGATTGGCATTTTTTAAATCGAAGATCAGCTGTGCCAAATCTTCAATAGAATAAATATCATGATGTGGAGGAGGGGAAATTAATCCTACACCTGGTGTAGAATGACGAACCCTTCCGATCCAGTCGTCCACTTTATGGCCAGGCAGTTGGCCACCTTCACCGGGCTTAGCACCCTGGGCCATTTTAATTTGAAGCTCATTGGCATTGGTGAGGTAGTAACTGGTTACACCAAAACGACCGGAAGCCACTTGTTTAATAGCGGACCTTTCCCAATCGCCATTGGCCTTAGGTTCAAACCTTACCTCATCTTCACCGCCTTCACCACTATTACTCTTGGCGCCAATGCGATTCATGGCAATTGCTAGCGTGGAATGTGCCTCATGAGATATTGATCCAAATGACATGGCACCAGTTGCAAAGCGTTTGAAAATTTCCTCTTTAGATTCTACCTCTTCAATGGGTACAGGAACACGTTCTTTAAATTCTAAAAGCCCTCTTAAAGTCAATGCCTTTCTTGATTGGTCATTAATTTTTTCAGCATACTTTCTATATAGCTTGATGTTGTTGGTCTTTGTCGAATGCTGAAGCAAATGGATGGTTTCTGGTGTAAAAGTGTGTCGCTCGCCACGAAGTTTCCATTGATATTTACCACCAACTTCTAATCTGTTTAGGTTTTTATTATAACAGAGGTCATGTCTAACAAGCACTTCTTTTGCTAATTCGTCAAAACCGAGACCCTCTATTCTGGAGGTGGTCCCTTTAAAACACTTATCAACTACTTTATTGCTAATACCTAAGATTTCAAATATTTGAGCCGACTGATAAGACTGTAAGGTGCTTATCCCCATTTTGGATAATACTTTTAATAACCCATAACCAATGGCTTTTTGATAATTATGAAGGGCATCCTCGGTGGTTAACCCTTCTTGTAGCTGATCCTGGTCATTTAAATCTGCAATAGTTTCCAGGGCCAGATATGGGTTGATTCCGCTGGCGCCATAGCCAATAACCGTAGCAAAGTGATGTGTCTCCCGGATATCACCAGCTTCAACGATTAATCCTGCTTTGGTTCTGATTTTTTCTCTTACGAGATAATGATGCACCGCACCAATGGCCATCAATGAAGGTATCGGTGCTTTGTCTTTGGAAATATTTTTATCTGACAGGATAAGGATTTTCTTGCCTTTACCTATGGCAGCTTTAGCTTTCTGACAGACATTTTCAATAGCTCGTTCAAGATTTCCGGTTTTGCCATTGGCATCGAATAAAATGTCAATAACAGCATAGTCAAAACCACGATCGGCCATTGATTTTAGCTTTTCAATATCTGAATTGAGTAGTACGGGCTGAGACAAATGTATTTGTCTGGTATGTGCCGGAGTTTCATCCAGAATGTTCAGGCTTTCGCCTAACCTTGTAAACAATGACATTACCAATCGCTCCCTAATTGGATCGATAGGCGGGTTACTTACCTGGGCAAAAAGCTGTTTGAAATAGTTTGAAATATGCTGACTGAACTCTGATAATACTGCCAGTGGAGTATCTGCACCCATAGAACCAATAGGCTCTTTGGCAGTTTCGGCCATGGGTGCCAATATAACTTTGATCTCTTCCGAAGTAAAGCCAAAGGCCTGCTGTCTGTTTTTTAAAGTAGCTGAATCGAAACCAATGGTCGGATCAGCCACTTCAGGTGCCAGGCGAAGTTTTATTCTTTCATCTTTGATCCATTCTACATAGGGCTGCCTATGGCAGATCTCATGTTTGATCTCTTCATCATAAACCACTTTTTTGTTTTCAATATCAGCTACTAGCATTTTACCCGGTTGCAGACGGCCCTTGCTGATAATGTCTTTCTCATCCAAAGGAAGTGCACCAGCCTCTGAGGCAATGATAAGCTGATTTTGCTTTGTGATAGTATACCTGGCTGGGCGCAAGCCATTTCTATCCAGCGTAGCACCTACCATTTTTCCATCGGTGAATATCAATGCGGCTGGACCATCCCAGGGCTCCATTAATGAAGCATGGAATTTATAGAAGGCCTTACGCTGTGTTTCCATCAGTTGGTTATCTTCCCATGCCTCAGGCACCAACATCATCATAACGTGGGGCAGCGACCGACCGCTGAGGACCAGCATCTCAACCAGGGAATCCAAATTGGCAGAGTCAGAGTGGGCTGGGTCTGTTACAGGCAGCATTATTTTAAGCTCTTCGTCAGTAAATACATCTGACTTCATATTGGCTTCTTTGGACTGCATTTTGGTGACATTGCCTTTGATAGTATTGATCTCTCCGTTATGGGCGATATACCTAAAAGGCTGAGCCAATTTCCAGCTTGGGAAAGTGTTGGTAGAAAACCTTGAATGAACTACAGCAATGGCTGTTTTAAAACCTGGATTTGTAAGATCATGATAATATGACCCTAGCTGATTGGTTCTAAGCTGGCCTTTGTAGATAATGACCTTACAAGAGAGGCTGGGCATATAGAAGTCTCCATTATTTCCTGAAACATTCCATCCTATATAATGAGTTGTGTAATTTCTGAAAACAAAAAGCCTTCGTTCCAATTCAATATCGGAAAGACCATTTTTATGCGTCATAAATACCTGTTCAATGACGGGCTCTCCCTTTTTGGCACCAGCACCAGGTACGTTTTTATCTACCGGCACGGGCCTGTAACCTAAAATAATAAGATCCAATTCAGCCGCATGTTTTTCAAATACACTCCTGCACTCATCGCGCACCGACTTGGTGGTAGGCCAGAAGATCGTTCCGGCACCATAAGATTTAGCCTCAGGAAGATCAATATTAAGTGCTTTGCATTCCTGTTTTAAAAATTCATGGGGAATTTGCGTTAAAATACCAGCCCCATCACCAGTTTCAGGATCAGCACCCGTACCACCACGGTGTTCCATTCTGCTGAGCATCAATAACGACTTTTGAACCAGCTCATGTTTTGCTATCCCATCTATCTGGGCGATGCACCCTATGCCGCACGAATCGTGTTCAAAATCTGAACGATATAGCCCCTGGTTTTTCAAATTTCTCTCTTCCATTTTTCAATCCTTAATTTCAATTTAGGGGTAACTCATTCACTCACTTTCTCGACCAAAAGTTGGCCGGAATAGCGCCCGAAAAATCGTTAAGAGGAGAGTGACTTTACCCTAAAGAAGTTGAGATAATACTTAAATTGTGAGGTAATTGCAATTAAAAAAGGCCATTTAATTATCGTAAACGATTGCTTTGAGTAAATAGGGCATATCAGAAAATTTGAGATTTTTAGAATTCTGGTGCTTTTTCTGAAAAAATGTAGCCTAACGATCGATCGTTATTAACACGATTTTAACGCCTAAAACTCCAGTGTTAACGGACTTAATATTGGAATTTAATTTTGCTTAAAATGCCAGGCCGAAATCTTATTTTATCCTTCGCATAAAAGGAGTTTTATTCGTCAACAATATGGGCATGATTAGCAAAATTTTTGACGGGGGCTTATCTGTATCCAGTGCATCCAAAACTTCAAGATTTGTTAACAACTTTCGATTAATCCAATCGCATCATGCACAATCATTTAATATTGCTTTGATACCTAATTAACCCCTTTGGCAGGCTTTCTACAGACCTTTGTAATGAAAATAAAAGGTAAAAAACATGAAAGCAAAAGTAACATTGCTAGTACTCTTAACAGTTTTGAGTACAGCCCTATTCGCTAATGAAGGCGAGAACAAGGCAACCAGGTCCTCTATCATTGAGGTAGTAAAGAAAGATGAGGCAATTTTTAATCTTATTTACAAAGGATCAACAAGTCAAGTATCAGTAACCATTCTAAACGAAGCAGGAGATAAGGTATTTGTTGAGAAAATTAAAAAGCTAGATGGTTTTTCAAGACCCTACAATTTTGAAGCGTTGCCTTATGGTACATATACATTTATAGTGGAAGATGAGTTTGGAAGTATGAATGATGTGGTATCATTCGAGAAGAAGGAGGTAGTTACAACTTTGCCAGTACTTATCAAGTGCAACGCTACTTCGCTCAAAGAAAATGGATATATCCTTACCATTGTAAACGACCAGCCGAGAAGGGCCATGGTTAGAATATTTGATGCTAAGGGAAAATTGGTTTATGAGAAAGAAGAGCTTCTTAATGGAAACTTTTCAAAGCTTTATAACCTTAGCCGAATTGAAGCTTCTTTTGATATTGAAGTAGAAATTGACAACCAAACAGAGCGTTTTAGTTTCTAATATAGTTGGCGCTATAATTAGCTGTCATGAGCGTTGAGTTTATGGCAGCTTTTTTATTTTATCATGGTTTTAAACTCTTCATGAAGCTTTAAAACCTGAGGGATTAGCATCTCTTTTTCATCGTTATTGATGATATAATCAGACCTTTCTATCCTTTCCTCATCTGACAGTTGTTTTTCAATAATAGACTGTATTTCTTTTTCTGTTCGAAATGGGTCTCTTTTGAGTACCCTTCGAATTCTTAATGGAATAGGCGCAGTAACGTTAATGACCTTGTCTAACACTTTGTAAGAGCCAGATTCAAACATCAGAGCTGCTTCTTTTATTACGTAATCAGAGCTTTGGGACTTAACCCAGGCTTTATAATCCTTGCCTACCTCTGGGTGAATAATACCATTCAGAACCTCTAATTCCTGTTTATTATTAAATACTCTACCAGCTATATACTCACGGTTGAGGCCTGTTTCGGTATAGGCTTCCGCACCAAAATGGGCTATGATGGCAGCCTTAATTGTTTCGCTGTTACTTGTTAGCCATTTGGCTCTTGAGTCAGCATCGTAAATAGGAATGCCAAGACTGGCGAAGATCTTACAGACAAGGCTTTTGCCCGATCCAATACCTCCGGTAATGCCGACTTGTAAAAGCTTATTCATTGAATTGAACCTTCACCTTTGCAGAGTCCAGGTGAACATCTTTGGTGAATTCGGGGTGCCTGGTAACCTCAAGTGTTATGGTTGAATCCTCGGGGTTGATCATATTATAATTGGCAATGATGCTAAATAAATCTGGAGTAATATTATTAGCCTTATTGATACCAACATTATAAATAACTTTTCTTAAAGTGTCCGTTACAAGGGCGTTTCCATTCTTGGGAAAGTTTTCCATAGTCAAAGGCACATCAATCTCTGAGGAGGTATATTCTTCAACACCGAAAACAACATTCATTGTTGGAGGATCACGGCTAATCAATCGAGAGTTTTCAAACTCGATAGGGATGTCCTCATTATAATTTTCATCAATATCCGATTGAGGGATGCTAATTGTAAGGACCTCGTCCATCTGGCTTAATATAGATTCAGGGCCCTGCAGGGTTACTGAATCCGGACTGTAGCGTAAAGATGAGCTCAACCAATACTGCTCATTCAATTTAATGGCTGTGCTGTCAATAGCTAATTTGAACCTTCTTGTAGCACGATTATCAATATTAACAAATAGTGTATCTGTAAGTATGAAGTTTACCTCAAACTCATCCAGCTGATCTGACAAGGTTCCAAGAATTGAGTTGCCAGGAATTTTTTTTATCTCTGAAGCATTCTGCAGCTTAAAATTTACCGGAGTAACTTTTATACCCAGGCTATTTCTAAAAAGATTCCAACCAAGACCACTAACATTTATCTGAATGTATTCAGGGGGCTGTTCTAAAGGGATGTACTTCTCGGTATCGTAGCTAAATACCAAAGGGTATTTTAGTGTAGTAGAGTAAGTATCATTAAGTGCATTAAGAAACCAGAAAGTAGCAGCGGCCACAATGCATAGTGTAATCACCCTGATGCTTCTGATGCGCTCAGGGCTTATTGATTTCACTATGGTGCCTAGTTTACTCAACTATTTTGTTTCCTCTAAAACGGTTTTAGATGACTCTTGTGATATTGCTGACCTGTTAAATTTCAATTTAACACCTTTATCTACTTCTAAAGTTACTGTATCGTCTTCTGTTGACATGACTTTACCGTGCAAGCCGCCAATAGTAACCACATTATCACCTCTTTTAATCTCTTCAATAAATTTCTTCTGCTCTTTCTGCTTCTTTTGCTGCGGTCTGATCATGAAAAAATAGAATACCAATGCAACACCACCAAAAAGAATTAGTGAAGAAAGTCCACCACCGTCTGCTGCTTGTAATAATAAAGGCTTAATCATTTTTTAATTTTTTGTTTGAGTAAAATAAGTTAATAAAAACAACACATCCCAACTCCTTGGGAGAGTTGGGATGCGCAAATATAGAATTTATTCTATGTAATTATTTCACTGGTCCTTCTGCAGGAGCTTCTTGAGCTGCAGGAGTCACCATAGCTTTGATTCTTAGCGTAGACTGCTTAGGCCAAGTGTTAGCTGTGATAGTTACAGTTTTGTTTTGGATGTTTGGCTTACCCTTACTGTTAAACTGAGCAGTAATTTCGCCAGTACCACCAACTGGAATTGGCTCTTTAGGCCATGTTGGTACAGTACATCCACAAGATCCTTTAGCACTTTGGATGATCAAAGGAGCATCTCCAGTGTTAGTAAATGAAAAAGTGTGCTCTACAACATCACCTTCAGCGATAGTTCCGAAGTCATGATCCAACTCGTTAAATTTGAAAGCAGGAAGAGGTCCTTCAGGCTTAGTTTCTGGAGTAGCAGTAGCAGCAGTTGCACCACCAGTTTTACTAGTCTCTAGTTGAGCTAGTTTGTTCTCTAATTCAGCAATTCTTTTCTCAGCGTCTTTGTCGCTTCCACATGCACCTAGTACAAAAGCCATTAGCCCTATAGCCAATGCAGATTTCATTAATTTGTTCATTTCTAGTTTAGTTTATTTTGACTTACTTTTTAAAAGATTAATTCTTTTCTCCACTTTTAATGTGGCTGATCAACTCATCCACATCTTCTAACAATCTTTCAGCTTTTTCTTTAGCATCATTAACCACTCGTTCACCATGGGATTTAGCCTCGCTAAGCGGGCCTTCATTATGGTTTACCAAATCGTCTACCAGATCTTCAAGCATTGTTTTGTACTTGTCTAACCTGAAAGTTAATTTGTCACGAGTATTAGAGCCTTTGTCAGGAGCATAAAGTATCCCTACTATCGCTCCGGTTGCTGCTCCAAGAAGAAAAGCCATAAAAGTATTTCCTGATTTCTTGCTCATTGTATTTCTATTTATTGTCTATTAATCCGCGTCCGCTTTTTCTAATAACACCTGAAGCTTCAAGCTCATCAGCAATGACATCTAATATACCATTGATAAAGACTTTACTCTTCGGAGTACTATAACGTTTTGCGACCTCAATATATTCATTTATTGTCACTTTTACAGGGATGCTCGGAAAATTGATCATTTCCGAAATCGCCATTTCAAGTATAATCTTGTCGGTGACAGCAATTCTATCTACGTCCCAGTTCACTGCTTTTTTCGCAATTAACGGCTCGTATTTTTCTTCAACCTTTATGGTCTCTTCAAACAGCTCCTGAAAGAACGTTTTGTCATCTTCCCAATTATAAGAAAGCTCTTGAAGTTCAAATTCTCCGCTCCCATCAGGAATAGACTTTAAAGTCTTGGTCACAAGGCTTTTGATAATGGCTCTGTCTTCATCCCAGTTTAAATCGGCATCTTCCAGATACTTATCAATTACATCGTTTTTGAATATTAAGTTCTTTACGATGTGATCAATAATGGCCTTATCGCTTGCAAAGCTTTGGTCTTGTGATTTCAAATACTTTATATACTCATCATCAGCCTTTATTATGTCTTTGAACCACTGACGAACAGTATCGGACTCATTTGTCCAATTTAAATTTCGTCTTAAGCTAGCGGTTTCAAGCGACTTGTTAAATTTTATCGACTGGATTAACAAATTTTTAACAAACCTGGAGTGATCTTGTTTAGCATCTTTTTCAGCGAATTCCGAAAATTCTACGAGGAGCAATAAGATCAATAGATACCGATCAACAATTTTTTCAGCCTCTATAAGCATTGTCTTTTTAAAATGGATCAGGTCTTTACCATTTTTTTGATGGTATTCCTGAATCATTTTTGTGGCCACTTCTTCCACCTTATCGGTAGAAGCATGATATCCCGTATCCTCAAAATTGGCCTTGAAAAGATCAGTGCAAAGCTTACGGTCAGCTTTTAGCTGTTCTTTGTCTTGCACTTCCATTGAATTAAGATCGGGAGAAAAAATGTCAGCAATCTGCTGTACTGCCAAGGCATAATTGGCATCCCTGCTTTGACGAAATGCAAACATTGTTTGCATTGCTTTGATTCGTAATGTTCTGCGGTTAAGCATTTACGGTTATTAAAAAGAACGTATTTTATTTAAATAAACATGTGGTGGCTTTATGCCACCACCATATTCATCTGCAAAAGTAGGTTATTTTAGATTATCTAGACAATTTAACTTTGCCTATCTCTTCTATTCTTTGCTCTGCTAATTTAATAGCGGCTTCCTGAGAAGAAATTTTCTCAACTTCAGCCTTATTTAAGATGTCTAAACAAGTGCCATAAATATTTTCTGCCTGCATATAAGCACTTTCCCTATTATAGTTGCCTAAATACTCTTCATATACATTGATGATACCACCAGCATTAATCAGGAAGTCAGGCGCATAAGTAATGCCTTTGTCCAATAGCATGTAGCCATGTTTTTTCTCATCAGCCAGCTGATTGTTAGCTGCACCTGCTACCATCTGGCATTTCAATCTTCCGATTGTATTGTCATTCAATGTAGCTCCAAGAGCACAAGGTGCGTAGATGTCAACGTCAAGGTCATATACTTCATCCATGCCTACTACAGTAGCGCCAGATTTTTCAGAGATGGCCTTCAATTTGGCTTCAGAAATATCAGTGATATAAAGCTTGGCATTTTCTTTTACCAAATGGTCTACAAGATACATACCTACCTGACCAACACCTTGTATGGCGATTTTCTTGCCTTCTAAGCTGTCCGAACCAAATACTTTTTTGGCGGTAGCTTTCATACCTAAATAGGTACCATAGGCTGTAACAGGAGATGGATCACCACCACCACCACGAACTTCAGGAAGTCCAGTTACATATTTGGTCTCCATGCCTATGATTTCCATATCACGGGTTTTCATGTTCACATCCTCTGCAGTAATGTACTTGCCACCAAGGCTTTGAACAAACTTTCCGAACCTTCTTAAGAAAGCTTCTGTCTTCATGGTATTGACATCACCGATAATCACGGCTTTACCCCCACCAAAATTCAACCCTGAAATAGCTGACTTGTATGTCATGCCACGTGAAAGGCGCAAAACATCTGTAAGCGCCTCCTGTTCGTTGGTATAATTCCACATTCTGGTACCACCACAAGCAGGACCTAAAACGGTATTATGTATACCAATAATTGCCTTAAGGCCGGTAGCTTCATCATGACAAAATACGACTTGCTCATGACCTAATTTAGAGACTTCTGAAAACAGAAATCCCCCCTCTACCTTTTCCATTTCTTTTATATCCATCATAATGTGCTAATAATTACTTTATCGTACTTTTGAGCCGTTCAAAAGAGAATGCCTCAAGGAAAATGTGGCGCAAAACTAAGCCTTTTTTGTAACTAATTCAACGAACGAAAACGATTGCATAAAGAAATAGGGCAGATCGCTAAGATTGTTTAAAACTTAACACTGATGCCAAACGTTGCAATACGAGACAAAATCCTGAATGAAAGAATTAAGCTATCTCAATAAGTATCTTTGGAAATATAAGTATCACCTGGCACTGGGGCTACTTTTCATCATTATCTCAAATATATTTCAGATTATTCCTGCTCAGATGGTGCGCTATGCGCTGAACCTGGTAGGCGATAATATCCTAATATATAAATCTTTCCAGGGGGTTGATTTGCAAGACAATATGTATGAGGTATTTGCTGCCAGTATTCTGATCTATGCCTTGATTATTTTGCTGATGGCCCTGCTAAGAGGGGTGTTCCTCTTTATGGTGCGACAGACCATTATTGTCATGTCCAGGCTCATAGAATACGATCTGAAAAACGAAGTTTATGCCCATTATCAGTCTTTGCCACTAAGCTTTTACAGAAGAAATAATACGGGAGATTTGATGAACAGAATCTCCGAGGATGTGAGCAAAGTGCGCATGTACCTGGGGCCTTCTATCATGTATGGCCTTAATCTGATTACGCTTTTTGCGATGCTGATTCCCTATATGCTATCTATCAATGTGACACTTACATTGTATGCATTGATTCCTCTGCCAATTCTTTCTGTGAGCATTTATTATGTGAATAATATTATCAACAAGCGCTCAGAAGACATTCAGATCAGCCAGTCAGGACTCTCTACTTTTGTGCAGGAGGCATTTTCTGGGATCAGGGTACTGAAGTCTTTTATAAGGGAGAAGGACTCCATCAATAAGTTTTCTGCTGAGAGCAATAACTACAAAAATAAGTCACTGCGGCTGACCATGGTGCAGGCATTGTTTTTTCCTTTGATATTGGCTTTGATTGGGCTAAGTACTGTGCTTACTGTTTATGCCGGTAGTGCACAGGTGATTGAAGGGACTTTGACTTTTGGTAACATCGCTGAGTTTATCATTTATGTGAACTTATTAACATGGCCGGTGACATCTTTGGGCTGGATTAGTAGTATTATACAACGTGCGGCCGCATCGCAGAAACGACTGAATGAGTTTTTGAAAACAGAAAATGAAATAGTCTCAACACACAATAAGATTAATGTGCTGGATGGCAAAATTGTGTTTGACAAGGTGGGGTTTGTTTACCCTGACTCGGGCATAAGAGCTTTGGATGACATTTCTTTTGAAGTGAATCCAGGCGAATCATTGGCGGTTATTGGTACCACAGGATCAGGGAAAAGTACGATTGCCAACCTGATCTCCAGAATGTACGATACCACCTCTGGTAGCATCAAAATAGATGATGAAGACATTAAGGCTTATGAGGTAGTGAATCTGCGCAGCCAGATTGGTTATGTGCCACAAGATGTATTCCTTTTCAGTGATACTATTTTCAATAATATAGCTTTTGGCAGTCAGGAGTTTGATGAAGAAAAGGTACTGCAGGCGGCCAAGGATGCTGATGTATATACGAACATCATGGATTTCCCTGAGGGGTTCAATACTAAGGTAGGGGAGCGAGGTATTACCTTATCGGGTGGACAAAAGCAGCGTGTTTCTATAGCCAGGGCGATTTCCAGAGATCCTAAAATATTGATGCTGGATGATTCGCTTTCTGCGGTGGATATGAAGACGGAGAATACCATTCTCAACAGCATGAAAAAGATCATGAAAGGGCGATCTACCATTATCATTTCGCATAGGGTGTCATCCGCCAAGCTGGCCGATAAAATTATTGTGCTGGATGATGGCAAGATTGTAGAAAAGGGAACGCATGACAGCCTGATGGCCCATGACGGGGTTTATAAAGACCTTTACGAAAAGCAGATGACTGCTGAAGAGACGCTGGAGGGGTGATTTGCGAGGAATTATCGCTTGTAGTCAATTTTAAATTTATTTGAGGTTAATTCTTACGAATTAGAGCAATAAGATGAACCTGTTTGAATTGGGCTTGGTAAATATCAAACATTCGTTGTATTCTTGATAATTATGGATGAATTGATCAAGAGTAAGCTTTTAGAAATAGAGAAAGACTATAAAGTCAAAATACTTTACGCCTGTGAATCTGGCTCTAGAGCATGGGGTTTTCCGTCTCCAAATAGTGACTATGATGTCCGTTTCATTTATGCGCAAGATTTAGATTGGCACTTATCTCTTAAAGAGCAAAAGGATACCATTGATCTACCAATTAATGATGAGCTAGACATAGGAGGGTGGGAAATTAAGAAAGTTCTAAGCTTAATGTGGAAATCAAACCCTCCATTACTTGAATGGTTACAATCCCCAATCGTGTATAAAAGTGAAGGTAATTTTCTTTCTGAAATATCAGAATTAAGTCAGCAATATTTCTCTCCAATTGCTGCAATGCATCATTATCTAAGTATGTCTAAGAAGTACTTAGAAACATGTTCTGGAGAAGAAGTCAAGCTTAAGAAATACTTTTATGCTTTAAGAACTACTATATCAGGAGCATGGATAAGAGAAAACGGTTCAATGCCACATATTGAAATGCCAAAAATGTTCTCAATAGTAGATGGAAAAGTAAAAGATAAAATCACTGAGTTAATTGAAATCAAATCTGGGCAAAGCGAGTCTTATTTACACCCACTAGAGCCTTTAATTACTGACTTCTTAAACCATGAGATTGAGCTAAATGAAAACGTAGCAACTGACTTACCCGCATCAAAAGGTAATTTTGAGCAACTTGATGAATTTTACCGCAAAGTAATCAAGAATTGATATGACAATAGAAGACCTAAAAAGAAAAGACATTATAGTTTTTGAATGCATGAGTGGCAGTCATGCATATGGTCTTGCAACATCTGAATCAGACGAAGATATTAAAGGTGTTTTTATCCTTCCTAAGGAAGATTACTATGGGCTAAATTATATAGATCAGGTTAGTAATGAAACTAATGATATTGTTTATTACGAACTAAAGAGATTCATTGAATTATTATCAAAAAGTAACCCTAATATTCTTGAGCTACTCTATACACCAGAAGATTCAGTTCTTAAAATTCACCCTGTTTTTGAAGAAATAAGGTCGCATAATTTCTTGTCCAAACAGTGCAAAGACAGTTTTGGAGGATATGCCATGACTCAAGTTAGAAAAGCCAAAGGATTAAATAAAAAGATACTTAACCCTATTGAAAAGGAAAGAAGGAGCGTTTTAGACTTCTGCTATGTAGCCGATGGTCAAGGTTCCATTCCAATAGCTGAATTCTTGAATAGTAATAACCTTAATCAGGAAAATTGCGGATTATCTAGAATACCTCATATGCATGAAATGTATGGAGTGTATTATGGAGAAAACAGTTTCAAAGGTATTTACAGAAAAGATACTTCAAACGATGTTGTATTGAGTTCAATACCTAAAGGATTAGATCCAATTGCTATTATGTCTTTTAATAAATCAGGCTATTCAAAGTATTGCAAAGAGTATAAAGAATATTGGGAATGGGTTGATAAACGAAATGATGCTAGATACGAAAATACAGTGCAGCATGGAAAGAATTATGATGCAAAAAATATGATGCACACATTTCGTTTATTGAACATGTGCGAAGAAATTGGAAGAGATGGGAAGATAAATGTTCGGAGAGAAGATAGAGAATATTTACTTAAGATTAAAAGTGGTGATTTTCAATATGAAGAGCTGCTTGAAATTGCTGAGAATAAGATTAAAAAAATTGAAGAAGAATATGAAAATTCAAGTCTACCTGAGTTTCCCGACATTGGCAGAGACTGTAAATTAAACTCTGTCTAAGAAGATTTTAACAATTAACTTAGATAGACAATGACACAAGAAGAGATTGACCAATTACAGAGCAAAGCACTTGCTCAGTTCAAGTCAGGCAAATCCCTATTCGGTAAGGATGGT
>NZ_JAVJQL010000002.1:0-130105 GCF_040218215.1 Fulvivirga sp.
AGATATCCTCTCCCTCAAAACTTCTTTGTAACTTAACTCTATTCATAAGCTTCGGTGTTTGGTTTATCACTCCTTAATAGATAAATCTATTTGTGAAAACCAACCCGAAGTTTATTTTTCAATCATACGAACTCAAAAGTAACCGTCATTGCGATCCGCCAGCTAGCGGATCGCAATGACGAGATTTTAATACTTTTGAGAATCCTTCTTTTATTATTTACACCAACATCCCACCTGACGCTTCAATACGCTGACCGTTTATCCAGCCACCTTCTTCAGTACAAAGGAAGGCCACTACGCCACCAATATCTTCTGGCTCTCCTACTCTGCCCAAAGCAGTAACGCTGGCGACCATCGCTCTTTTCTCTTCATCATCCCTGTTGCCACCACCACCAAAATCTGTGGCTATGGCACCCGGTGCCACTACATTAGCTCTAATGCCTCTGGATCCTAACTCTTTAGCTAGGTATCTGGTAAATACCTCAATACCACCTTTCATAGAAGCATACGCTGAGAATCCAGGTAGAGAAAACCTTGCTAATCCAGAAGAAATATTAACTATACGGCCATTGTCATTTAACAGCGGTAAAGCCTTCTGCGTCAGAAAATAAACTCCTTTGAAATGGATGTTCATCATCTCGTCAAATTGATCTTCAGTTGCATCGGCAATTGGTGCGTACCTGCCTGTACCTGCATTGTTAACAAGGAAATCGAAATTGGCACTGCCTGTTTCCTTTTTAAGCTCAGAAGACAGCTGTTTGAAGAAACCATCAAATGATTTAACATCCCTTGTATCTAGCTGATATACAAAGGCTTTTTGTCCGAGCTTTTCAACTTCAGCAACCACTTCTTCAGCTTTGGCTTTGTTGGAATTGTAAGTAAACACCACATCTACTCCCTTCTTGGCCAAATTAATAACCATATCCCTTCCCAAGCCACGGCTTCCACCTGTGACCAGTGCTATTTTGTTCTTTGTCATAATTAAAATCGTTTAATGAATTAATAATGACACAAAGCTAGGTGCAACTGATCCTGACTAATTTGCGTGCAGCAAACAGCTTTTTGCATAAATCAAATAACTACTGCTTTTCTAAATTTAACGGGTGAGTTTTGGGTGTTCTTTTTAAAGAAGTTGGAGAAGTGCGCTGTCTCTTCGAAACCTAAGGACTCGGCAATCTCGGCTACATTCCAGTTGGTATGCCTCAATAAAATCTTAGCCTCTTGCAGAATGCGATCTGAAATGATGTCAGTTGTAGTCTTTTGCACTGTTTCTTTCAGTGCGCGGTTTAAATGGTTCACATGAACATTTAACTTCTCTGCAAACTCAGAAGCTGAGCGTAGCTTTATTTTCTGATTTACATGTTCAATAGGAAACTGACGCTCCAGAAGCTCCATAAAGAAAGAAGAAATACGGTCTGAAGCATTAGAATGATGATTGGTGACCAAATTAGCTGGTTGCAGCTTCATAGCAGTATGTATCATATCAAAAACCAAATTCTTCAATGCATCATATTTGAAGGCATAATCTGAGTTGATTTCAGTAAACATCTTCTTGTAGATCTCTGAAAAAGCATCTGCCTGCTCATCTTCTAAAATAAACACAGGAGTACCTCCCGACTGAAATACGGGATATGAATAGATATTTCCATACTGATGGAAATACGCTTCAGTGAACAGGCAGAAATAACCAGTCAATTGTTCATCTATCTTTTCAAAATTGTAGGGTATTTGGGGGTTAGAGAATATCAGCACTTGTTTGTCTACCTCAATTACTTTATCTGCATAATGCACCCTGGCCCTGCCCTTTACCAAACTTATTTTATAATAATCCCTACGGTTATAGGGCATGGGCTTTGGTTTTGCACTGGCAAACTCATCCAATTGGAATACATTGAAATGACCTATTCCAGAGTTAAGGTTGTCAGGGGTAAACTTTAAATCATTGGCATAAAACTCTTCGATTGATAAGGCCTTCTTCATAGCTCAAAGTTACAAAATTCAAATCATCAATATCAAAAGTAACTTCTGAGCAAACCATCAGAAACTTTTCTATCTTTATTCGGTTACACAATCGGATGAACTTACGATACAGATATAGTTGGGTGCTGCTATTGACTTTTCTTTCTTGTAAAGAAAAAGTAAACAAGCTACAAGTAGAAACCATAGCGTTAAATGATACCACTGAAGTTGAACTGTTACAAGATTCATTGGTAAAACCAGTACTTTATTTCAACGTGCCTGATCTAAGTCGTTTACCTGTTCAAGAGAGCAAGGCAAAGTTTATTGCCATCACCCTGCCTTCTGTGCTCATTGCCAGATATCATATAGACTCAAGGCGGGATAGCATAGCTGCACTGGTTACCAAAGAAAAGTGGTCAAAGGAAGACTCCACCTTATTTCTGAGGGAGAAACAACGGTTTAAAGCTCACGATATTAACAACCTTCTTGACAGGATGATCACGCACCCTAATAGCATAACACTGGCGCAGGCTGCTGTAGAAAGTGGCTGGGGCTCTTCTAGGTTTTTCAGACAAGCCAACAATCTTTTTGGCATTTGGGCGTATAATGAAGATGAACCAAGAATTGCAGCCAATAACAATCAGGTGTACTTGAGAAAGTATGATGACATATCAGAATCTATAGAAGACTATTTTGTGACACTTGGCAGGGCCAGACCTTACAAAGAATTTAGAAAGGCGAGAAAAAAAACCAATGATATTGATGTTTTATTGCCGTTTTTGAGAAGATACTCTCAAAGGGGTGCTGCCTATGTACACCAGCTTAAAACCATCATAAGGCAGAACGATTTAACCAGGTATGACAATTATAAGCTGGATCCCCAATACTTTAAAGAAGAGTAAATGAGACAGTCTTCTGTGTTGATATTGCTGCTTTTCATCGCGCTGAATTCTTGTCAACAGTCGAACAAAGCTGATAATGAAGAGGATAGCAAACAAGTTGGTCATTCAAGTGAAATTAATGACAAGGAAATTGTATGCTTTGTCTATCACAGGTTTGACGATGGCAGATATCCTTCCACCAATATTTCTTTAAAGGACTTTGAAGCGCACCTACAATATTTAAAAGAGAATGATTATCAAGTATTATCGTTTTCCTCAGCTATTAAGTACTTAAAATCCGAATCAAAAACCCAAAAAACAGCTGTCATCACTATTGATGATGGTTACAAAAGCTTCATTCAGAATGGGCTTCCTTTGCTTAGGAAATACGATTTCCCTGCAACACTTTTCATCAACACAGAAACAGTTGGTGGCGGTGATTATATGGATTGGGAAGAAATTGAAAAGGCCATGAATAATAAGATTGAGATTGGAAATCACACACACTCCCATGATTATTTCCTGAACATGCCTGAAGCATCAAGGTATCAGGCTTTTGAAGAAGAGATAAAGTTAAGCCAGCAAATTATAGTGGAAAACATTGGAATAACCCCTACTTCATTTGCCTATCCGTATGGTGAGCTTGATCCTAAAATGAAGGATATTGTTAAAAACTCAGGCTTTATAGGCGCAGCAGCTCAAAACTCAGGGGTTATCTCCAGTGGCTCTGATTTGATGCAATGCCCAAGGTTTCCAATGTCAGAGGCTTATGCAGGTATCGACAAATTTACCTCTAAAGCCGAAATGCGGGCTTTGAAAGTCATTAATATTACACCTAGCTCATTTATAATACCCGAAAACAAAAGTAAGCCTGAGCTCAAGTTAAATGTCAATCGTGCTGACCTTCAGCTGAATAGGCTACAATGTTTTATTCAAGGAGCTGAATGTCGGATAAATAAAAGTATATCAGAAAATGGTGAAGCAATAATCACTTTGTCACCAGCGTCAGGTATCGAAAATAGAAGAAGAACACTGTACACCGTTACGGTGCCGGATACAGTGGGTAATTGGCATTGGTTCAGCCACTTGTTTATCAACTCTCAAACCCGTTGAGTATTTCAGTATGAAAACTATCTCAATTAAAGATAGCACCTTTTTAAATTCATAAAGGCGCTATACTAATTGACATCACCATTCTATTATTTATCACTAACTGCAAGTACTGGAAGATTTGTTTCATTCAGTATCTTTTCAGTATCGCTACCGAAAATGAAACGTATTAATCCTGAATCGCCTTCTGATACGCAGGCGATTACATCCGCAGAAACCCTTTTAGCTAAAGTATTTATTTGATCCAAGTCACCATCAATCTCGGCAACTGAGGTTGTAAATTTTTTAAAATTATTGTTCTTTGCAAAAGTCTTTATATGCTCAGAAACATTATCAGATATTAAGCCTGCATGTGTTTTGATGTAGACAATGTGAACATTCATGTCTAACAATGTTGCGAATTGGCTTATTGATCGAATAGCTTCTTTGGAGTAATCTTTCAATTCAACCATTAATAGTAAATTGGATTGTAAGCCTATCGATTGATAATCTTTAACTGCCAACACTGGCACTTCAGCTAGCCTTACAGTTTGAGCTGCATGGTTACCGGTGAACCATTCGTAAATATTGGTCTCTCCAGTAGTACCCATTACTATAAGGTCAATAGGATTTTTACTAAGAAATCTTTCAATCGTCTCATCATACTTTCCAAACTCAATATTTGAAAGCACCTCCAAGGTTCCAAAATCATAATTCATTATCAATGATTGGAGCTGTTGGTTCTTTTTACCAATCAGTTCGACCATAAAATGTTCATGCCTGTTTTCATTAGCTTCTTTCGCTATCATGTCAGCATCTGGCTGAAAATCAGACGGTCCGGATTCATCAATGATGTGTAAAAGGTGAATTTTGGCATTTATTTGTGATGCTATATCGATAGCTGTTGCTAATCCTGCTTTGGATTCCTTTCCAAAGTCTATGGGTACTAATATATTTCTCGTTTTCATGTCTCTATTGTTTTAAGTTTAACTTGTATGCATCAGAGCATAATATCTAATGTAATTGACTAACTGATTTGAATAGTGGCGGATGTTGGTTGGTGATTTTCCTTTTTTGGCACTAGTATTTTTAAAATACCAGATTCGTACTTTGCGTGAATCTTTTCCAGTTCCACATGTTTGGGAAGTTCAAATGATTGATGAAAATCAGAGTAGCCAAATTGACGTCTTTTATATTCTTCTTTCGATTCATCATCTTCATTCTCATGCTTCCCTTCTATCATCAAATGTGAATCTTTTAGGTTAACGGATAGATTCTCTTTCTGATAACCTGGAATGCCCAATTCTATCTTAAACCTCCTGTCATTTTCAGAAACGTTAATAACAGGTGAACTATTCATCTTTCTATTCGTGAAAAAGTCCTCCAGATAGTTATCCGTTCCAAATCCACTAAGCAATTTATTACCTCTTTCTTTATCAGTTATACGTGTCATAGCTCTAGTCTTTTAATTAAGAATATTTACTAATTAAGAGCGAAAAACATGCCTCAAAGCATTTATTAGCTTTAAAACGACTATGGCATTTATTGGAATTAAGAATGTGATATTATTTCCACAAACCAAAATTGAGTTGAGGAATTTATTTCACAGTGCCACTTTTCGATGTGAAGTGTAAGTGTAGATTATTTAGTTTTATGAATTTTGATCCAGATGTTCATCCAGCCTGCTAAGCGAATCGTCCCAGAACTTATCATAAAAGTTTATCCAACCTGTGATTAGTTTAAGAGGTTTAGTGCTTGGAAGGCAGTAACGTTCTCTTCCGTGAGCATTTATGGTAATGAGTCCTGCTTCTTCCAGTATTTTTATATGCTTGGTGACTCCCTGGCGACTAATCTCATATCTTTCTGATATCTGTGTAATAGTTAAAGCAACACTGGCCGCAACAAGGGCATGAAATATCTCACGCCTTGTAGGGTCAGCTAGGGCTTTGAAAATCTGATCAATTTGCTCGTGGTGGGGCTCCTTCATTTGATATATGCAACTATAAAGTTGCCAACTTAAAACAAAAATAAGACACAACAAAATAGCTGTGTCTTATATCTCATGCAATGATCTGAGGTACCTTCCAGAATGTTGTAATAGATATGTCAGATTATTTAATCTATATCATTTACTGGAGGTGGGCCATCAGGCACTATACCCTTATACACATAATCGCCTTTACGCTCTTTAAACTCTGCCTTAACATCATCCCTCAGTTGTGCGTTTTCAAATAGGTCTATCATAGTCATGGAAAGTGCTTGTGTTGCATAAAGCATCCCTTTATGGCCAATTGACATCCCGCTGCAAGCCACCACTGCCCAACTGTGCCAGGGCGTGTCTTTTGGTGCCACAGTAGCGCTTAAACGAATGGTCGGAACTACCCAACTTACATCACCTACGTCTGTTGATCCACCCCTAGGATGCTCTAAAGTCTCTTCCATGGGTTCTATTTTGGTGTCAAAACCGATTTGTGGCTTGTTAGTCGCCTCTTGAATTTTCTTGGCAAAGGCTATTTCATCTTCAGTAAAATCAAGTTCGCCCAGATATTCCAAATTCTGTTGTAAGGCGCCCGCCCCTGTTCTATTCACTAGTACTTCATGAACACCCGAAACCAAAGTGATTTTGTAGTCAACATCTGCCATTATAGCAGCTCCCTTAGCTATTTCCTCAACACGTTTCCACACTTTAACCATCCCGTCCCTCTTAGTATCACGGACGCGCGTCCATATTTTGGCATAATCAGGCACTACATTCACCACCTTGCCTGCTTCCATAATATCATAATGAATCCTTACTGAAGGCAGGATATGCTCTCTGTAATAGTTTATTCCAGTTGTATATAATTCCAAACCATCAGCAGCACTTCTTCCATTCCATGGATCACCTGAGGCATGCGCTGCCTGGCCTTCAAACTCAACAATGAAGTCAACTAACGCTAACCCTGCCTGAACATTGGCTTTAGTTGATGAACTTGGGTGCCAGTCCATCATAATATCTACATCATCAAAGGCACCTTCACGTACCATCCACAACTTACCAAAGAATTTCTCCTCAGCGGGTGTACCGTAAAACCTCACTGTGCCCTTGAGCTTTCCGCTTTCTATTTGCTCTTTAATCACCGTGGCAGCTCCCAAAGAGGCTACTCCGAAAAGGTTGTGACCACAACCGTGACCTGCACCACCTTCATGAACCGGATCTTTATGGGGAACAGTTTTCTGAGACAGTCCAGGCAAAGCATCAAACTCTCCCATTATACCTATTATTGGCTTTCCTGAGCCATATTCTGCCGTAAACGCAGTAGCTATACCACCCACATTTTTAGTAATCTTAAAGCCTTGTTTTTCAGCATACGCCATCAATGCTGCTGCTGATTGTTTTTCCTGAAAAGCCACCTCTTCAAAAGACCAGATTTTATCGGAAAGGGCTGTAAGGTCATTGGCCTTGCTTTCTACACTGGATATGGCTGCTTTCTTATTGGCATTTATTTTTGGTTTCTTTTGCGCAGAAACCTGAATTGCCATAAGGCAAATGATAAATAGGGCAAGTAATTTTTTCATAACGATTGATTCTATTGGTTCAAGGAATGTTTTAAGTTATAAAATAGTTAACCCACAAATAAATTAATCGAATAACTATCATTCCGCTTATCAAATAATTAGTAGATTCATAATTCAATAAAGAATAAAGAAATGAGTATCATTAGAATAATATTTGCCATCATATTGCCACCTCTTGGTGTATTTTTAACAGTAGGCATAAGAGGCGCATTTTGGTTAAACATATTGCTAACCATTCTGGGTTTTGTACCGGGCATTGTTCACGCGGTCTGGATCATTGCAAAAAATGATAAGTAGCTGAAAACGCCTTTTCATTCCCAGGCTAACAATGTTTTGCTCCTTGCTAAAATAGGTTTTCCAAAAATTTGGTTGTAGTTCATATCTTTTATAAAACTCTTCAATGAATCATAAGCGTCTATTCAAAATCTATTGTTTTATGAGTGCACTTCATTTTATTATATTCTTTGCAGGGTGGGGTGCTGGATCACATGGTCAAATGTTCGCTAATAAATCAGAAGCAATTAAAATTATAATGATTTTAATAATAATAGTGCTGATTCCTGTGATTAGATATTATGAGATGAAACAAAAGTCACCGGCTATCTTTTTAAGCATATTACTGCTAACATTATTAATAGTAGAACTTATAATTATCAGTTACCTCACTTTCCTTTTTGGATATGAAATCAACATTCTAATTTTCTTTATGGCTGCAATGATAATATCTATTATTACTCAAATAGTTCCAATATACAGGCAACTTCGAATTATGATTGCTAAATAACTGCATAAATCTAGAAGGTAGAGCCAAAATCCTACTTTACAAATCTATAATTGCTGAAACTCACCCTATCAATTCTTAATAAATTATGAAGAAATTCATCATTATTTTACTCGTTCTAGGTGTCCTTTTAGGTGGAGCCTACCTCTACTTCTTCCATCTAACACCCATAAAAAAGAATAATCCGCTTGCATCCGTACCTTCAAATGCTGCCATTATTGTCAGCATGGATAATCCATTAAAGCAATGGCAAAGGATGACGGACAATGATATCTGGGATTATCTAAAAACCAATCCATTTCTTTCGTCTATTGGCAAAAGCATCGACAGTCTCAATACCGAAATTAAGAAAAACAGCGTTTTGTGGGATCTCACCGCTGCCAGGCCAATGGTTATATCATTCCATAATATCAGAGATGAAGAATATGAAATACTTTATACTGTAGACCTTCAGAAAGCCACTCCGCTCAGCTTTTTAAAGGACTATATTGGCAATATCATTGGTAATAATGCCAAGGTTTATACAAGAGAGTATCAAGGTACTGAGATAATTGAATTCTCATTTAATAATTCACCAGAGGTTTACTATTTGAGTTTGAACGGGAACCTATTAATTTTTTCTACCACTCACGCACTTATCGAAAAGTCAATTGAACAGCAGTCAAGTACTGAGATAATAAGAAATCTTGATTTTATTGAAGTGAGTAAGTACATGGATGCTGATGCTCCTACTATATACCTTCAGCAAAAGGACTTCGCCAAGTTTTTGGAGAAATTTTCAGACAATACCGAGCAAAAGGAAACCTTAAAATTCTTTACTTATTCCAATTTTATGGGTCTGAACACCAATGTTGGTGACAATTATATTACCATTAATGGGTATTCTGACCTCCCTGATAATGAAGAAAACCTACTGCTGTCGCTACTTGATGCAGGCAAGGGAGAAATCAACCTTGGTGCCATAGTTCCGGAAAACGCATCCACTTTCATGAGTTTGGGCTTTTCAGATGCCAAAAGATTCTACAATAATCTTGAGGTGTTTTTAGAGGAAGGTGAATCAGGTGAAGAGTATGAAAAGAATAAAGAGAAGCTGGAGAAATTCCTGGACATATCAATTGAAGAGCATATTATAAGCTGGATTGACAATGAGATGGGACTCATTCAACTTAACTCCAACAGCGATAAGAACAAAGTAGAAATGGCGGTTGCCATAAGATACAATGACCTTGATAAGCTCAATGAAAATTTAGAGTTGATTGAGACAAAGATCAGGCGAAAGACACCAGTTAAGTTCAAAGGCATTGACTACAAAGGCTATTCCATCAAATTCTTATCCATTAAGGGTTTCTTTAAATTGATTTTCGGTAAGATGTTTTCTTCTATCGATAAGCCCTATTATGTGGTTTTAGAAGACTATATTGTCTTTAGCAATTCGCCCAAAACGTTGGGTAAGATCATTACTGCCAACTTGGAAAACAAGACTTTGAATAGTACTAAAGAGTATGCTGAGTTTATGGAAGAGTTTGACCATGAATCCAACATATTCATTTATGCCAGTGCTGAAGAGCTATTAACTGATGCTAAAAGGGTTTTGGATGATAAATCGTGGAGCAAGCTAAGAACCCACAAGAAGTATATAGAAGGCTTTCCCCTGTTGGGCATACAACTGCTACCTGATAACGGCTTGCTCTCCTATAAGCTGCAAATGAAGCATTTAAACAACATAGAACAAGAGAATTGGCAATCTTTACTAAAAGAGCTTTCTGCAGTAAGCGATGCCTCAGAAGCTAGTGAGGATGAAGTCAATGAAGATTATATAATAGCAGTAGAAAACATCTTGCCTGAAGACTTAAATGACAAAAAGCTGACCGAGAATTTCGCCAATGGTCAACTGAAGTTTGAAGTGCCCTTAAAAGACGGTCTAAAGCATGGTCGATATGACGAATATGACAGTCTGGGCAACCTTATCATAAAAGGAAGATACAAAAACGACAAGAAAGCTGGCACCTGGAAGTTTTATGACAGTGAGGGTAAGTTGGTGGATAAGGTGAAGGAGTAGAAATTTTGGTGAACAATTGCATCAAGGAGCTTGTACCTTACTTTGTATTGATGTGGAGCCCCCGTCAATACTAAAATTTGATAAGAAAAATTCATTAATCAAGATTGGTTATTTACTACGGAAAAGGTAACTTATATCAGTTACTTCTCTTAACCTTTAAATATACTGTCATGGCTCAAAAACTCTACGATTACTTTCTTAGGGCTGGTGAACTTGGAGGCATTCAAGCACGTACCCGGTTATCAGGCTTGTCAAAAATGACATCTGTGGAAGCAAAGTCAATTCCTGATTCAGATGAAAAAATCAAATTGCTAGAGGCGCATTTCAAAACATTGATTAGTGAGTTTGGTAAGGGTTCCACTTCCAAAACTACAGGGTCGACTGTGATAGATTCCAGTAAGGGCCTGGTAGATAAATTAAGAAAGCAGATGAGTGTGTTTGCAGACCTAACCGCTACGAGGTCTATCTATTCCAATAATATTAAAACTACTGCCAGCCGTATAACAGAAGCTTTGGTTGATGCCATAGATGTTGAACGCGCTAGTATTTGGCTATATAACAATGCGCAAGATGCGATAGAATGTATTGACCTGTTTGAAAAATCTAAAAGCTCACATTCATCAGGCACGGTACTTAAGTCGTCTGACTTTCCTAACTATTTTAAGGCTGTTGCGACCCAAAAAACGCTGGCCGCAGAGAATGCGCATTCCCATCCGGGCACCTCAGAGTTTTCAGAAGTATATCTTAAACCATTGGGGATCAATGCCATGCTTGACGTGCCCATTTATGTAAATGGTAAAATGGCTGGTGTTGTGTGCCATGAACATACTGGGGATTTTAGAAAGTGGACTACTGACGAAGAAACGTTTGCTTACTTGATGGGGAATATTGTTGGAATGACAATTGAGAAAATATCAGCAACCTGATCCATACTATATAATAATATTGTTGATTGGGCTTATACCAAATCAAAAGCCAATGCATAGCGATACAGTTGCACCATAGAATTGATGCCCAGTTTCGCATTGATCTTTTTCCTGTGATGCTCTACTGTAAACCTGCTAATATGCAAACATTGTGCAATTTCTGGATTGTTAAAGTCACTGGCTAACAACTTCAAGATTTCACGCTCGCGCCTGGTTAACGAATGATATTGATCATGATGCACCAGCTTAAAGATTTGCTGGTTTCTGATGCGTTGAAGCTTATGGTTAAACACATGCGTTGTCAAACGCTTTTTCTTTGAGCTGAGGTGGGCAGTTGGTTTCATGATAAAGCACTATATACCCTATCAATTTATGAATTCAACAAATTAGATAATTGAATAATCGCTTAACCAAATTTAATAGGAAATAGATAAGTACCTCTAAATCATTAGTTTAGATGAATTTACTAAAGTAAATATTAGTTGATTTCACCTAAAGAATTAGGTGATTTTCACGAATCTGAAATGTTCCCATCCTGTGCTTACATTACTCCAAACAAAAATCTATCGATCTATCCCAAGTCCTATTTGGTTCTCTTGATAGAAGAGAAATATGATTAACATAGAACGATTTCGGATAATCCATTTGCCTAAAATAATGAAGACTCTCATAGAGTTGTTTCATATCCCTTGTCTTAGAAATAGTTATGTGGAAGTTCTCTACCACCCCAAAACTCTTATTATTAAAACCCGCTTTTTGGACTAATGCCGTATAAATCTTTTTATTCAAATAGTTTAGTACCAATGAGGCTCGAACTTTCAAAATGAGGATATTCGGATAAAACATATCAAACCCTTCTACTTCAATCTCAATTGGTGAATTTAACTTTACCTCATGCAGGGAATTCACTATTTTCCATTCACTATCCCCATTGCGCAAAAATCCCACGAGCGTGATGTGAGGCTGTGATTTTATTCCAAGTGGATAATCACCAAAAACATTATAAAAAAGTTCTTTAAGCTCCCTTACTTGATCAAAAACCGTTGTAGGGGGAGTAATTCTAACAGTGAACTGCCTTGGGTCCACTGGTGCAAATGGTAGGCTTAATTGTCTCATTGTTATTTTGCTTCAAATATTGAGTTCATTTCCTGAATTGACCGAATACCGCGGATCATCGATATACCGCTCTTTTTCCATCATCATTACTTCTATGGAAGGGAAGTCATACTCCTCTACCACCTTTCCGGTAATGGTATAGACACCACGCCCACGAAATGGCCACCGCTCAGCAGAGGGTGGAAAGTGTACCGTATCAATAAACTGACCTTCGAGGTCAATGAAAGTGCCGAAGTTCATACGCTTTCCTTTTGAAGTGCTGGTGTTTTTAATGGCAATCAAATAGCCCAGAATTGTGATTACTTTCCCAACCTGACGCTTAAGATCCTTGGTACACAGCGTGCTTTTAAAATCTCCATCTAACAGACTAAATGGGTGGCACAAGGGGAAGCCTATAAGCTCCATTTCATCAAACGCATCTTCCATTAAACTAACACTTAGCTTAGGAATCGTAAATCGCTTATAATCAACTCTAAATAGAGGAGTATTGACAGAAGGCTTCTCTTTATTGCCAAGCAAGAAATGTGCTTTCCACAACAACTCCTTTTTATTGATTCCAGTAAAGCGAAAACCTCCCACTCTGATTAAAATGGCAAGCTGTTCAATAGATAATGCCACCCGACTCACAAAATCTTCCAAACTCATGTATTTACCCTGATGCTCACGATCTGCAACCAATCGTTCAATTACCCGCCCCTCTAAATCCAATACAAGGCCAAACCCTAAATAAATGTCTTTGTCATAGATCCTTGTGTCATAGGCGCTCTTATTAACACATGGGGGATATATCTCTGCCCCTTGCATTCTTGCTTCGTGCACATAGAGCTCAACCCGGTAAAAGCCCCCGCCATTATTAATTGTGGCCACCATATACTCCAATGGAAAATAAGCTTTTAAAAAAAGGCTCTGATAGCTCTCCACCGCATACGAAGCGGAATGTCCCTTGGCAAAGGCATAACCAGCAAAGCTTTCAATCTGGCGCCAAACATCAGCCGTTATCTCCCGGCTATACTTCTTCTCAAGACAGTTGTTGAAAAACTTCTCTTTAACCTGCTGAAACTCATCCCGTGACCTGAACTTACCTGACATCCCCCTTCTAAGCACATCAGCCTCTCCTAAATCCAAACCAGCAAAATGGTGTGCTACTTTAATCACATCTTCCTGATAGACCATAATCCCATAAGTATCAGGCATAATATCAAGAAGCACAGGATGAGCGTCATTTCTACGTTCAGGCTCTCTAAACCTAACGATATATTGCCGCATCATTCCTGATTTAGCCACACCAGGACGTATAATCGAGCTGGCTGCCACCAAACCAAGGTATTCATCAGCTCTTAGTTTTTTCAATAGCATCCGCATGGCCGGAGACTCCACATAAAAGCAACCTATGGCTTGCGCTTCACGCAAAAGCTCTTTGATACGCGGATCCTTCTTTAATGATTTGAAGTCATGGATATCAATATCAGGGGCATCAGGGCAGTTTTCCTTTATCAATGCGAGAGAGTCTTTGATTTTACCAAGACCTCTTTGCGCTAGTATGTCAAACTTATAAAGCCCCACATCTTCAGCAATGTGCATATCAAAATGTGTAGTAGGAAAGCCCTTAGGAGGCAAACTGGTAGCCGTAAAATATTGAATAGGGCGATCGGCAATGAGTACACCGCCTGCATGAATACTCAAATGACTGGGCAAATTAGAAATATAGCTGCTGTACTTAAGCACAGTGGCCGCCATAGCATCAGACGGATGCCCTCCTTCTGCCATTTTCTCTATTTCATGAGCAGGGAGGCCAAAAACCTTTCCCAATTCTCTTATGGCAGCTTTTGCTTTGAAGGTGCTAAAGGTGGCCAAAAGAGCCACGCCATTGGGAGATTTTTTATTGAAATATTCAAAAATAAACCGTGTAACATCATCCCGGTCACGGGAAGAAAAATCAATATCAAAATCAGGAGGATTTTGGCGGTAAAGGTTGATAAACCGTTCAAAATACAGATCGAGCTCAATAGGATCCACATCAGTAATGCGTAACAGGTAGGCAACAATACTATTAGCGCCACTTCCCCTGCCCACATAATAATATTTCTTCTTGCGGGCATAATTGATGATTTTGCAGTTGATAAGGAAGTAGGACACAAACTTCTTTTGCTTGATAATCTGTAGCTCCTTTGCAAGCCTGCGCATGATTTTAAGGCTGCCCCTTGGGTACCTGTAAGGCATACCTCGCAGACAAAGCCTTCTCAAAAGCTTAAAGTCCTGCTCTTCAGAACCCGTATAGGTTTTAAGGTTTTGTGGTATATCAGTAGAAAAATCAAAATGGATATTGCATTGATCGAGTAGTATCTCAGCATTTTTTAGCAAATAAGGATAATCAGTATAAACTTCCTTTAACTGATCAGGAGATAGAAAACGGTCATTCTCACTCCCTTCCTCTGTTTTGGGAAGCTTGCTGAGCAACGTATTGTTATCAATTGCACGGAGCAGTCTGTGTGTATTGAAATCCCTTTTATGACGGAAAGTTATGGATGGAAAAGCTATCAGCTTCTCCGGCTGATTCTTCCATGGAGAGTTCCATAATTTAGAAAAATCAGAAGGCCTTACTCCTACAAACTCATAATCATGCAACTTAAAAGTTGCTTTATTAAACGGGTAAATAACAAATGCATACTTGAAGAAAGGTGCTCTTTCAGGAATAGGCTGATCTTGATGCAGGTGATAAGAAAGAAACTCGTTTAGCTCCTGAAAGCCATCATTATTCTTAGCTATAGCAACAAATTGCTGGTCAGCACCATTTCTAAAATCAATTCCCAGAACAGGTTTTACATTGTGTTTCTGTGCTTCTCTAATAAAAATCAAGCTTCCTGAAGTAGAATTGATATCCGTTAGTGCCATAGCAGAAATACCATAATACTCCGCCTGAGTCAATAGCTCTTTAGGGCTTATTACGCCATATTTAAAACTGTATGATGAATGAGTGTTGATGTACATGATGGCTAGGCTTTGAGTTGTGAGCTAAAAGCTGCTAGTATTTAGGTCACAATTTCTTAATGAAACTCATCAGCATCTTTTGCTCTTCATCAATCATCACTTTCAACTCATCTATGAGATTTTTCTCAGCAAGATTCAACCTTTCAACTATTAGAATCTGTGTCTCTAGTTCAAAGCACGAGCCTAATGCTATCTGAAGGTAGTATTTATGTTCCTTAGAACTATCCCTACTACTTACTTCAGAAATATTGGAGGGAATAGAGACTGATGCTCGGTTAATTTGACTGGTCAAACCATACTTTTCTTTAACAGGAAACAATTTGGTCAATGCATATGACCTAACAACTATATCCATTCCTGTTTGCCATACCTTTAGTTTTTTAAAATTCTTCATGTGTATATGTTTTATTAAGTCTCAAAACTAGTAACTCGAAACTCATAGCTTTTAAGCTCTTCTATTCGCCAAAAGCGGTGGTGGCTCCCCTGTAAAAGGGTTAAACCTACTTATCGTCTTAGCTTCTATACCAGCAGCACGCATCACTATCCTATCACCATGTTTATCCCTGATCTTATCCATGGCATGGTAGAGGTTGATCATCTCGGTAGCATCTTCAAAAAGGTTAATCTGATAACCACCATTCACCAGATGACTAAAACGCACGCCTATTAATCGTATTAACAATCGCTTATTGTACAGCTTATCAAACAACTCCAGCACTTTAGGAATAAGCATATGATCAGCTGATGTATAGGAAATCCTGTTCTGCAAGGTGTAGGTATTAAAATCAGAATAGCGAACCTTAACTGTTACACAAGAAGTAAGCTTCTGCCCTCTGCGCAGCTGAAAAGCCAAATTCTCTGCCATGGCCAGCATTATGGCTTTCAGTTTCACCACATCGGTAGTATCCCTATCAAAAGTGCGTTCTGTGGATATGGACTTGCGCTCAGAATAAGGCTCTACGGCTGAGTTGTCAATACCATTAGCCTTGCGCCAGATAGAAATACCATTCTTACCCAGCACCTTCTCCATCAGTTCTACCGGCATTTGCTGAATCGTTTCTATACGCTTAATGCCCAATCCGCACAAAACCTGGAAAGTTTTATCACCCACCATGGGTATCTTCTTTACAGACAGAGGGGCTAAAAAAGACCTCTCTAAGCCATAATCAACTTTCAACTGACTGTCTGGTTTGGCCTCTCCTGTAGCTATTTTAGATACCGTCTTATTTTCTGACAAGCCAAATGAAATGGGCAAGCCTGTATCTTTAGTGATTTTGGCACGAAGCTCACTGGCTATCTTGTAGCTGTTATAGAACTTATCCATGCCCGACAGGTCGGCATAAAATTCATCAATAGATGTCTTTTCATATAAAGGCACTGCCTCCTTTACAATCTGTGTTACCTCTTCCGACTTTTGAGTGTAGGTATAAGTGTTTCCTTTTATCTGTATTGCCTCCGGACAAAGCTGCTTGGCAAGCTTCATAGGCATGGCAGAGTGCACCCCAAACTTGCGTGCCTCATAACTACATGAAGCCACTACTCCCCGGTCTGTCACACCACCAATAAGTATAGGTTTTCCATTGAGTCTACTGTCGATCAAACGCTCACAAGAGACAAAAAAAGTATCCAAATCCAGATGCAGTATTGAGCGTATTTCCATATTACTAAATTACTAATATTTTTAGTAATTAATAATAAAATTAGCTTATGTAAAAAAATTACCCCTCCCCTGATAGATATTTTATTACAATTACACACACTGCATCGGTGGGGGAGAAAAAGGGTTTAGATGATGTTAAAATCATAATTATCTAATAAACAGATAGTTATATAATAACTAATAAACAATCAGTATAAGTATTCCAAATTAATTATTTTTAAATAAATGTGCATTTTTACACAAATATATTTGCATATATTAATTCATATAGATATAATTACATCATAATTCATTTTTTAATAGTGCATAAATACACAATATTATGAGCGAGTTTGAGAAAAAAAGAATAGACAGAGAGTTTCAAATCTTCACAGTGAAGAATTTTGAGAGCCCTAAGAAGTGTAAGAACCTGGATCAGATCAGGTTTTATGTTCAGGAGCTTAGCGCCAAGGTGGAAGAGTTTAAATCAAGATTCAACTATGTGCCATCTAATGCCTACAGCCTGTTGACACAATACAATCAGTTACAAAACAGAATGGTATTTGCTGATTTTAAAAACAGCTATTAAATTATAAGGACATTTGAATGTTATGAGATATGTCCCATCCCCAATTAAAATGCGCTATACTTTTGTGTATAGCGCTACTGCTAACGCTTCAGGTCGTATGCAGTATCATAAGATCAAGCCTAATCAATTTAAAGAGCGGATTACCCGAACAGAATTTATCGAAGCTTTTAACACACTAGAGATAGTTGCCATGAAGCCCATACAGGAAAAGTTATCCCCTGTATTTCAATTGGAATTTTACGTTTAGTTAGAAAGGTGGTTTAGTAAATCATCTGGAGTATCGATATCAATATTGCCTTTTTCAAATTCCACAAAAGCCACTCGCTCCAGGTTGGTTTTTAGAAACTTCAATGCTCCTTCACTATCTCCCAACCGAAGCAACTCATCAAAGACAGAACCCGAAAATAAAACAGGAACACCAAATCCCACCCCATATTTTGAGGCTATAATTGACTTTTCCCCTTTCTTAAATTCATTATAAAGTGCCAACAAATTTCCAGTCTCCAGATAAGGCTGATCACAAACGGAAGCAACAATAAAATCAGGCTGATTTTGACTTGAAGTAATTTGTGAAATACCCGTTTTTAATGAAGAACCTATACCAACAGACCAATTGGAATTTTCAATTAAACGGACTTTAGACTCGATAGATTTTGAATGCTTTTTATAATCTGCACCTAATACAACGTACACCTCTCCCAATTCGGATTGCTTAGCAACTTGTATAGTTCTGTTAAGCAATGTAAGTCCATCAGCAACCTCAACAAGCTGCTTCGACCTTCCCAATCGGGAGGAATTACCAGCAGCTAAAATCAGTATGGCTCCTTCAGGCATTACCTGTTTTTATCTCGGGAGTATTAATGTAGACTTGCTTAAAAACTTCTCCTGATTTAGGGTCTTTATCGTGTATTGGTCCGGTTTTATACTTAAGAAAACCAGATGATCTACTACTAAACTTGGCTTTTATTTCTGCAATAATAGAGAAGGCAATTTCTTCAGGCGTATCCGCACCAATATCCAAGCCGATTGGGTTGTGAATGCGGTTATGATCAATACTCGTTAATTCAATTCCGTTAGAAGCTAATTCTTCAAACATCTTATCTCCCTTTTTCTTAGGGCCAAGTATACCTATGTATTGAATTGAGGTTGGTAATAGCTGCTTCAAAACCTCCATGTCGTAATAATAATTGTGCGACATAAGCACAGCAGCCGAGAATGGCTTAACATTAATATTAGTTGTTACCTCATGCCTTTGGCAACCTGAAAGTTGCGCATTTGGAAAGTTGATAGGAATCAGGTGTGCTACACATTCGTCAAGAATGGTGACATTCCACCCCAATTGATGCGCAAAATTCGCAACCGGCTGTGCATCATAACCACCCCCAAAAATCAAAAGATCAATAGGCGGTTGAAAAACTTCTATAAAGACATGACTTCGCTTCCCTTCAAATGCAAACTCTTTAGCTTCTGCAGAATTGGTCTCCATAGCTTTGGAAAGGGATGTATATATCTCCTTTTCCGCTGGAGTGGTATTGGTCAGGTCAGTGTTTTCTGTCAGCCAGAATTTCGCCCCAACTTCAAGACCTTCAAAGTCGCTTTCAAAAACCGTAGCCAGTGAGGTAACCTTTTCTTCTTTATAGATTGATAGTAAAAAATCGATAGGGTTATGGTCATAGCGGATTGGTTCTAACAAAATATGAATAATCCCATTACAACCCAAACCAACTCCAAGGGAATTGTTATCATCATCCATTGTGTCATAAGTGATCATTTGGGGAATACCACTCTCCATAACCTTCCTGGCCTTTCTCAGCGCATCACCTTCTAAACAGCCGCCACTTATAGAACCTACCCAGCGACCATCATCAGTTATATACATTCTGGCTCCCGGGCTTCTGTATGAAGAACCTAATACCCTAACCACAGTTGCTAAAGCTGCTCTTTGCTTTTCAAAATTAGTTTTCTGATAAGCCTCTACTATTTTGGTAAGTTCATTCATACAGTATGGTAATTATTTCCCTTATTAAAGTTATTTGATATAACCGTTATAACCAACTCCTAGCTCATAGACCTCTTTAAAGCCTGCTGCTTTCAATTGTTCCAGGGCTTTGGCGCTTCTACCACCGGCTGCACAATAAATGGCCATAGGCTTATTCTTGTCAAGTTTAGCGGTACAATTGTCAACAAATCCATCACCCATAAAGTCAATATTTATAGCATCATCTATAAAACCACCGGCATACTCACCGGGTGTACGCACATCAACAAGCTGTACTTCTTCATTTTCAATGATTTTATTGAATTCTTCAAGAGAAACTCTTTTATGCACCTCTGGGTTCTGAACTTCTGTCATACCTGTATCATTTTCTGATGTATCACTGGTTTTATCCCCCGAACTACACGAAAAAATGGTTAATGCTGTTAATGCTAGAATTTGATATAATTTCATTTTCTGATGGTTTAAATTTTTATTTCTAATATATAAAAAAAGGGCTGCAAGAGCCCTTTTTTTATTAATGTTATTTATTTGATCAACCTTCCTCGTCACCAAGTTCGTCAAGGTTATTCATTACTTTTTCAGCTTTATCATACATTTTTAATTGAGTGTAGATGTACTGTAAAGTTTCCAGAGCAGTTCTGTCATTAGGCTGAAGTTCATTTACTTTTTCCCATTGAGGCATGGCTTCTTTTAAGCTTTTATCAATGTTAGCTTGCATCTCCTTTGCTTTCTTCTGATCAGCAGCTGAAATTCCAAGGTTATTTTTGGCTTTGATCAACTCAACGGCTTCATTATAGTATAAGACGGCTAGATTAAATCTTGCATTTAGAAGGTTAGGGTCAACTTCCAAACTGCTCATATAAGCCTCTTCGGCTTTATCTGGCTGGCCAGTTTCATCATACATTACACCTAATGTGTATCTCAAATTAGCATTATCAGGTTCAGCTGCGATTGCTGCCTCAAGTTCCTTTTGAGCTTCTTCCTGACGGCCCAGTTTTACTAAAGCATTGATTTCGGATTTTGCAAAATCCCTATCACCAGGGAAAATAGTTTTTGCTTTTCTGATTACTTCCAATGCCTTCTCATTGTCCTCATTAACTACACCTTCAATGTAAATTATTGAGTAGAAAGTATCTCTCCCTTTATAATCAAGCTCATTAATAAGGTGGTAATAATTCTTTAGCGCTTTGTCATACTCTTTACCAGCTTGTGCTACAGACCCAGCATAGATGTACCCAGTAGTATCCTCAGGCTGCACTATTGTAGTTTTCTCAAAATATTTATAGGCTTCTGAATTATTATCATTTTGATAATTCTCAACCCCTTTATTCAAATAGTACGACCACAAAGTATTCAATTGTTGTTCCTTTGTAACCGGAAGTCCAATGGCATCAGTTGTATAAAAACCTGAATTTCCTTTTTCAAGATCATCAGCTTTGGCAAAAGATTCCATAGCTGTTTTTAATGGATTATCTGCCAATGATTGATAATCAGGATTTGATGTAGTGTCTAATGATGCATAAACAAGTCCATGATAATACCATGTTTTACCATCATCTTTGAGTTTATCAAATACAATAGCCTGATCGATAATATCTTTGGCCTCTCCCAAATTCCCTTCGCTCCTGGCCTTTTCTGCTTGATTAATCTTAGGCTTTTTCTGTCCGTAAGAGTACCCTGCCACTAAGACAACAAGCATCAGTACAATTATTCTTTTCATAGTTTATTAGTTATTTAAGGTTGTGCAATTTATTCTTTTTCTGTTGAATTTTCAGTGTTTTCAGAATCATCAGCTCCTTCTTCTTTGTCTAATTCATCTTCTCCTTCAATTCTTTCTATTTTCTCTACAGATGATATCTCATCATTCTCATTTAACCTGATCAACTTAACACCCTGAGTAGCCCTTCCCATTACTCTCAGGTTCTCAACGGCCATTCTTATAGTGATGCCAGATTTGTTAATAATCATCAAATCATCTGTGTCAATAACCTCTTTAATTGCAACAAGCTTGCCAGTTTTCTCTGTAATATTGATGGTCTTAACACCTTTACCACCTCTTTTGGTTATTCTGTAGTCATCGATATCTGATCTCTTACCATAACCTCTTTCAGACACAACAAGTAGATTAGAGTCCTCTCTGTTAATGCACACCATGCCAACAACTTTATCGTCTTTTCCTTCCAATGCAACACCACGCACACCTGAAGCTGTCCTGCCCATTGGCCGAACGTCTGACTCATTAAAGTGAATAGCCTTGCCACTTGTTTTAGCAATAACGATATGATTAGTTCCATTTGTCAAGCTAACATTTAACAATCTATCTCCTTCTTTAACGGTGATAGCGTTAATACCATTTTGTCTAGGTCGAGAGTATGCTTCTAACGAAGTCTTCTTGATGGTACCATTTTCAGTACACATCATCACAAAGTTGTTATTTATATAATCCTCATCAGTCAGGTTTTCAACATTGATAATTGCCCTTACCACGTCACCTTGTTCTATATTAATAAGGTTCTGAATTGCTCTTCCTTTTGACGTTTTAGAACCTTCAGGTATCTGGTAAACCTTCTTCCAAAACACCTTACCAAACTCAGTAAAGATCAATAGGTAATTATGCGCTTTGGCAATAAACAAATGTTCGGTAAAATCGTCATCTTTTGTCGAAACACCTCTGGATCCTACACCACCTCTACTCTGAGTGCGATAATCTACCAAAGGTGATCTTTTGATATAACCCTGATGAGAAACCGTCAAGACCATTTCATCATTAGGTATCATGTCTTCATAAGTGATGTCATCGGCACTGTGAACTACTTCCGTTCTTCTTTCATCTCCATAACGCTCCTTCACTTCAATAACTTCATCTTTGATAATACCCATTCTGATGCTCTCGTCACCAAGTATTTCTTTCAATCGGATAATTAAAGCCATTACTTCTTCATATTCCTTTTGAATTTTATCACGCTCAAGACCTGTGAGTCTCTGCAAACGCATCTCCAGAATAGCTTTAGCCTGAATTTCTGACAACTCAAACTGTTTCATCAACCCTTCTTTCGCAGTATCAGGATCTTTGGCCTTTCTGATTAAGTTAATTACTTCATCGAGGTTATCAAGCGCAATAATGTAGCCTTCAAGTATATGAGCTCTTTTTTCCGCTTCATTGAGCTCATATTGGGTTCTTCTTATAACCACATCATGACGGTGATCAACAAAATGTTTGATCATGTCTTTTAAGTTTAAGGTCATAGGACGACCCTTAACCAAGGCTATATTGTTGACCCCAAATGAAGATTGAAGTTGAGTATATTTATAAAGGTGGTTAAGAACAATGCTTGGCATAGCATCCTTTTTAATGTCATAGACAATCCTTAATCCATCTCTATCCGACTCATCTCGAATATCTGAAATACCCTCAATTTTTTTCTCATTAACTAAAGCAGCTGTTCTTTCGATCATGTTTGCTTTATTAACCATAAATGGTATTTCAGTCACTATAATCTGCTCTTTACCCGTGCTGGTAGTTTCTATTTCTGCTTTAGCACGCATCAAAACCCTTCCTCTACCGGTCTCAAAAGCTTCTTTCACGCCTTGAAAACCGTATATAATACCACCTGTAGGAAAGTCAGGAGCAGTAATAAACTGCATGAGTCCGGCAATATCAATGTCATTATTATCTATATAGGCTACGATACCATCTACAACTTCAGATAAGTTGTGAGGTGGCATGTTTGTAGCCATACCTACTGCGATACCGGACGCTCCATTAACTAATAGATTAGGCAGCTTGGCTGGAAGTACCGTTGGTTCTTTTAAGGAATCATCAAAATTTGATTGAAAGTCAACAGTATCTTTGTTAATATCACCCAGCATTTCATCTGCGATTCTCTTCAACCTTGCCTCAGTGTAACGCATTGCTGCAGGTGAGTCACCGTCAATAGAACCGAAGTTACCCTGACCGTCAACCAGCATATATCTGAGTGACCAAGGCTGGGCCATTCTTACCATTGAATCATAAACTGCAGTATCACCATGTGGATGGTACTTACCCAACACCTCTCCGACTATTCTAGCCGATTTCTTATAAGCCTTATTATAACTTACCCCAAGGTCTAACATTCCATATAGAATCCTTCTATGGACAGGCTTCAATCCATCCCGCACATCGGGCAAAGCCCTTGAGACAATTACCGACATAGAATAATCTATATAGGCAACTCTCATTTCATCTTCAATATTAATTGGAATGATATTCTCGTTTGCTCCTTCCGCCATTGTTTTTAAATATACTTATCAATTAAAAATACAGGCGAATTTACGCAAATTTTGTCAAGAGACACACTCTTAAAACTACAATCTTAAGGGGTTTATTAACTGATTATTAACTATGTGTAAATCAGATAGTTATGAAGGAGTAAAATCGCAAAAATTTCACAATATGGAAATCAAATATCTCTAGGGATATTTAAATCAATATGGATCCATTTTTTTTCTATTCTTGCGCTTGTATTTTATTAGTCTTGGATAGTTCTCACCATGATGAGGATTCTGTTTTTTATAGAATGGATGTATCCTACTTCTATAGAGTCCATTACCATGCTGGTGGTTAACTTGAGTAGTACATTGCTTTAAGAAACATCTTCTTAGTTCAGGTATTCTGTATGTAACTCCTAACCCAATATAAAGCGCATTCATGGAAGTGTTTATAGATGAACTGCTTTCCGGTAAACTGATGGTATAATTTTTATAGTCAAATGACGGACGCACAAATGCAGTAAAATACTCTGACAATTCCCTTTCAATAGTCACACCAAGGTTCACATAAACCCCTTTGTCAATCAGTGACTTATCAAACTTACTTGACAATTTATATGCCCCTATCTGAGCATCTACTGCCAGTGTATATTCATAATATCTATACACCTTAGCTCCTAAAATCAAAAAATACCTCTTAAAGAAAGTACTACCAAAATTAGGAGTAATGGACGCAACAGTATCTGAAAAATTAACGGCTTTAAACTGTCCTACCCTATGATACTCAAACTGAAATCCACCACCAATTTTGTACTTATCCATTAACTCTATATGAACAGTGGTTGTTAGAGGAATGCTGGTACCTGGTGCTTTGAAAGTAAGATCGGCTGAATCAGAGCTTATCAGGAAGTCATTTCCCGTATAAGGCACGTTATCACTCTGATTAACAGTATTAAACCAATACCTATAGCCGTTTGGAACACTGCCACCAGATATATTAACACCCTTATCAAAAATTAAGGGTGTGCTATCCTGCTGCTGAAGTAAAGCATAGTCCCCGAGATCCTGACTGTAAAAGGTACGCCCATATCCGGTTGAAAGGCCGAAATGAAGTTTAGATAATAGCTTTCTAAATGCATTATCCCCTTTAGGTTTTGCGTAGAAGTGATCCAAAGGAATGGCCGCTCCTTCACTCTCTTCTTGCGCATAAATGGTCATTGAAATGGTGAGTAACACCAGAACTGTGAAAATCTTTTTGGAATGTAAAAGGGCAGTTCTAATGATCATGTAATTTAAACAGGCAAATTTAAAAAATATTATTGAGGAAGCCTGTTCTGCCCTACCTCAATTCAAAAGTCTTGCAAAATAATGTAAAAACAAGATATTGACTTATTTCCAGTTTGTTTCCTATATCCTGAATTTTCTCAAATTCAACAGCAGAGATAGCTCTTTCTTCCACAATTTCAGCTTCATCATGCAGGAAGAATGAGGACAAAAACCGAACAAACGCATAGGGGGCATGCATTAGTTCACGAGCGAACCCAATGATATTATCTGCATCGTCATTTGCATTCTTTAACTTAAGCGAATTCAGATCGCAGGTATTGCGCATCGCTAGTTTTATTACTTCAAGAAATGGTAATTCCCATTTATCGAAACTCTTTATTAAAAACTTCATAGCATGCGCCACAGGATCAACTTTCAAGAAAAACCCACCTTTTGACATCTTTCGGGCCATTTTATTCAGTGCCAGTTCTTCGAACAAGCTAATCGTTCCATTCGCTAATGCTACTCCCACAGTAGGAGTCATCATAATCAATGAAAGGAAATCATGCTCGGAAATCTCAAGGAAATTAGCCTCGGTTTCAATAAACTCTTTACGCAACTTAATTACTTCGTCCAGCACGACTGGAATTTCGATTATTGTGGCAATTTCATTCTCTGAAAACATACTATAGCTCGTTTAAGACGAAAAGATACAAAAATTGAACCCATTTAATAATAATATTTATAAAAATGGCATAAAAAAAGGTGCCTAGGCACCTTTCATAAGTTCAATAGTGATATTGATTATGCTCCTTCTTCCACCAGTTGAATCTTGGCAAGAATTACTTCATATCTTGCTTTAACTGCTTCATCCGAGTCAATAGCAGCTTTGATCGCTTTGTATGTTTTTCCTCCATCGGGTAACATTTTAGTAGCCAACAGCTGATTCACCTGCTTAATAGCATCAATTCTATCCTCTTTCATTTCCTCAATAGTGGCCATAAACTTGGTTTCAAATTCCGTGGCCGCTTCCCCTTCTCCTTTAGAAAGCTCACTGAACCTTTTTCCAGTCATACCTTCCTGGTTTTTGATCATGTCATTAAGTGCCACACTGATTTCAGCTTTCATAGCATCTACTGACTCCATCAACAATGCATACCTTCTAAGGTTCTCATCAGTAATTTCTTCGCTTTGTGCATTACTCACATTTACTACAACACCCATCAATAATGCAGCAATTAAAAGTTTCATTTTCCTCATTACTTTATTTGTTTACTTACAACTAGATTTTTAAAAACCCCGAATAAAACACAAACGACCTATCTAATCAAGAAAAATGGTAAGAAATTAACTATTTAAAGTAAAAAAACCCTCTTTTATAGCCTAACTCTAGCCCTGATATTTAAAAATCTGGCTGATAATGAGTTAGGTACGGCATACTGATTGTTATTGACATCAGCAATCCAAGTGTAGGAAATGGCATTGTCTGAACCAAAGAGATTTAATATTTCAGCGCTGATGGTCAGTAAGGTTTCATCATTATTAAAAATTGACTTCAAATGAAAAAGCCTTGAAAAGCCCATATCAATTCTGGTATAGGCATCCCCATTAAATGAATTTCTACGTTGAAAGTTACCTGGTGCTCCAAATGGCAGGCCACTACCATACAGAAAGTTAAGATTTACTCTTATGTCAGGGTTATTAGGAATGTGGTCCTGAAAGAAAACTGCAACATTCAACCTTTGGTCTGAAGGACGTCTTATGTATCCCTTACCATCTCCTTCGACATCTTCTCTTACATTTAACACACCTAAACTAAACCATGACTCTGCTCCTTCTATAAACTCTCCACTTATACGCATATCAAAACCTGCAGCATAGGCTTCTGCATCATTATTAGCATAATAACGCACTTTTACATTGTCAACTTCATAAGGAACAACATTCTTAATTTTCTTATAATATACTTCACTCGTTAGAATAAATGGTCTGCCCCACCACGTAAGTCCGTAATTAACCCCTCCTATAATATGCAGTGATTGTTGGGCCTTAAGCTTAGTATTTAATACACCATCAAAATTTCTGAGTTCACGAAAAAATGGTGGTTGCTGATAAATGCCAACTGCACCAGAAAAAGTGACTTTTCGCGAAAAGTCAGGCTTAATAGAAATCTGCCATCTCGGGCTTATTAAGAACTGCTCGTTCAAATCCCAATAATTACCACGTACTCCAAAGGTTGTAGTAATGCTTTTTGACAGTGAAACTGTACTTTGAACAAAAGCTGTATATTGATTCGATTCAATCCTGTTATTGGCCTGAACCGCGTTGATTTGTGTGACATAATCAGCAGAATCAGTAAAATCATATTCCTGAAGTTGGTCTTCTATTAGTTGACGACTATAGCCAAGTCCAAATTCTACTGTCGCATTATCCAAAAAGATTACATTTCTATTCTCCGCATTCACTATTTCTGCCTCCAGACTGTTTCTGCCATAATCATAATTAGTGCCTATGCCACGGGTAAAAACACAATCATTAAATGTAGAACTGGATAGGTTCTTATCCACATCGCATAACCGATAACCGCCTTCAACCTCAGTATATTCTCTTTCAGTGGCTTTTACTACTGAAGTGATCAATTGAGTGCGCCAGGTCTTATTGATTCTATGATTTAGCTTTATTCCGCCCTGATAGGTATCATATTCCAATAACTCTTTGCCCACAAAAGCCACATACAGCCGAAGTGACTGATTGAAATTGCCAAATTCAGTTTCTCTGCTTTCTGGAGTTACTTCATACCTGTTTCGGGCATAAGCGGTTAGCAAGCCTATTGTGGTACGATTCTTATCTTCTTTCTTCCCAACATTAAAATTGATATATGACTGATAGTCCGTGAATTTAGGCAGGTATTGACCATTAGTTTCCAGTGTATTGAGAAGATATCTTGACGACTTATGACGGGCTCCAACAGTATAATTTAGTCTTTCATTGTTAGTTGCTCCTTCAAAATGAATACTCCCACCTAATAGGCTTCCACTAATGGATCCTGCAAACTTCTCAGGTGTTTTATATTTAACATTAAGAACAGAAGCCAGCTTATCTCCATATTTGGCTTGCCAACCTCCTGCAGAAAACTCTACAGAACTTACCAGATCAGAATTAATGAAACTAAGGCCTTCCTGTTGACCATTAGTGACCAAAAAAGGCCGGTATATAGGAATGTCATTTACATAAACGAGATTTTCATCAAAGTTCCCTCCCCTAACGGAATAGGTTGAAGACAACTCATTGTTACTAACAACACCAGGCAGTGTAACTAATATCTTATTAAATTCCCTAAAAGGTGTAGGAAGTAGCTCCGCTGATTTTGGATCGAGCTTAGTAACACTTGGACCGACCGTTTCATCTCTGTTACCAGTCACTTTAATCTCATCCAGCAGCTCTGTTGATTCTATTAAAACAATATTGAGATTGGTTTCTGTTTGCGTGACCTCTTTTTCAGCGGAGACATAACCGACAAAAGAAAAAACAATTATTATAGAATCTACATTGCTTAAACTTAATGTGAAGCGGCCTTCACTATCTGTAGCAGTTCCTTTATTTTGACCTTTTAAGGTAATATTAACACCTTCAAGTGGCAGACCAGCCTGATTTGTAACGGCACCTGATATTACCTGTCCCTGAGCCGAGGAAAAAGAGGTTATTAAAGAGAATAAAAGAACAAGTGCGGAAAGCCTCATCAAAAACAACTATTAATCTTAAACGCTCTTAAGACTAGAAATAGTATCAATTGGGTTTTCAGAATTAAAAACAAAACTGCCAGCGACTAATACATCTGCTCCTGCCTCTATCAATTTAGGAGCATTCTCCTGATTCACTCCACCATCAATTTCTATCAATGTACCAGCATTCGCATCACTAATAATTTCCTTCAGTTGCCTTACTTTTTTATAAGTATTCTCAATGAATTTCTGACCACCAAAACCCGGGTTGACAGACATGAGACAAACCAGATCTATGTCTTGAATGCAGTCTTCTAATAGCTGAACATTAGTATGAGGATTGATGGCCACACCGGCTTTACAGCCAAGTGCCTTAATCTGCTGTAAATTTCTGTGTAGGTGATTACAAGCTTCATAATGTACTGAAATTATCTCGGCTCCTGCTTTTTTAAAGGCTTCGACATAGTTTTCAGGGTTCTGTATCATCAAATGTACATCCAAAGGCTTGGTAGCATGTTCATTAATAGCCTTCATTACAGGCAAGCCAAAAGATATGTTTGGAACAAAAACCCCATCCATAATATCTATGTGGATCCAGTCGGCCTGACTGGCATTTAGCATCTCGACATCACGTTGAATATTAGCAAAATCAGCTGCTAAAACCGATGGGGCAATGATAGGAGTTCTCATACCGACAAAGATAGAAAAATTAACTATTAGTACTTTACTATACGATGGATTGAAGGGTTACCTGAGTCACCTTGTATTTCAAGCAAATAAAAGCCCGCATTGACATCATCCAAATCCAATGTAACAGTTCCATCATAGTCGGAATTAACGGTGATTTCTCTTAGCATTTTTCCCGTGGCATCAATAACATTAAAATGATATAAACGATGAGCAACCAGGCTATTAATTTGAAGTTCACTGCTAAATGGGTTTGGATAAACTAATAAATTTTTATCCTTAAGGTCATCAATAGCTGTTATATCCATTACATGATTGGGTATACCATGTCCATATAAATTATCAGGGTTATTGGCTTGACTACCTAATGATAAAAGCAAGTCGAATAGCTCTTTATTGGTAAGTTCGGGATTTCTCTGCCATAATAAAGCTGCAAGACCCGCTACCTGAGGTGAGGCAAATGAAGTGCCTGAGTTGCTACCAACATTTCCATTTTGTCCAATCAAGGCAGTAGATCTGCCATAAGCCATTAAATCCGGTTTAATCCGTCCGTCAGCAGTTGGGCCAATAGAACTAAAGCTCGATTTTGACAGATTACTCTCAACAGAACCTATGCTTAGTACATTTGGCCCATCAGCAGGCGCAGTAACATACTGCCAGGAACTTGTTCCTTCATTTCCTGCGCTGGTTACTACCAATATTCCCTTAGTAAAAGCCTTTTCAGCGGCTCTGGTAATAACCGTAGTATTGCCGTCCATCTGCTCATAGGTATAGTTCATATATGCAGAATCGAAAGTATTGTACCCAACAGAGGCGTTAATGATGTCTACTCCGGCACTATCAGCCATTTCAGCAGCATAAAGAAAATTATATTCTTCTATTCTAAATTCAGACCTTGAGCCTGAATCATCCTCAGTTATGAAAAGCATAATGTCAGCCTCTGGAGCTACTCCTATATAGGTGTCTGATATTTTAGCTACAACAGTGCTTAATACCTGTGTACCATGCTGAAGATACTGAAATGGATTGTTATCATTCTCCACAAGATTGTATTGGCACTTTATTTTATTGTCATTAAATAAATGCTCAAATGGGCTGGTGTTATCAACACCTAAAAAACCACCGTCCATAAAAGCTATAATAATTCCTTCGCCAAGAAACCCTTCATTCTGAAGCTCTTGTACGCCTATTAAATTGTTTTGGAAATCTGTTTGTAAAGCCTCAGTTCCTTCCCCATCTTCCAGATCAGCCATTCTGGAATTAGATTTTAGCTTCTCTCCTGGAGCAACAAACTCCACACTATCAACAAAAGAGAGGAGTTCGATTGAGGCAACCTCAGCTTCTGAGGCTTGCACTAATACATTATTAAACCATTTACTCGTAAAAAAAACTTCTGCTCCAGTATTTTCAATTTCATCAAGATAATCTGGATTAACAGGCAGGTCTTCTTCTGTTACTTCTATACTCTGAGCTGCACGCCTTTCTATAGCCCTGTTTGATAAGTATTCTGACGGGTTAGAAACTTCAAAAGGTGAATTGGATTTATCCTTTAAATGAACCACATACCTAGCCTGACCAAAAGATAAACAAGTAGTAAAAATTAATAGAAATGATAATATGTTTTTAAAGCTCTCCATATTCTAGCAGTGCCTGTCTGTATTCCATACCCGTTTCAACAACTTCCTGTCCAAGGCAGTTTTCATCAGCACAGTAGTTAAGGTTGACTATTTCTTTATACACAAGACCAACATCTTTAGCATATATTTCAAAACGAGTATCAAGAGAAACTATAAAATCTTGGTTGTCAGCCTGAATAACAGTCAGTGTGTTTTCAAAATCCACTTCATTTAACCTAAATGAGAAACCTAAACTATCAATAACATAAGTATCTTGTTCCAATGAGTTAAAAGAGTTTCCGTTCCATGCAGCGCCTGCTTCAATAGGAAAGACAAGCTTTAGAAGGGAACGGTTTCCTTCGGTTACAATGGCGTTAAATTCAGTTCTTCTACTTTGCCACGTATTTAGATATTCCCAGTCCTCATTTTCATTTGCTCGAGTAAATCTATTAATGATAAATGTCTCCTGTTCAGCAGAAATGAATGATTCTTCTATTTCATGCCTGATCTGAAAATCACTAGTTACTGCCTCCCCTGTATTCAAATAATCGGTTTGAGATACATTAAAAATTTGGTAGGTACCAGTGGCTAGAGGAAAATACTCATAGCCATAAATGGATGCATCAGGCTCCAGTTCCGTATCGCTGCAGCCTACTACAACCAGTAAAAAAATATAGAAGTATGATGTGTATTTCATGAACATTAAAACACAGTCTTTATAACCATTAAAGACCGTGTTTATTGCTCAAATATAGATATTAAACCTTAATGAAGTTTATTTTTTAGTTGACTTTAGCCAGCAATTCTAAAACTGCATCTTCTTTGCTGGAAGCAACACTCCCTACCAACTTATCCCCCTCAAATACTGCAAAATATGGCAAATTGGTAACGCCAGCTAGCTTTCGTGCTTCTGGATTTTCTTCTGCGTTAACATCCACAAAATTGATGTTAGTAAACCTTTCATCATCAGAAAGCCTTTTGAATTTAGGTGCGAACAACCTGCAACTACCACACCATCCTGCAAAATATTTAACTATTGTTTTTTTGTTAGTCGCTAAAGTCTCGTTAAAATTCGAATCGTTTAAAACTGTTACTGCCATTTAATTATCAATTTTTTAAGTTCGGCTGCAAAGCAAGTTAATTTCATTTAGTTTTGCCTGACTTTATTTATTGAATAATCTTATCAGCTAATTAGAAAAATCTATATCATAAATGGCACTCAAAACCTTCGTAAAAATAAACGGTGTAAACAATTTATCAGATGCAAGATACTGTGCAGGCATGAATGTAAATCTTATGGGGTTTTGCGTTAACCCTAACAGTGATGGGTACATCTCTCCAGAAAAATACGATGAAATTACCTCCTGGACATCTGGGGTTGAGTTTGTTGGTGAGCTAGCGGATAAGGAAAAAATTGATGTAGAAAGTATTACATCTAGCTATCAGGTTGGTTACATTGAAAGTAGTAATCTAAGTGCTCTAAATTCGATTGATGCATCTGTTAAAAAGATTTTAAACATAGATGTAGCTAATCTTAACAACAGCCCTTTTGAAGGTGTAGATCTTGTTATAGTTAGTAAAAACAATGATGACATTACCCCTGTAGAAATAGAAATCATTAAAAAAGTAGCAACTACTCATAAAGTTTTGATTGGTTATGGCGTTGCTGTAGATAATCTTGACAGTTTGCTTGAAGAAACAAATGCTTATGGCATTGCTATTTCAGCAGGATCTGAAATAAGACCTGGTTATAAAGATTATGATGAGTTGGCGGATATTTTGGAAGCGTTGGAAATAGACGAATGGGCTTAACATAAACCTATGAAAAAATTATACTTCACCCCCGGCCCATCACAACTGTACTTCACTGTTGAAGAACATCTTAAATCAGCCATTAAGAATGATATTGGTTCTATCTCTCACAGAAGCAAGGCGTTTGAGGCTATATTTTCTCAATGTGTGAGTAACATCAAAGCATTATTAAATCTTCCTGAGGGATATCATGTCTTTTTTACAGCTTCTGCCACTGAAATTTGGGAAAGGATTGGTCAAAATTTGATAGAAAGGGAATCTTTCCACTTTGTAAATGGCTCATTCTCATCAAAGTTTCAATCTATCGTCAATAACCTTAACAAAAGCGGGTTGGGCAAAACCGTAGAAGAAGGTCAGATTGTAGATGTGGAGAAAGTCTTGATTCCTGAAACTAGTGAACTGATAGCCATTACTTTCAATGAGACCAGCACAGGTGTTATGCATGAAATGGAAGATGTAAGGAAAATAAGAAATGCCTTTCCAGATCAGCTGATTGCCCTAGACGTTGTTTCCATTGCTCCAGGTGTGCCAATTGACTTTTCATTAGTCGATACTACTTATTTTTCGGTTCAAAAGTGTTTTGGCCTTCCTGCAGGTCTAGGTGTGTGGATTGTCAATGATCGATGCATTGAAAAATCTCAACAACTATTAAATAAAGGAATGAGTATTGGCTCCTACCATAGCTTGCCTGAGCTGGAAGCCAAAGCAAAAAGCAACCAAACACCAGAAACTCCTAATGTCTTTAACATGTATCTTCTGAGTAAAGTAACAGAAGATATGCTTCTAAAAGGGACTCAGCAAATACATATTGAGACAAATTACAAACATGCTGCTATTCAACACACAGTCAATGAGTCTCCATTTCTGAGCCATTTTGTTGAAGCTGAAAAGAACAGGTCAAAAACAACTGCTGTCATCAACTGCACGAACCCTACCAAAGTGATGAATGCACTTGCCGCCAAAGGTTTGATCATTGGATCGGGTTATGGAAAATTTAAAGCCAGTCAGGTAAGAATTGCCAATTTCCCGACTCATTCTAAAGAGCAAATTGAGATGCTTTCAGATGTAATATTATCTTTAAATATTTAGGAATTAAATAGTTATAATACTATTGCGTATTGTTACCTTTGCGGCAAAATTGGGAACATGGAACCGTTTAAGAACATTTTAGTAGGTCTTGACACATCGGCACTTGACGAAACACTAATTAAGTACGCATCTTTTATTGTAGATCATACTTCTGCCGAGAAAGTAGAGTTTGTAAATATTGTCAGAAATCTGAATTTGCCTTCAGATGTCAAGAAGGAATTTCCTGAGCTCGTTGAAAATGCATTAAAAGAAAGAAAAGAAAAATTAAAAGCATCCATTGACACTCATTTCAAACCTGAAAAGAAGGTTAAGTTGGTCATTAGTGCTAAAAAAGGCCAGGCTGGTGACCTGTTGAAGATAGCTGAAAAAAGTGGTGCCGATCTAATTATTGTTGGCCAAAAGAAAACCCTGGATGGAAATGGCATTACAACAATGCGCCTGGCCAGAAGAGCCAGTTGTAATCTTTTGATAGTTCCGGAAAATGTGACTCCAAAAGCTGACAAGATGTTGGTTCCCATTGACTTCTCCAGCTATTCCAAACTTGCTCTGGATCAAACCATTGATTTCTCAATAAGAATTGGTGGTTATACTGAAATTGTTTGTCAAAACGTGTACAGCGTGCCTGCTGGTTATCACTACACCGGCAAAACATTTGAAGAATTTTCTGAAATCATGAAAAAGAATGCACAGCAGGATTTTGCTAAATTCATGAAGAAGATCGACAAAAGGGGAATAAAAATTAGTGAAGTATATTCTCAGGATGTTAATGACAACCTGGCCAGCGACATTTATGATTTGGCTGATCAGATCCATCCTGATTTTATCATCATTGGTGCCAAAGGGCGTACTGCTGCAGCGGCTCTTTTCTTAGGTAGTTTGGCAGAAAAAATGGTAAATGATAAAATGAATCACCCACTCCTTGTTGTAAGGTTTAAAGGTAAAAACGCTGGGCTTTTAGAGACTTTCAGGGAATTTTAATTTAGGTGTGAACAACAGGCATTTAAAGAATGCCAAAATTAAGGCCTCCGATATTTAAATCAGGAGGCCTCTCTCATTTATCACACCTTACACTAACAAACTCTAATCATATACGAGGGTTTCTTTCTCTTTTTTAGTCTCACCTAACTTATCATAATTTAAATAAGCCTTCTGTTTATTAAGGTTATTGACACTGGGAGTAATTCTTATTTTTTGTTTAACTAACCTTCTGTAGAATTTCACTTTGGATAAGTCATAGGTGATTACTACTAACAAAAATATATTCACAAAATAAAATACCTTAAAACCTATTTTAGTAAACAGTAAACCCGCTACAATAGCACCTATCAGATAAGTTATCATAATGGAAAAAAGTAGTATTGCCTTTTGCCGCAATGGCTTATTATTTCTAAACTCCCTTTTTGTGAACATTGAAAAAAGCATTCCAAGTTCAGTGGTAGTTCCTGTTAAGTGAGTGGTCTTGACCGAAAAATTTGATATGCTGGCTGTAAGGCCATTTTGAAGCCCCATAGCAAAAAGCATTAGCGCAAGAATAAATTCAGTCTCCAATAATGTTTCCTTAAAGAAGTATTCCCCATACACTCCTACAGTCATCAAACAAGCAATTTCCAATAAAATTGGTAATGAATGAGCCAAATAGTTATTATAGTCTTTAAGATGAATAACAATAAAATTGGATAGGAATCCACCAAAAAAGAACAGGAATATCCAGCTCAACACAACACCCACCTGATACAAGTTTCCTTTGGCTATTTCCGAAGCAAGAATTGCATAATGTCCGGTTACATTTGATGTAAATGCGAAAAAAATCAGTAAAGAAGCAACATTGACCATACCCGCCACAAAAGCTGTTAGAACACCGAGTTTTAGGTTATCGGCTAAACTTCTGCTATTACTAAACTTACTTAACATATCAATTAAAATTTGTCTTGCTAAAAGTTAATTTGGCAATGCCCCTAGCTTGCATATCGGCTTCAAAATGTAGCACCATGGAGTTGTTATCGAGTGCTGAAAGGTTGTAGCGTTCAATATTGGTTTTGTCGTACCTTATTTCTAAAATATGCCCTCTTCCCTTTAACCTCCAATCCACTTCCTTTTCTTCACCATTGCCAGTCAGCAGTAATTTACCGTCAGGTTTAAAATTCCAAACTTCTGCTTCATGAATAACCAGGTGTTGTCCTAGTAAATTTTTAACAGCAGCAGTTAAATCAGTATGTTCTTCATTCAGGCTTTGCCCATAGCCATCTAACCTTTCATACTCCCATGAAGCCTCCTTCCATTCTCCCATAATCGTTACCTCAGGACTTATGGAAAAAGACATCATTGTACCAAACCCAACCACAATGATCAGCAGCGAAAACACATAGATAATACCGATTTTCATGACAGCGCCTTACTTTTGGCCAACAGCCATTTTATCATAAAATATTTCTGCCAGCTGACCCTTTTCGGGCATTATCATTTCCTGATGGATTTGCAATTCATGTATTTTAACATTGGCCTTATAAGCCAAAGGCAGCCAGTCAAAACTCTTCTTATTGTTGAATTTGTATTGAAAGTTAGTAGCAACCACCACTTCGTCAATTGCATTAGCCTCGACATAATTGTTAAAAGCCGCACGGTTATAACCGCTGAAAATATCGATTCTTATGGACTCAATATTGGAGTCATACTTGTTTTTTAATATATGAATAGCTTCGTTGAATTCATCGTTGCTCAATTCTTTGATCAATTTATCTTTAGAATAAAACAACAACTCAGTTATTGAGGTGGACATATACGCACCATGTAGAAGTATGATATTGAAAGTACCAGTACTTTCCTGCATCATTTTTTTTAATGTATTTAATGATTCTATGCTGAAATCAATAGGAACTAATATATTCTTGCCCATAGCTTTAAATTTTAATTTGTTCAAAGCTATTACCCCCACATTAGAGACTATTTAAAATAGAATTAGAATAAAATTAGAATTGCAGGGTAAACATTAAAATAAGATTAGAATATAAAGAATGAGTTATTCCACTCTTGTAGAACCTTCCCAAAAGGGCAATTTGATTTGAACTGTAGTACCTTGATTTTGAATAGACGATACTATTAATTCGCCTTTGTGCATTCTTATTATGTTTCTTGTAAGTGGAAGCCCAATTCCATAACCTTCAAATGGCTTTGTGTTTGATGCCCTAAAAAAAGGATCATAGATAAATTGAAGCTCAGTTTTCGGAATTCCAATACCACTATCCCTTACAACAATCCAAACGTTGTTTTCTGAAGCACCAATAGATACTATCACATCAGCAAAATTAGAATACTTACAAGCATTACTTATTACATTACTAAATGCGAGATGGAGAAGCTGTTCATTACCATTAACCTTCAGTTTCATCGGATTTTCCGGCAAAAGGTTTAAATCAAGTTTAATCTGGTTTTTGGGGTTAATCTTTTTGAGTGTCTCTTGCACGTCCAAAATGAGCTGATCTACTCTGAGTTTATCAAATTTCTGGGCTTTCCCATTAAAACCAGTTTGAGCTAAAAACAATAGAGCTTTTGTCTTTTGGTCTAAACTCTCAGCTTGCTCTAGTATTACTTCAAAAGCTTCAATATAGCTTTTCTGATCCCGTGGTTTGACCAAGGTAACATCTGCAATACCTATAATTGCTGTTAATGGAGTGCTAAGCTCATGAGAAGCATTGCTGATAAAATTGTTTTGGGTCTCAAATGATGTTTCAATCCTGTCTAACATTGTATTAAAAGTGTTGACCAGCTCTTTCAAGTCAACATTATTACTATTTTCATTATCAAGCCGCAAGTGTAAGTTTTCAGAGCTTATTTCTTTCACTTTGTTAGTAATCTCACGCAATGGTTTGGAAATATACTTTTGGAAATTATAGATAATCAGAATAGAGATTAATACGGCTATAATAACAGCAATAAGCAGTACTTTTTTTAAATAAGTTTCATGATGTGTTTCAAAATAATTCTCTGCACTTGAAATTACAATGTACTTGCTACTACCGCGTTCTAACAACACACCCTTAAAATACTGGGCTCCATCCCTATAATTGGCTTCCCCGTTATTAACTACCTGGTAGAAAAAATCAGAAGGCAACTCCAAAAACCTGGCATTGTCGGTGAAGGCACTGTCAGAATTGGCCGTAAATATATAATCGCGTTCATGAGGCACCCTGTCAAGCACGTCTTCATCCTTATTATCAATGTCATGGTTCACATCCGGAAAGGAATTATTAATAAAAGTTTTGGCCCTCATATCAAGAAGCGTATAAAAATCTGCATGGTTATAATTTGATACAGACCAATAAATAAAAATACTAAACAGCAGAATGATGCTGAAGAATGTAGAGATAACTAGTAATATGGTTTTTCCTGATGCACTCAAAATGTCTTAATCAAGGTTTAGTTATCAATCTTCAAAACATAACCCATCCCAACAACTGTATGAATAATTTTATTGCCATCACCCAGATCAATCTTTTTTCTAAGGTAGTTAACATAAACATCAACCACATTGGTGCCCATATCAAAGTTGACATCCCAGACATTTTCAAGTATGTCTGTTCTGGATAGCACTCTGTTTTTGTTCCTTAAAAAGTATAGTAACAAACGGTATTCTGTTGTGGTCAATGAAATTTTAACCTCCTTCCTCTTAACAGTCTTTGCGTCATCATCTAACTCCAAATCATCAAATGAGTATATATTATCCCGCTCTTCTAATTTAGTGACAGAAATTGAGCCGTTAGTTCTACGTAACAAACTATTTATTCTTGCTAACAGCTCAATGAACTTAAATGGTTTTACCAAGTAATCATCTGCCCCGTTATTTAGCCCTAACACAACATTTTCTGCTGCCCCCAGGGCTGTTAAAAATAGAATTGGAGTTGTAGGATCTACTTTTCTTATGGCACTGCACACTTCTAGACCATTCATTTCTGGAAGCATAATATCCAAAATGATTAAATCAAAACTATTTTGCAATGCTAATTCCAATCCAGTCTTACCATCTAAAGCCACAGTTACGTCAAACTTTTCTTCGGTTAATCCAGTTTTGATGAATGATACAACATGTATTTCATCTTCTACGAGTAATAAGTTCTTCATTTCAGTAGACTATTGGTTTTGCGACATGCTCGAAATTCGTAAAAAGAAATAAATAATTTCAATATTCGAAATTTTCATTTTCCTCAAACACGATCCTGTTCTGCAAACAAATGAATTAGCAAAATGTCCTGATATATTTAAAGATATCTCAATAAAATGATTAGACAACGGCATTATTTTGATTCAGATGCGCATCTCTTTACAAATGAAATCCAAAAAATACCACTTGTATATTATTCAAATAAAACCATTAAGATAGGTGATTAATTAAATAAATTTGGTGCTTCAATCATGGAGCACCTTTCTCTTTTTCAACTTAACAAACTAATTCAAAAAACACTTGATGGGCATCTGGATGCCAGTTATTGGGTTATTGCTGAGATTGGAGAATTAAGAGTCAATCAAAATGGGCATTGCTATCTTGAGTTGGTCGAAAAAGAAAACAACAACATAATTGCCAAGTCAAGGGCTACCATTTGGGCAAATAACTATAGGAACCTGTCATTATGGTTTGAGAAAATGACTGGACAGTCTTTACAGCAGGGACTTAAAATACTTTGTAATCTTAATGTTCAGTTTCATGAGCTCTATGGTCTTAGTTATAACATCAGGGACATTGATGCCAACTTTACATTAGGTGAAAGGGCACGAAAACGTCAGGAGGTAATTCTAAAATTACAAGAAGATGGGGTTTTTGATCTCAACAAGTCCCTTGAGGCACCAAGAGTGATGAAGAAAATTGCTGTGATCAGCTCACCTTCTGCTGCTGGCTATGAAGATTTTCTAAACCAGTTGGACAGCAACAGGTACGGTTACAAGTTCGATGTTACGCTGTTCAAGTCTATTATGCAGGGAAATACCGCTCCTGAATCCATGATCAATGCCTTGCTAGCCATACATAATTCAAATTCGGAATTTGATGGTGTGGTAATTATAAGAGGCGGGGGTTCACAAATAGACCTGGATTGTTTTGATGACTATGAACTAGCTGCACACTGCTGTCAGTTTCCATTACCAATTTTATCTGGAATAGGTCATGAGCGCGATGAGTCGGTGCTGGATATGATAGCCTTCAGGTCATTAAAAACCCCTACCGCTGTGGCCGAATGGATCATTAATGTAAATATGGATTTTGAGATTGAACTAACTCAGAAGTTTGAGCAGCTATCAAAAATAGTCCTCCAAAGCCTAAAGTTTGAACAGCAGCGGGTTAATCAAATTGTTTCTAAGATTAAAAGCTCAGGGAAGGTGGTTCAGGTCAATGAAAATTATAGACTAAATACCCTTAAATCGAATCTGAAAACAGCTTTAAAGCACCAGCTATCAAGCCTGGACTCAGAGTTAACGCTAAAAGCAAAGATTATTGATCACCTCAACCCTCAAAACATCTTAAAACGCGGTTACACCATGACCAGCAAAAATGGAAAGCCTATAGGAAGTCAGAAATTGAGTATTGGAGATATTATAGTAACCACAACGAATAAAATGACAATTAATAGTAAAATTGCCGAAATCAATGAGTAAGAAGAAATTAAACTATACAGAGGCTCTTACTGAATTGGAAGGGATAATAGAGCAGATAGAAAGTGGCGATTTAACAGTTGACGAGCTTTCTGAAAAAGTAAAAACAGCCGCTGATCTGGTAAAAGTCTGCCAAGATAAGCTCAGAAAAACAGAAGACGAGATCAACAAGACTTTAGAAGGTCTTGAGTAGATTAATTTCTTATAATAATTTTGAATCTAAACACAGTTATATGAATACAATTAGACTAACAATCCTGCTTTTTTTAACCACTGCCCTGTCTTTTGGGCAAAATACAACATACTGGCAACAGAGTGCTGAATATACCATGTCAATTGATATGGATGTAACCACCAATAAACTGCAAGGCACGCAGAAAGTTGTGTACATCAACAACTCGCCTGATACACTGACAAAAGTGTACTATCACCTTTATTTTAATGCATTTCAGCCTGGCAGCATGATGGACATTCGTTCGTTAAATATTTCTGATCCGGATAGAAGAGTTGGTTCAAGGATATCAAAGCTAAAAGATGATGAAATAGGTTACCAACACATCCTTTCATTAAAGCAAGACGGTAAAAAGGTGGCTAATAATGTTCAGGGCACTATCCTGGAGGTCGTTCTCAACAAGCCAATACTCCCGGGCAAAAAGTCTACACTTGAAATGGAGTTTGAGGCTCAGGTTCCAATCCAAATTAGAAGGTCTGGTAGGGACAATGCAGAAGGCATCAGGTACTCCATGGCTCAGTGGTATCCTAAAGTGGCAGAATATGATTACCTGGGATGGCATACCAATCCATACATAGGTCGTGAATTTCACGGCATATGGTCAAATTTTGATGTTAAAATCAGTATAGATTCTGCATACACAATTGGTGGCACCGGATATTTACAAAATGCAGATGAAATAGGTCATGGTTATGCAACAGACAACAGTAAAGTAAATAAGAAAAACGCCAAAAATACCTGGCATTTCAAAGCCCCAATGGTGCATGATTTCATGTGGGCTGCTGACCCAGACTATAAGCACGTTACAGCGCAAGTTCCTAACGGACCAATGATGCATTTCTTCTATGAGGAGACTGAAGAAAACAAAGAGGCATGGGCCAAATTACCCGAGTATATGGTTAAAGCCATGACTTTTATGAATAAAGAGTTTGGTGTATATCCATATGAGCAGTACTCATTTATTCAAGGTGGTGATGGAGGTATGGAATACCCAATGGCCACGCTTATTACAGGTAACAGAAGCTTTACGAGCCTTTTAGGTGTGAGCGTTCACGAAATGATCCACAGCTGGTATCAAGGCGTTTTAGCCAACAACGAAAGCCTGAATGAGTGGATGGATGAAGGCTTTACTTCATATGCATCAGACATTACCATGCACTATCTCCTTCCTGATGATCCTTCACAAGCTGATGTTTATGGTGGATCTATCAGAAGCTATGTTAGTATGGCAACAAGTGGCGTTGAAGAACCCTTAACCACTCATGCAGATCATTATCATACCAATAGATCGTATGGAAGAAATGCTTACTCAAAAGGTGCAGTATTTCTTATTGGCTTAAACTACATTTTGGGTACTGATACTTTTATGAAAGGAATGAGAAGGTACTATAACGAGTGGAAGTTTAAGCACCCAACACCTATCAATGTTCTCAGGGCAATGGAAAAGGTATCTGACTTACAACTTGACTGGTATCTTGAAGATTTTGTTTACACAACCGACCAAATTGATTACAGCATCAAAACAATAGCTGGCAATGGTGATAAAACATATATCACGCTGGAGCGTCAGGGTGAAATGATCATGCCTATCGACTTGGAAATAACTTATAAAGATGGGTCGAAAGAGATGGTTTATATTCCGCTAAGAATTATGAGAGGCAGTAAGCCAGCAGAAAATAAGGAAATGCAAAGAACAACAGCAGAAGCATGGCCATGGACCTACCCTACTTATACTTTCGAATTAAATAAGAATTCTTCCGAGATTTCAAAAGTAGAAATCGATCCTTCTGGTAGATTAGCCGATGTAGATAAATCTGACAATGTAATTGACTTTACTGCAATTAAACCATTTACAGACCCGACTAAGTAAAATCCATGAACAAGGAAAAAGCCAGCCAGGAAATATCAAGCCTTTCTCAAAAGATCAATTATTACAATGATCTGTATTATCAAAAAGACACTTCTGAAATTTCTGATTTCGAGTTCGATAAGCTTTTAGAAAGACTTATCGAACTCGAAAAGGCTTTTCCTGAACTTAAAAAAGATGATTCTCCTTCTCAGAGGGTTGGCGGTACGATCACCAAAAATTTTGAGACGGTAAATCACCGCTACCCAATGCTTTCTTTGGGCAATACCTACTCCAAAGAAGATTTGGAAGAGTTTGATAAAAGAGTGGCTAAAGGGCTTGGTAATGAACCTTATGAGTACTTCTGCGAGTTAAAATTTGATGGCGTAGCGCTTAGCCTTACCTATGAAAATGGAAAATTGGTAAGGGGCGTAACACGAGGAGACGGCTCCAGAGGTGATGATATCACCAATAATATTAGAACTATAAGGACCGTCCCATTATCACTTAAAAACGGTGACTACCCTGACTTCTTTGAAGTTCGAGGTGAAGCATTTCTGCCCAAAGAAATGTTTCTGAAACTTAACAAAGAGCGTGAAGAACAGGGTGAAGAACTTTACGCAAATGCCAGAAATACTGCTTCGGGTAGTTTGAAAATGCAGGACTCATCAATGGTGGCCAAACGGAAGCTCGATTGCTACCTCTATTCTATGATTGGTGAAGACATAGGTGTTGCTACACATGAAGAGGCAATACTTAAGCTACAGTCTTTAAATTTCAACATCTCTCCCACTTTCAAAAAGTGTAAGGATATTAATGAAGTGTTGGCCTACATAGCTGGATGGGAAACCAAAAGGCTTGACCTGCCCTTAGATACTGATGGCATTGTAATAAAAGTTAATAGCATTCATCAACAAAATAAGCTCGGTTTTACGGCCAAAAGTCCAAGATGGGCCATTGCCTATAAATACAAAACCGAAGCTGCAGTTACTTTATTACGAGGCATTACCTATCAGGTAGGCAGAACAGGTGCTATCACACCTGTAGCAGAGCTTCAACCGGTTTTATTAGCCGGAACAACGGTAAAGCGTGCATCACTCCATAATGCCAACGAAATAGAACGTCTGGACATTAGGGTTGGAGATATGGTTTTTGTTGAAAAGGGCGGTGAGATTATCCCCAAAGTGACTCATGTAGATGTTTCTAAAAGAAAATCAGACAGTAAGCCTTTGGAATATATCACGCATTGTCCAGAATGCGGTACTGAACTGGTTAGGTATGAAGGTGAGGCCGTTCATTATTGCACCAACGCATTGGGCTGTCCACCTCAGATAAAAGGCAAAATCGAACACTTCATTCAGCGCAAAGCCATGAACATCGATAGTCTGGGTGAACGCACTATTGATATGCTTTATCAAAAAGGGTATGTCACCAGTCCTGCCGATCTCTACCAATTAACCTATGATCAAATATTTGATTTAGAGGGTTTTAAGGACTTAAGTACTAAAAATCTGCTTGATGGCATTAAAAACTCCACATCCACTCCTTTTGAGAGTGTGTTGTTTGCATTAGGAATCCGATTTGTTGGTAAAACAGTTGCGGAGAAGCTGGCCTGCCATTTTAAAAATATTGACGCTTTAGCAGCAGCAACTTATGATGAGCTGATTGAAGTTCCTGAAATAGGTGAACGGATTGCCCAAAGTGTTATTCAATATTTTAGCGATGAGAAGAATACTACAGACATTGAGAAACTAAAAGCTGCAGGTGTTCAGTTTGTTATTGAAGAAAAGGAAGTTACCCTCGAATCCAGCACTCTCGCAGACAAGTCTTTTGTTGTTTCTGGAGTGTTCGAAAATTACGGCCGTGACGAAATAAAAGAAGTAATTAAAAATCATGGCGGTAAGGTAATTTCAGCCATATCCGGTAAATTAGATTTTTTATTGGCAGGCGACAAAATGGGTCCTGCCAAGAAGGAAAAAGCGGAAAAATTAGGGGTTAAAATAATTTCTGAAGATGATTTCCGACAAATGATTGGTGCTTAACATGTTATCAAAAAGAATACTTACGTTCAAAGCCAAAAGCCATCTCAAAAAGAATATGATTCCTCGTGGAAGCATGTCTTATAATATGGTGAGCAACGTTGGCATAGTGTTCACAATAGATACAAGGGAAAAGCACGAAATCATCAAGTCGTTTGTTAAAAGCCTGGAAGAGGATGGTAAAAAGGTTGATGTGCTTGCCTACCTGCCACACAAAAAAGAAAACCACGAATTTCTCTTTGACTTCTTCACAGAAAAGGACATTTCATTCTGGGGCAAATTTAATTCTGAATTCGTCACAAAGTTTACTAATAAGTCATTTGACTATCTATTTTATATTGACGAACAAAGCAACCTGCTAATCCAGAATGTGCTTGCCATGAGCAAGGCCAAATGCAGGGTGGCCAAATTTGATGAGTCAAATGAAATGTTCTGCGAGATGATGGTGCAGGTTCCTGGTAAGGGTCAGCTCAAAAAGCTCGTGGAAGAAATGTACAGATACACTAAAATTCTTTCTTAATGAGTATTGACAGATTGTATGGCACCGGTGTAGCGCTGGTGACGCCATTCAATGAGAATGGTTCAATTGATTATGATGGTTTAAAAAAATTGCTTCAACATACAGCCAAACAGGGTGTAGACTATTATGTGGTGCAAGGCACTACTGGTGAGTCCGCTACAACTACAGCTGACGAGAAGACGGAAATATTAAATTTTGTCAAACAGAATAATACGGCCAACCTTCCTATAGTTTATGGAATTGGTGGTAACAATACACATCAGGTCATTGAAACCATTAAATCAACGGATTTAGATGGCATAGAAGCAATATTATCTGTATCTCCTTATTACAATAAACCATCGCAAGAAGGGATAATTAAGCATTTTGAGCTGATAGCAGACAACTCTCCTGTTCCTGTTATTCTTTACAATGTGCCTGGCAGAACTGCTTCAAACCTGACAGCAGCTACTACCTTAAGGCTGGCTAAGCACAAGAACATTATTGGAAGCAAAGAGGCGTCTGGGAGTTTAGAACAGGCCATGTATATCAGTGCTAACAAACCGGAAGATTTTTTATTAATATCTGGTGACGATATGCTTACTGTTCCTTTGTATTCAATTGGTGCAAAGGGAGTTATATCGGTGTTGGCGAATGCTTTTAGCGATGTATTTAAAGAAATGAAGGGGCATGCTTTCAACAACAATTATGAAGCTGCTGCTAAGGCTGCTTTCAAATTGTTAAGCATTAATCCGTTAATGTACGTTGAGAGCAATCCTGTAGGCATTAAGCATGTGCTAAAACTCCAAGGCGTCTGTGATGATCATGTGAGACTACCTTTATTACCTCCATCAAAGGAGCTTAAAACTGATATAAAAGCAGCTCTGAGCAAATTCTAGCTTGTTTTATTAAAGTATAGATATAAAAAAAGGTGATCAAATTGATCACCTTTTTTATTTTTAATCTGAAAAGATTAACCGTTGTTTTTTGTTTCTTGAACTTGAACTCGGATATCTTGAGCAAGATTTTTCAATTCTTGCATTCCTTTTCTTACTCTAGTTCCAGCTGCATTATTTTTTTTGTCATAGAATTTTTCGAAGTCAGACTCCAATCCCATAACTAAATTTTTAAGTTCTTCAAATCTTTTCATACTTGATAATTTTTAAGGTTATTGAAATTTTTCAGTTAATAATTTGAGGTGCCAATATACTTAAAATGTTTATAATTAAACCATTTAAGCGCATTTTTTTACCTTTTTTACTTATTTATCGCCATTATTTCTTCTCTTCTATAAACGCCATCGTCAAGTTTCGATTTTACACTGGCAAAAGCGTCAATAGTTTCTTTTACATCTTCCAATGTATGTGCTGCAGTTGGTATCAGTCGAAGCATAATAATGTCCTTAGGAACGACCGGATATACTACCATTGAACAGAAGATATTATAGTTCTCCCTTAGGTCAACAGTCATGTTTCCACCCTCTCCTAATCCACCATGGAACAATACAGGAGTCACAGGTGATTTAGTTGATCCCAAATCAAAGCCATGCTCTCTTAATCCTGATTGCAGTGCATTAACAACTTTCCACAGGTTATCTTTTAACTCTGGCTTAGTTCTTAATAACTCAAGACGTTTAATTGCACCAATTACCAACGGCATAGGCAAAGACTTCGCATAAATCTGCGACCTCATTGTATATCTTAAATAGGTTATGATTTTTTCATCACCACCTACAAAGGCACCAATACTGGCCATAGATTTTGCGAAAGTTGAGAAGTAAAGATCGATTTGATCCTGAACTCCCTGCTCCTCACCTGTACCAGCACCGGTTTTACCCATTGTACCGAAACCGTGAGCATCATCTACAAACAGTCTGAAACCATATTTCTCTTTAAGAGCAACTACATCTTTAAGGTTACCCTGATTTCCAGACATACCGAATACTCCTTCGGTGATTACTAAAATACCACCACCGGTCTCATCCGTTATTCTTTTAGCTCTCTTAAGCTGTGTCTCAAGATTCTCTATATTGTTATGCGGGTATACAAACCTTTTACCAATGTGTAATCTCAAACCATCTATAATACAGGCATGAGATTCAGCATCATAAACGATTACATCTTTTCTATCAACAACAGCATCGATAATAGAAAGAACACCCTGATATCCGAAGTTAAGTAACATTACAGATTCCTTCTTAATAAAATCTGCAAGCTGATTTTCCAAATCAATGTGATGCACTGAGTTTCCAGACATCATCCTGGCGCCCATTGGGTAAGCCAATCCCCACTGTGCAGCTGCATCAGCATCTGCCTTTCTTACTTCAGGATGGTTGGCTAAACCCAAGTAGTTATTTAAACTCCAGGTCAAAACCTCCTTACCATTGAACTTCATTCGAGGTGCAATCTCACCTTCTAACTTGGGAAACATAAAGTAATCTTTAGGAAGGTCAGCGAACTTACCTAAAGCACCTTGTTCTACATTTAATTTTTCAAATAGATCCACTCTAATTTTATTTAATTGTCTACCGTGCTTTCTAAAAAAATCACACAAACTTAACATTAATTAAGTGTTTTATCAAAAGTGCTTTTGCTTTTAATAATTCTCAGATTTAGTTTTTAGCAAATAATTATTTAGCATTGTGAGACATTATTTTAAGCCTTTCCCATGCCAAAAATCAAGAAAATATTAATCGCCAACAGAGGTGAAATAGCATTAAGAATAATGCGGACTGCCAAAGAGATGGGTATAAGCACTGTAGCGGTGTTTAGTGAAGCCGATAGAGATGCTTTGCATGTTCGCTATGCCGATGAAGCGGTGTGCATAGGGCCACCAGCTTCTTCCAGCTCATATCTTGATCAGGACAAGATTATTAAAGTATGTAAAGACCTTAATGTAGATGCTATCCACCCTGGTTATGGTTTCCTATCGGAAAATGCGGGTTTTGCCAATAAAGTAGCTGAAAACGGATTGATATTTATTGGGCCTTCGGCTTCAGCCATTGAAACTATGGGCGATAAGCTCGCAGCCAAAGCTGCAGTAGCCAAATATGATGTTCCATTAGTACCCGGAACAGAGAAGGCTATTGATGACATTCCCGAGGCAAAAGCTATTGCCAAAGAAATTGGCTACCCTATTTTGATCAAAGCCAGTGCCGGAGGTGGTGGTAAAGGAATGCGGATTGTTGAAAAAGAAGCTGCCTTTGAAGAGCAAATGAACAGGGCAATCAGCGAGGCCAAATCTGCCTTTGGCGATGGCTCTGTTTTCATTGAGAAGTTTGTCACATCTCCCAAACATATAGAATTCCAGATATTGGGTGACCAGCATGGTAATATAGTTCATCTATTTGAACGAGAATGTTCTATCCAGAGAAGACACCAGAAAGTAATTGAAGAGGCTCCGTCTTCTTGCCTTACACCAGAAGTAAGAGACGCTATGGGTAAAGCAGCTGTAGGCGTGGCAAAAGCCTGTAATTATTATGGTGCGGGTACTGTAGAGTTTATTGTTGATAATGAATTGAATTTCTACTTTTTAGAAATGAATACCCGATTACAGGTAGAACATCCTGTAACAGAGGAAATAACAGGCATTGACCTGGTAAAAGAGCAGATAAAAATTGCTGAAGGTGAAAAACTACCTTTCAAACAAGAAGAACTTTCATTTACCGGACATGCCATTGAACTGCGTGTATATGCAGAAGACCCTGCCAATAACTTCTTGCCAGACATAGGAAATCTAACTGTTTACAGGCGTCCTGAAGGACCTGGTGTACGCATAGATGATGGGTTTGAAGAAGGAATGGATATTCCCATTTATTATGATCCGATGATTGCTAAAATGACTGTATATGCAGATACCAGAGAAAAGGCAATTGACCGGATAATACGTGCAATAGATGAGTATGAAATTGTAGGTATTGAAACCACTTTGGCGTTTGGAAGATATGTCTTTAACCATGAGGCGTTCAGGTCAGGCAAATTCGATACAAAGTTTGTTGATCAATACTATAGCCCCGAAGATCTAAAAATTGCACTAACAAAGGATGAAGAACAAGTAGCTTCTTTGCTTGCAGCCCATATTTTAGATAGTAAAAAATCAAAAACCAAAAGCATCAACGCTACTGTAAAAGCAGAGAGCAAATGGAAAAAAAGAGCCTGGAGGTAATAGCATAATGGCAGAAATTAAACCGTTACGTGCTTGGAGATATAATGATGAGTTGGCTAAAGGGATTGATGATATAACTTCGCCTTTGTTCGATGTTGTGTCGCAAAAGCAGCGTGACAAACTATATCAAAATCCTTATAACTCAATACACCTTTCAGTCCCAAAGGGAGAAAATGCTGCGCACAACTCTAAAAAAACATTAGAAGAGTGGAAAAAAACAGGTGCTATCCAGCACGATGAATTACCTGGAATCTATGTTTATTATCAATATTTCACATTGGCTGGAAGCCAGCGTGAGTATTGCAGGAAAGGCTTCATTTGTAATATAAGAGCATACCATTGGGATGAAAATGTAATTCTAAGACATGAGAATACCATGCCCCATTCTGTCAATGACAGAATTGACATTCTGAAAGAAACAGAGCTGAATGTTAGCCCAACACATGGTCTATACACCGATGAAAATTTTGAGCTCGAGCAATACATGGATGAAAGCATGCTTCGTCCTATTTATGAGACAGAAGACTATCAGGGCGTACGCGATGTGTTAAGTGTTATCCATGATGCAGAGGTTATCAGGAAGTTTATTAAAGTCATAGAAGATAAAAAAATCATATTGGCCGATGGACATCATCGCTATGAGGGATCGATGATTTACAGGCAGGAAAGGATGAAAAACAATCCAAATCATACAGGTGATGAGGGCTATAATTTTCACCTGATGTTTCTCACCAATACAGAGGCAGACGACTTAAGAATTTTGCCTACACATAGGGTTATTAAAGGCTTGGAGAACTTCTCTCCTACGGAGTTGATAAAAAAACTGGAAGAGTATTTTATTATCAAGCCAGTTGAGGAAGCACATAGCATCAATGAGATAATTTTAGGCAAACAATGGGCCTTTGGGCTGCTGTTTAAAGACTTTGCTATTAAAGTGAGGCTCAAACCCGAAATGCTGGATACCATGACGTGGAAGTTTCCTGATGCTATTAAAGCCCTGGACCTGACTGTTATGCATTATTTTATTATTGAGAAATGTCTTGGCATTCATGGTAAGGATCAACGGGCATCTTCCATATTAGAGTTTGATAGAAGTTTTAGCGACTGCCTGGCCAAAGTTATCACTGATGAGGCTCAGATGGCTATAATTACAAACGACATCTCGATGGAAGATGTAAAACAGGTTTGTTATAGCGGGTTTACAATGCCTCAAAAGTCCACTTATTTCTACCCTAAAGTAATTTGTGGTTATTTATTTAGTTCAATCAAGGAAGATGAATTTAAGTCGCCCTCTCATTCTTGCTTCTAAATCACCCAGAAGAAGTCAACTGTTAAAAGAAGCTGGTTTTGCCTTCACTGTTAAGACTATGGATGTGGATGAGTCATTTCCAGATGACATGGAAGTGCATCAGGTGGCAGAATATATTGCAAGCAATAAAGCTAAAGCATTTCAAAACTCGATTATAGATGAAATAGTAATCACCGCTGACACAGTAGTGATTGTTGATGATAAAATCCTGGCTAAACCGGCTAACCAGCACGAGGCTTTTGACATGATTAAATCCATATCCGGTAGAAGTCATGAGGTAATGACCGGAGTAGCCTTGGTAACAAAAGACAATATCTCCACATTCTCGGACACAACAAAAGTGATCTTTAAGCCTCTTACAGATCATGAAATCAATTACTACATAGAGAATTACAAACCCTATGACAAAGCAGGAGCTTATGGCATTCAGGAGTGGATTGGGATGATTGGTATTGAGCGTATTGAAGGTTCGTATTTTAATGTGGTGGGGTTGCCTATCCAGAAACTTTATCAGGCCCTTTTACCCTATTCAGCTTAATTCACTATCAATTCCTTATATACCTCAATGGTAGCCTTAGCAGTATTTTCCTTTGTGAACAATTGAAGCCTTTCTGTAGCTCCTTTAGTTAACTGATTGACCAAGTCCTGATCATCTAAAAGCTTTATTACGCTATCAGTAAGGCTTGAAACGTCACCAATATTATTCAAAAGTCCTGTTTTATGGTCTATGATCAGCTCCGGTATACCGCCAGCAGCTGTGGCTACCACAGGCACTTTACAGGCAAAAGCATCAATAATAGAGGTGCCAAGCCCTTCAGTTTTTGAAGTAATTAAAAACACATCAGCATCAGGCAGCAGCGCTGGAATATTATCAACAAAACCTGCAAATGTGACAGCACGGTCTATATTAAGGTTGTGAGAATAGCTGACAATTTCTTGTTTCATTGGCCCGTCACCAAAAACAACAAAGTGTACATCATTTCTCTGATCAGACACCATTTTAACGGTATCCAAAAAAGTAAAATAGTCTTTATGATCGGCCAGTGCAGATGTATTGACTACCAGTTTTAGTGATTTATCAAGGCCATAAATACTATGAATATCAGCATTTTCATTTGCTTTGAACTTATTAAGATCAATACCGCTATAAACCGTAGTACATCTATCCTTACCCTCATAAAGGTAAGCCCTCATGATATTTTCAATAGCCTTCGAAACACATAGGTATTTACTAATACCTGAATGATTATAGCGTTTCCTGGTGAAATATGAAGATCCAGGCACAAAATCCACCCTTCTGGAAACTACCACTTTGGTAGTCATTCCAACTAATAGTGCATAATAACATAGCAAGTGCGCTTTTGCAGTGTGAGCATGGATAATATCGAAATTTCGGGCAAGTCTCTTCAGGATAAATGCTGTGCGAAATAGCCGAACCCAACTAAATGAAACAGCATGATATGGAATATCATGTTTTCTACAATACGACTCAAAAGCTGACCCTTTGCGGCACAACACCTCATTTTCCACACCCGCAGTCGAAGTCTCCTCAAGAAGATAGGCTATCTGCTGTTCGCCACCCCGCCATGATTTTTCGCTACTAATATGTAATACCTTCACCTAATGCTTTCTTAAAACCATTCTAAATCCAGACTTATAAAGAAACTTATCCATCGCAGAATTTTGCACTTTTCCATCCTTAATCTGTTTAACATCATTGCTCAAATGAAGGGTTTCAAAGCCGTATTTCTTTTTTAGTATCTCTGAAAATCTGTATGGATTATAATAAGTTAGGTGTTGCCAGGTATCGTAATAACTTCCTTTTTTCTTTCTCAATCCAAAGGCATCCATGGCTTTCTTTAATTTTATCGAAAGGGAGTCAATATTAGGTGTAGCAATGTAAAGAATCCCTCCTTTCTTAAGTATTTGGGCAATCTTTGATAAGTATTCCCCTGGGTTTTTAGGGTGCTCAATTACGTGATTCATATAAACGCAGTCATACTTTTCATTTTCCAAACTGAGTTTTACAAAATCTCCAAAAAACATCTTCAAATCCAGTTCAGCAGCAAGTTTCTTTGTAAAGTCTTCGTCAACTTCAAAGCCTTCTACTCGCCACCCCATTTCACGCGCCACGGCCATATCAAAACCATTACCTGAACCAATGGAGAAGAAATTTCCAGGGCTTATGTATTGACTGATCAAATTGATATTATCCCTGTGCTTAGCAAATCTTGGGTTTTTATCATCACCATATCTGTGGTGCTTGAAATCCTTATTTTGGTACTGAGCGTAAAAATCACTCAAATATTGATCTGTAAACTGCGGATTCATAAACTTCACCTCACAGTTATTGCATTTGTATATTTGAATGCCTTTATGATCGACAGTATAATTAACAATATTTTCTGAATTGCAGATGGTACACCTAGTAAGTAACTCATCGAATGAATAATTCATGCTCGTTTGTTTAAAATATAAAGCTTAGCGTATTTAAGGTATTTATAATATGCTCCGCTTATGCATACTAAAAAGCCATATTGACCATCCAAAAATCCAAATTTCAGAAAGTATTTCTGAACAAAGAACCAGAATGGATATAATACCATATGCCACATAAAAATGACCTTTTTGCCTTTGCGGTGACTTTCCTTGGCTGCGATGGTAGTGAATTTATCTATCTGCAGTACATGCTGAGCAATAGACCTATAAGTATAATGCAAAATATCAGCTTTAATGGCTTTTACTGTAGTTCCCGTATCCATCACCACAGTATCATGTGGGTTTACTCCTCCCCACCTGCCCTTTTGTTTATTCCAAAGCCGTATTTTAGAATCCGGATACCAGCCACAGTGTTTTATCCATTTGCCACAGTAATTATTCAGACGGTTGAATCGATAACAATCAGCCTTGGTTCCATCTTTTTTGAGGAGCTTGATTATGGCCTGAAGATTTCCGGATAGTCTTTCATCTGCATCCAAGGATAAAACCCAATCATTATTGGCCTGATTTATAGCATAGTTTTTTTGCTGAATATGTCCTTCAAAAGCATGTTCTATGAACTTAACACCATACTTCGCTGCTATGGCCTTTGTTTGGTCTGTTGAGAAAGAATCTACAACTATTATCTCATCAACAACATCGAGCAACGACTGAAGGCATTCTTCAATGTTCTCTTCCTCATTGAAGGTGATTACAACACCAGAAATCTTCAGTTCTTCACTCATTTTGGCAAAGCTTCTAAAAGTTGATCAGAAGTTATCAATAAAGCGCATTTAAAATGACCTTCAGGACAAGCCCGGTGCCCGTGCAAACCACAAGGCCTACAGCTTAGCGGTTCCTTAACATTGATTACCTTGCCATTATCTGATAATGGCCCAAATCCGAATCCATTAACCGTAGAGCAAAAAACAGCTCTGACAGGAGCATTCATAGCAGATGCAAAGTGAAGTGGAGCAGAATCATTAACATAGTTCATAACTGCATCACGTATTAATGCTGCTGAGGCCAAAGGCGAAAGCTTGCCAGTCAGATTCTGAATATTCTGATGTTTGGACTGCTGCATGATCTCATCACATAAAGCTAGATCACCAGGAGCACCAATTAAGTAAACTTTTAAACCCGCAGGAAGCTCATTGATAAAATCAATCCACTTTTCCTTTGGCCACTGTTTGGTAAACCAAACCGATGCAGGCGCGATGGTTATAAAATCTTCGGATTTATAGACTTCTACTTTATCGAAATCTTTCATTGATGGATACACTTTTGGCCTGGAAGCTTTATCATCGGTAATGTCAGCGATTAACTGTTGATTGCGTTCCACCTCATGCACTGTACCATCAGGTTCGATCTGATGATCATATTTTTCACTAAAGAACATCGACATAGGGTTCTTTTTGAACCCCACTACTTTCTTTGCCCCTGACAGTGAGGCAATAACACCAGAGGACAAAAACCGCTGTAAGTTAATAGTGAGATCAAAATGTTCTTTGCGAAGGCCTTTGACGATTTCAGTCATGCTGGCGAACTTTCTGGATTTGTCCAGAATCCACAGTTTTTTGACCTTAGGGTGTCCTTTTAAAATACCTTCATTACCTTTTCTGAGCAAAAAGTGCAGCTCCGCTTCTGGATGGTAATCAGATAACTTTTCAATGAGCGCTGTGGCCAAAACCACATCTCCTAAAAAAGCCGTTTGTATGATCAGAATCTTTTGCAAGTGCTCTCTTTAATTCGCTTGTGAAAATAATTGTAATAAAGATGGTAGGCAAATTAATAGTTATTTCGATCCGCCAGTTGGCGGAGAGAAATCACCATCAGATTGAGGAGACTTCTCACTCCACTGCGTTGCGTAGCGAAGTTACGAACAATTTTCTCTTCCTTGATTTGCGTCCTAAGAAATCAACTTTTCAAATTTAGTCGTCTTTTCGAACCTGGGCACGAGGGAGAAATCCCCTTCAGCTTAAAGGGTTTCTAGCTACACTACTTAGTTAGATTTGCTTTTACTATTTGCCATTAAGATACCATACAATGAGCGAAGTGATCGATACTCTACTGGAGACTGCCGCGTCCTTTCAGTCCTCGCAGTGACGTCTATGAAGATTCTGGCCTGTCTGCCGACAAAGGCAGGCTCATGGTCGGAATGGCAAAATATAAACTGTCATTGCGGGCTTGATCTGTAATATGCTCATTATCAGAGTGACTTAAAGAGAAATTAAGTTCAATCTAAATTATCAAAGCCCCTTTCAGGTGGCTCTGATGAGGTTGAATATAAACTGTCATTGCGGCCTTGAGCCGTAATCTTAGCTAAATCTCCTTCCTCATCACTTTAGGGCCATACCAAAGCCAAAAGCCCGTAATGGTAAAGGTTATCAATGCCAAGCCAAGCACAGAGGTATAAAACAATTTAAAAATGCCATTGGGCAGACCAAAATAGTTATCGATAATAGTGCCTTCGTGCAGGTGTTCTATCAGATCGGAAGTACGGTATTCATAAGAAAGCACCTCACCAGTTACAGCGTCCAGCTGTACACTATTATAATGCTCTTCATAAATAACCTTTACAATTCCTCTATCCGGACGGGCATCTACTTTGCTGAGTATTAAGGAAATCTCATCTCCATTTCTTGCTATCAATTCTCTATGTGAAATTTCAATTAATGAGTCCATTGGCAGCCATTTAGACACGTCATTTGAAGCGCCTTTGGCTGTTGGGTGCTGCAAAATGTCCACATTTTTCTTCCACCCTAACATTAAGCCAGTAACAGCCACAGCGAAGAATGCTACAAAAAGAATGATGCCTGTTTTACGGTGAATGCTTCTGGTAACTCTCAATATAGAAGCGTGCTTTTTCCTGTCCATGCCCAATGCTGCTGTTTGACTGCTCTCCAGTCACAATACTAACCATTCGGTCAGCAAGAATAAGCACCTGCTTGCAGATTTTATTTAAGTGGCAGAACAGGCCATCTTTTATCCATGGTTTGTGTCCTCGCAAATTATTTTTAGCAACAACCTTGTTCCGGTCTGTGAGGACACAGACCGAGGTAGTAGAATCCCTAATATCCTGTTTAGTCAAATATTGAATGTACTTCCAAGTGGAATAAAAGAAAATTGCATAAAGGATATAAAAAGAGCACTTGGATTCTTAATATCTGCACCAATCAATGGAAGACTTAATGTGGACTTATCAACATCGATTTCCAGTATGTAGAGGGAAATGATAATACTACTGATAACCATTATACTCCGCCTTACTGATGAAAATGACCCTTCTTCCATATTACTCAGCTATTAATTAGTATAAACAAACCATGGATATTGATGTCTCAGTACAGCTACTAAGTATTGTCATTTGTTTCTATACAATATCAAATAAGCACTAAATATTGTGAATTGAGAATTGTCTCCATTTGGTGCTAAAAAAACAATTCCTACATCAATTTTTTCTTTTGGGAAATTATCAATTAGAATTTCGCTGCTTAATTGATAAGTATTAGTAGCTCCATCTACAATAAAACCACCAAAACTACTTTGAATAGATGCATCATTGGTTAGGTCACGCAACCCTACATCATAAGGAACTGTTAAGTCAGGAACTTGAAACACTATAGTCATAACAGCAGAATCAATGTCAGGGTACCTACTAATATCAAATTCAATCAAATCAGTCTTAACTATATTTGTTCCACCGATTACATTAAAAGTGTAATTAGATTGTAATAAGAATCTGATTTCCTTATCTGATGCACCATCAATACCATCAGCACCATTACACATATATTCAGTATCTGTAATTTCTTCTGCATCCAGTACACCATTCGCATTTACATCCAAACCAGAATGTACAGCTACACCACCTGCTGCACAATTATCTCCCATTGGCTCAGCAACTAAATCAATCAGACTATTTAAACCATCAGCGCCATCTTCAGCTGAACAGCTAGCCACAACTATTGCAACTAGAAGATAATATATTTTAAACTTATTCATAGAACTAAAGATATACTTTTTCTATAATAATTCATATTATTCATTTGGTCTAATCGACACTCCAAGACCGCATGAATTTAGAGCAAATCAGAAAGATTCTCAAATATGTGATAAAAACAAAAGACCCCGCACAAATTGTGCGGGGTCTTTTGTTTTTGAGCCCCCAGTCGGATTCGAACCAACGACCTACTGATTACAAGTCAGTTGCTCTGGCCAGCTGAGCTATGGAGGCTTTTGCGTTTAGCGAGTGCAAATTTAATCGTACACTTTTTAAAACCAAACATCTACCAGAAAAAATATTAGATACTTCTAACAATTTTTAGTTGATGCTTCAGTCCCTTCAATTCTGTAGTGGCCGCCTTGATTTTAGAGTTGTATTCTTCCTTCATTTTATCCGCTGTTTTTGAATCAGCGAAAAATTCAAGGTTGTTCTTCCACAAGGCAATATCATTCTCCAACTGCCCTATTTGTTTTCTTATGGTTTGCTCTTTTCTATAGATTTTCTCGCCAGAGTTAGGTCCCTGAACAATCTTATTGATCTGGTTCTCCAGTCTTATCTGCTGACGCTCCTCGTTGGTAATGCCTTCAATGCTATTGATAAATTTATCTACAGCCTCAGAATAAGCACTCTTTATCTTAGACATGCTCGCCTTAGGCACAAAACCAATATCGTTGAAATTGGACTGCAACTCCCTGAATTTATCTAAATCGGAGTTCTTGTCTTTGGCCAGCTGCTCTATCTCTGCACATATCTTTTCTTTAGCCTCCAGATTGCCCACATAAGCCTTTTCAACCTCACCAAGGTTAGCACGCTTCTGCTCAAAGAAATGGTCGCAAGCCTGTTTAAATTCACGGTATATAGACTCTCTGTACTTTTCAGGCACAGGGCCAACCTCACGCCACTCATTTTGAAGCCTTTTGTAGTCATTGGCAGTCTTTTGCCAGTCGGTATTGTCTTTCATGGCCAAGGCCCTTTCAAGCAGCTCCTTCTTCTTTACCAGATTATCTTCCCGCATAGAATCTAATCTCTTAAAGAAGTTGCCCTTATTGTTATAGAAGGTTTTGAATGCCGACCAGAAGTTTCTGTTCACCTCTTTGGCCTTCGCCCTTGGCAAACCACCAGTAGCTTCCCACTGCTCCTGAATCCTCTGAAGATCTTTAGTCTTTTTATTCCATTCCTTGATCCTGTCAGAATCAAAGGTGGTGAACTCCTGAACTTTCTCAGTCAATTCTTCTTTGATTTTTAAATTGGCTTCGAGTTCTTCTTTTAATTCTTCGATATAACCTTTTCTGAGGTCATAAACAGCATCAGAGGCAGTTTTAAACCTGTTCCATAGTGCCTCACGCTCTTCATTTGGCACAGGGCCTATATGTTTGAACTCGTGATGCAGTTCATTAAGTTCTTTAATGGCTTCACTCACGTTTTCTGTCTTGGCTAATGCCTCAGCCTTCTCACACAACTCAAGCTTAGACTCAAGGTTTTTCTTTCTGTCCAGCTCTTTAAGCTCAAAGTAAATGCTCCTGTTATCGTAAAAACGATTGACAAGTGCATTGTAATTTGCCCATAGGGTTTTAACATAAGCACCAGGTATCGGTCCTATATCGCGCCACTCCTTTTGTATTTCTTTAAAAGCATCATAGCTTATGTTAGTCTCCTCTGAGTCAACATACTCTCTCAGCTTTTCCAGTATCTCTTCTTTCTTTTTAAGATTAGCCTCTTTGCGATTTTCCTGATCTTTGGAATATTGAACCTTATGATCACGGATTAATTTGAAGTTGGCTTCGAAACGATCGATTAACTCATCGTTTTTGAAGCTGAAATCAGCTTCTTCACCACCATCGGCAATAAACTTGCTCAATGCCGCTTCACGTTCCTTATTTTTAATTTCGTCAAAATAAGGCTTTATCTGACGGGCGACTTTATCGGCCTTGAGTATATTATTGTCTTGCGACAATGAGCGAATCAGTTCGACAAATTGCTCTTTAGTATACTCACTATAATCCGTCTCTTCATGTTCGTCATGATCTTCATCATGATCATGATCGTCCTTCTCTGCAAGATCTTCTTCAGAGGTTAATTCTTTTTTAGCGCTTTTTGGGGTAGTTGATTCATCTGTGCTCACTTCTACTTCAGATGCACTTTCTTTCGCATCACCAATTTCAGGCACAACAGATGGTTTTTCTTCTGCTTTCTGTTCACCTTGACCAATAGCTTGATCATCATGATTGCTTTTACCAGACAAATCCTCTTCTGAGGTTAGTTCTTTTGAAGCGTCTTTTGGGGTGGCTGATTCATCTGCGTTAGCTTCTACTTCCGTTTCGCTCACTTTTACATCGCCATTTTCAGGCGCAACAGATGGTTTTTCCTCAATTCCCTGCTCCTCTGCATTAATTTCCTTCTCGTTATCCATCATATACCGTTTACAACATCATTAACCGTAAAATTAGTAAATTCATTCAATTAAGTCTTGGGTCGGTAGGATAATTTGAATATACATCATATCGCCCTCCTAAGCCCTTTAGAACCCTTTTCCAAAGTTGATCTAAGTCTTGCTCAAAAACAATCTCCGCTGAAGCATGTGGGGTAACAATCCATGAGTTTGCTTCAAGCTCCTCCTCCAGCTGGCCTTCTGACCAGCCCGAATAACCCACAAAAAACTTAAAGTCTTCAGGATTAATCTGTTTTGAATCAATTAAGATCATCAACTGCTCAAAATTACCACCCCAATAGAGTCCGTTTCCTAAGTCCTGACCACCTTCAAGATAAGGCGCCTTATGAATGAAGTGCAAAGTATCTTGCTGAACAGGCCCACCTATGTGCACCGGCTCACTAAAATTTTTTACGTCTTCAATGATATCGTCTAAATTAACCGCACTCACTTTATTAAGAACAAAACCGAAAGATCCATCTTCATTATGCTCGCAGAGCAGCACAACAGTACGCTCGAAATTAGGATCGGGCAAAAACGGCTCTGAGATGAGCAGTCTTCCTTTCTCTGGAGTTAAATCGTTCTTAAATTTGAAAAAATCCATTAATGTAATGCGGGTTTTAACGGTTGACGATACAATATGGTTGATTCTATTTCATTTAATACCTTCAATCTATCATATACCTCTTTTTCATCAAAATAAATCAAGGCCATTTTTACAAAAATATTTCCGTGCTTGGCCTCAGAAGCCCACAAGTTATGATAGAACTTTTTCAGATCGCCTTCTGGCAATGCTTCATAAACCATCCTGAACCGCTCTGCTCCCCTGCATTCTATGATTGAAGCTAACAGTAGCCGATCCATAAACCTGCCTTCCACATCAGATCTGCAAGCGTCAACCAAATCCTTTACATATAAATCCTGACCCATTTTGGCCGGCAACTGAACCCCACGCTTCTCCATAATCTCATATACCTGCTGAAAGTGCTCCAACTCCTCAATACCAGTCTCAATCAGCTCAGGTATGATTTCGATTCTGTCCGGATATTTAGCCACAAAGCTCATGGCCATTGAAGATGCCTTTCGCTCGCAGTTGGCATGATCCTGCAAAAAGGAATCGAAATCGGCCATTACTGTATCTATCCACTCCTGGCTACTTGGCTTCGCTAATTCAATACTTAACTTCATTAATTCGAATGTTTATACCTCAATTAACCTGAAAAGATTTATTTATTAAAAATCATAGGCCATTAAATATTCAAACAATTTAATTTTGACCTATGGCAAAAGATATCGCATCCATCCGCAAAGATTACAGCAAACACTCCTTAGATGTTAAGGATGTAGACGCTAACCCCATTAAAGCATTTAACATATGGTTTGAAGAAGCCTTAAAGGCTGAAGTAACAGAACCTAATGCCATGAACCTGGCAACTGTGGGCAAATCAGGAGCCCCAACTAGCAGAATAGTACTTTTGAAAGAGGTGGACAGTGGCTTTGTTTTCTATACCAACTACCAGAGTGATAAAGGTCAGGATATGGAACATAACCCCATTGTGGCCTTAAATTTCTTCTGGCCTGAACTGGAGCGACAAGTAAGGATACAAGGTGAAGTAGAAAAAGTAAGCGAGGCCACCTCAATAGCCTATTTTCAGAGCCGCCCTAAAGCCAGTCAGATTGGTGCGTGGACATCTCCACAGAGCAGTATCATTAAAGACCGTAGTCTGCTGGAACAGCGGGAAGCAGAGCTTTCAAAGAAATTTGCCCACCAGGATGCATTACCTAAGCCTAAACAATGGGGTGGCTATAGGGTAAAACCATTTTACATCGAGTTTTGGCAAGGGCGCCCGAGCAGGCTCCATGACAGGATAGCATACACACTAACAGGCAATAGCTGGAAGATCAACAGGCTGGCACCTTGAGTAAACTGTATTTTGAGCGATACGCGTATCGTGATACATTTATTAAAGAGCCTCCTTCACCAAACCTAGGGCTGGTAGTCACTATACCGTGTTTCGATGAACCTGATTTAATCAGCAGCCTTGAATCATTAAAAGCGTGTGAACCACCAGGTTGTGATTTAGAGGTTATTGTGGTGATTAACGAAAGCCAGGATGCCAGCCAAAGTATCAAAAAGCAAAATAGGGCTACACTAAACGCTGCAATAGAATGGTCAGCAGCACATTCAACTAATCAGCTAAAGTTCTTTATTCATTATGAAGCCTTACCTCCAAAGCATGCCGGAGTTGGACTGGCAAGGAAGATAGCTATGGATGAGGCTGCCAGAAGATTAGATCAAGTTGGTAAGAATGATGGCATCATAGCTTGTTTTGATGCTGACAGCCTGTGTGATTCAAACTACCTGGTAGCCCTTGAAGAATATTTTAAAACTCATCCTAAAAGCCCAGGTTGTTCTATTCATTTTGAACACCCATTAGAAGGTGCGGAAAATGAGAATATTTATCAGGCTATAATTGACTATGAATTGTTTCTCAGGTACTATGTCCACGCGCTAAAATTTGCCCAGTATCCTCATGCCCATCAGACCATAGGATCGAGCATGGCCGTAAGAAATAACATCTATCAAAAGCAAGGCGGCATGAACAAGCGCAAGGCCGGTGAGGACTTCTACTTCTTGCAGAAGATAATTCCTTTAGGACAGTTTGGCGATCTCAACAAAACCAGAGTAATTCCCTCACCTAGAATTAGCGATAGAGTACCTTTTGGTACGGGCAAAGCAGTCAATGACTGGTTGATTAATGCAAAATTGAATACTTATAACCAATTAATATTCAATGATTTATCATACTTTATTAAAAGTACTAACTCAAGTAAAGATTTCAAGAACATCATTTCTGAAGTAGCAGGCACTCAATGGCCTGCTTCAATTAATGCCTTCTTGGAAACAGTAGATTTTGAAAATAATATTGAGCGAATAGCTAATAATTCAGGATCGTTAGAGGCTTTTAAATCTAACTTCTATCAGTGGTTTGATGCTTTCAAAGTATTAAAATATGTACACTTTGCAAGGGATCATTTTCATCCAAATATCCCAATTTATGAAGCTGCATATACCCTTTTAAAAATGAAAGGAATCACTCCTGCCGTAACTTCAAAAGAAGTGTTGATTCAATACCGGGAAATAGATAAATCTAGTTAGAGGTTTGTAGCTTGTACTTCCCTTCTCTTACTTGTTTTACAAGATCAACCCCTAGCTTCTCCGATACATTCTTCAGATAGTTATCTAAGGTCTTGGCAAGCAAGTAAACATCAGAACCCCAAATGTTATTTAATAGGCTTTCCCTTGAAATGAGTTTCTTAGGGTTTTGCGCAAAGAAGTACATTATTTCAAATTCTGATTCAGAGAGTTTAATCGTCTTGCCTTTATAAGCTACCAGTCTTGAGTTACGGTCAATGACCAGATCGCCAAGTTCAATATGTTTAACAGATTTTCTGATTACTAGCTTTTTCTTGAGTACAGTACTGATCTTATGTGTCAGGGCTCTTAAACCTGTTATCTTTTGTATAAAATCATCGCCCCCCGTCTCCAACGCTTCTTTTTGCAGCTGCTTATCAGATAATGCGGTAAGAAAGAATATATATGTATTTTTAAACTCTGGAGTTGATCTCAGTTGCTTGCAAACCTCTATTCCATTAATAAAAGGCATCATTATATCTAGTATAATCAGTTCCGGTTGAAAGGCCTTGGCAGCATCCAGGCTGTCAGTGCTTTTGCTCACCCCCAGCACATCATACCCTTCCTTTATGAGGTTGTACTGCAGTAGTTCTAATATATCTTTATCGTCATCAATAATTAATATTCTATGTTTGTTACTCATGCCTGCTTGCTTTCAAATTCGATGATCTTATCTATAATCCCCTGTGTTTCATCTTTATAATCGATCGAAAGCCTTTGATTGCCATCCACCCAATCCTGGATTTTTGGTATCCTCTTACTTCCCAACTTTTTTATAACCGGAACGCCCATTTTTTGCAGGGCCGCAGCATTGCATTGCTGCTCATACTGGCCCTTCATGGGTATTACCATCAATTTTTTACCAAGAAATATGGCTTCTGAAGGGGTTTCAAAGCCTGCTCCGCACAGTATGCCCTTTGCAGATGTCATGGCATGGATGAATTTATCATTATTGATTTTCTCAATTCTTACATTGTCCTGCCAATAGCTTGACTTTGTGTGCTTAGAAAAGACGTGCCAGTCTACACCTTTGATTTTTGACAATGTTTTAATGATCTTTTCGTCCGAATATGCCGGGAGGTAAACTGCATAATGTCCATAGTCCAGGTTCGCCTTCTCCCTGATTGACCGCCTGACTATTGGCGTAAAAATGTTCTTGTCAAAAGCATCAAAATGAAAGCCATAATGCACATTCGCAGGGGCATAATTTTTAAGAATGGATTTACCAATTAAATCTGTAGATTTAGGTTTGGGGCATTTGCTGGATAGCAAAGCACTTTGATGGCTCAATGCCACAACACGTTTGCCTTTGGCCCGTGCTGCCCAAGCAGAAATTGGCTCAAAATCATTGATGATAAGGTCATAATCTTCTACAGGTAAGTCCTTAATTTCCTTCAAAACCCTCTTGCTGGAGTTGTTATTGAATGTTTTGGAGATATCAATACCTCCCTTTTGTCCAAAATAGAAGCTTAGCCCAGGTGATTTATATTTTACTTCAAATGGTAAGGCAAGGTCTGCCTGTGCCCCGCTAACCATATAATCAACCTGCCCATGTTTTTCCAAAGCCGGAGCTACGTCCATGGCCCTGCTCAAATGTCCATTCCCTGTTCCCTGTATCGCGTAAAGTATCTTCATTTTTTAATAGGAATAGTTAAAAATTCAGCCACCATATCATTGAAAATATCGTCATTGGTTTGGTAGGTTTCTGATTTTTTATTGTTGATCTCAATGGCATGGGCCACCACATCTTCTTTATAGTTATAGATCTTCCAATGCCCATGGTTGTATTCCAGTGCCGTTAGGTTTTCAATCCAATCCCCACTGTTCAGATAGGTGACCTCGCCTTTTGCAGTCTTAACCTTGCGCATTTGCGGCTGATGAATATGCCCGCAGACCACATAATCGTAACCATTGTCTATAGCAATGTCTGCTGCTGTATTCTCAAAATCATCAATAAACTTGACGGCTGTTTTTACACTGTCTTTTATTCTTTTGGAAAGTGATATTTTACCTCTCCCAACTGCTCTCAGTAAGAAATTAACAAAGGTGTTAATGACTATCAGAGTATCATAACCCACTGCACCCAGCTTGGCGAGCCACTTTGAATACTGCATGGTTACGTCAAATACATCTCCATGAAAGATCCAGGCCTTTTTACCATCCAGATTAAGTACCACCTTGTTCTCTATTTTGAAGGTTCCTAATTCAAACCCTACAAACCTCCTGAGCATCTCATCATGGTTGCCAGTGATATAGGTGACTTCAGTTTTCTTGCTCAGCACGCTGGTGATATATTTCACAATCTGCATGTGCGATGAAGGCCAATACCGTTTGCTAAACTGCCAGATATCTATGATGTCACCATTAAGGATCAGCTTCTTCGGGTTGATGGACTTTAGGTACCTCAATAAATCTTCGGACTGGCAGCCATAAGTGCCTAAATGCACATCGGATATTACTACAACATCGACAGGGCGTCTATTTTCTCTTTTCATTGGGCATAAAATAAAAAAGATACCTCGCCTGATAACTTTGAACAATTAGTTGAATCAAACGGGTATCCTTAACCATACACTACAAATGTAGTATTGGCCTTTTACTATAATATCAATGGCCTATTATCATAGCATTACGAATGGTAATATTTCGATTATTAGAATATGATGAATGTTAAGAGAGTATTTCTTAGCTACTCGTAGCGCAGGCTATCGACCGGGTTGGTGGAAGATGATTTTATAGCTTGCCTGATAATGGACAGCACAGCTACCATTAAAGTAATACCAGCAGCAAGGATGTAGATGAGAAAATGCATTTCAATTCTGTATGTAAATGTATTGAGCCAGTTGGAGGTTAGCCACCACCCTATGCAGGTACCTATAATTATTGAGAGCACAACCTGTTTCATGAAGCCCGAAGATAATTCAACGGCCAATTGGACTGCTGTAGCTCCTAATATTTTTCTAATTCCCAACTCCTTGGTTCTGGATTCTGAATAGAAGACCATTAGCGCGAGTAGGCCCGAACTTCCAATTATAATGGCAATAAGTCCAGATACTTTAAGTCCAGAAAGTGTTAAATAATCTAATTCATAGACATTGTCAATTCTGTCATTAAACCATTTTGATTCGAAATTGTACTCTGGATACTCTTTCTTCCATTGTTGCTCGATAAAATTTACGGTCTGCTCTTTATATGCGGTATTGCTAATACGCAAGGCTACTTGTGAATAAAATCCCGTTCCCCAATAAAACATCACACATGGCTTTATTTGGTCTTTTAACCACATGTTATGAAAGTCCTTTACTACGCCTATCACCTCTGCTTCACCTTCATTAATAGAAATTTTCTGACCTATTAACTGATCAGGTGCAATGCCTAATTCCGCAGCTAGCGTTTCATTAACTACAAAACCATTAAAACCCTGCTGCCACGGCAGCATGTTGCTTTTAGAAATCCAGTTGCCGGCAATCAACTCAAGATCATATAGTGCTGCATAATCAAGGTCAACAACTTTCATTTCAGCCTCCCTTCCCATCTCAACAGTTTCACTAGACAACCGAAAGGTGGTACCATATTGTATATCAGATTCAAATGGAACACCAGAAGAAAAACTAACCCGCTCAATAGCATGATAATTTCCATATGACTGGCGCAGTCTTTCCATCTTAAGACTATCAGCTTTTGGTAGAGTGACAGTAACTATCTGGTCATGCTCAAAACCTAGATCTTTATTTTTTAAGAATGACATCTGAAAATAAACTACGGCAACTCCAACCACCATGATATGCACAAAGGAAAACTGAACTAGTAGCATTGCCCTACTTATCAGGCCTCCAGCTGCCTGACTGTTATAAACGCCATTGTTCTTCAAGACCTTTAAAAGATCAAAACGCGACATGATAAGAATCGGATAAAGACTTGTTATTAACACTATAGCGCAACACAATAACACAACCAAAGCATAAACATGTGCTGTAATCTGGATATTGAATGACATACCTAAAATGCCGTTGTTTATAATGTCAATCAGGTATTGCCCAAATACCAATGCATGAACTGCTGCTATGACAATTAAAAAGGAAGTTTCGAGCATATAGCGCTTTACAAGCTGCCTTTTTAGGTCTCCAAACATTTTGAGTAAAACAACTTCCTTACTTCGTTTTATAATCAAGGCCGAAGCAAGATTAATATAATTGGCACTCGATATGATGATTAGCAAAATAGCTACAGCAATAAGGCCATTGAGCATTGTTATTGAAATGGCATAACTCTCAATAGTTTCTGAATAAGTAGTGTCATTATGAATATCTACAAGCGACTGTATCTGATAGTTAATGCGCTGATCATCACTCTTGGATAGGTACTTGGCCTCAAAAGCAGGAAGGCGTTGTTCAAAAGCATTTTCACTCAAATGCTCAGGAAGTTTGATGTAGGTATATCCTTGATAATTACCTGACCAATTATTGACTGGATAAGGATTGTTCTCCCTGAAGAATGAGAAATTAATAACCACTTCATAACGGATATTACTATTGAGCGGTGGGTCACTTATAACACCTGCCACCGTTAGTACGGAGTTGTTATTTAACTCTATTTCCCTACCTATAATATTGCTATCATCTTTTCCATATAACTTATTCGCTAAGCCTTCTGTGAGCAAAATGGCATTATGCTGTTTCTTGAAGATTGAATATTCACCCTGAATCCAAAGTGACTTATCAATTAAGCCATAATTGAAGATTTTGAAAAAACTGGTATCGGCAAACAGCACATGATCAACCTCAAAATTCTTGGGTTTTCCACCTTCATTGACTGTTAAAAGCCGTTTGGTAGGCCCGGCAGTTTGAGTGACTTCCAGATCACTAAAATCATTTCTTAATGCTCCTGCCAGAGGGTAGGCTGTTGTGCTCCAATGATCTATCCCATTAGCAGTCACATTATCTTGCACTACACGATATATCTTATCACCATTGTCATGAAAGTGGTCAAAACTGCTTTCATAAAATACAAATGAAAATATTGCAATGGCTACTGTAAGTGCGATAGTAATACCTATAAAGTTTACAGCATTAAAAAAGACATTTTTACTTATCCTCCTTAGAAATACCTTTAAATGAAATTTCAACATCTTCTATTCTTAAAATTGTTATTCGTACCTGAGACTATCTACAGGGTTTTTATTAGCAGTGTTGTATACCTGGCTCGAAATGGTAATCAATATTATTAACGCAAATAAGCCTATTGGTGCAGCAAAGAACCATACTCCTAATGTGATTTGAGTGACGAATTCATTGAGCCAATTTTGAAACAGAATATAGGCTAATGGCATGGCTATCAAATGAGCAATCATCGCCATTTTGAAATAAGTATTGGTAAGTAAAACAAGCATCTGACTTACAGATGCTCCCAGTACCTTTCTAATACCCACCTCCTTTTTGCGTTGGTTTAGCATCTGCACAGAAATACCTACAAGACCAATGCATGATATAAGTATTGCTATAAGGCAAAAGGCATTAAAGAACCTTTGAAACCTGACATCATTCTTATATTGTGCGTTGTACTCCTGTTCTAAAAAGAAGTATTCAAAGGGGGAATCAGGGAAAAGGAATGACCAGTTTTTCTCCAATTGGGCCAGCAGGGCAGCATTATCATTAGCAGCATAGTCAATAACATAGAATTTCATATTCGAGTCAAGTGACCTGTAAAAAGTTGGAGCAACCTCTTTTTTCAACCCTTCCTGATAGAAGTCCTCAACCACACCAATAATTTTCACCTCAAACTCATTTTGAAAAATCACCTTATCTACAGCTTGTTCAGCATTTTCAAAGCCTAAAGCGAAAGCGGCCGACTCATTAATAATTGCGTTGCCTGCGTTTTGTTGGGGGTCAGGATTAAACTGCTCACCACCCAATAATTTGATATTGAAAAACTTAAAGTAATCTGTATCGATATTCAGGTTAGTGTAGCTGATTGATGATCTTTCGCCCTTTATTTTGGTGTAGGAATTCGTTCTCCAATAAACTTCCTGTCCTGGAGTGGCATCAGCAGCTGACACCCCATTTACTCCGGTTATAGTCTCAAACGAATTTTTCACCCTTTCTGTGACTGTGCCAGCAGTATTATCAGTTCTTGGTTCTTTTATAACTACCTTATTCTTTGTATTGATATTAAGGTCATAATTTAAGACATGGTCAATTTGCAAATAGACTACTGATACACCTGCTATCAAAAAGAGGCTCACAGCAAACTGAACGAGCAAAAACAGCCTTCTTGTGCCCACTCCACCTACAGAAACTATTTTCATAGTGTTAAGTGCCTGATCAACTTTCCAACCAGACATAATCAAGGCAGGATAAAATCCGGTAAACACGGTTCCTATCAGCAATATGGCACCCAGTTCTATAAAATAGTTATGAAAGCTATTGATACCCAAAGAGCCCTGAATATTAAAGTAAGATTCAAAATAGCCAGCTACCAATTGGATAATGGTTATGGCGACTAATATGCCCAATAAATTGATGATAAAGGCCTCTGTTAAAAACTGAACAATTAACTGCTCGCGCTTCGCCCCTGATACTTTCCTTACTCCAACTTCCTTAGACCTTCTGGAAGCTATCCCCGCATATAGGTTGATCACATTTATGAAAGTAACTACCAAAACAAATATCGCTAGAATTAACAGGTATTGAAGTGTTTGTGCATCCACCGGCTCGTCAAATTCTGAGGCGTAGCTGGTATCGTTATGTATCTTATTAATGTTGCTAAGAGAATAAACTGCACTACTGCTTGCCCCAAACTTTCCATTAACATAGTTATTCAGTTGTTGGGCAATATCTGATGGATTAGTACCATCCTTCAATTCAACATAGGTATAAAGGTTATTCCAATTCCAGTTCTGGTCAATCTGATCTCCCACAAATTGATATAGCGTACTATAGGATATCAAAACATCAGGCTTTAGGTGACTGTCCTTTCTAATATTTTCAAATACTCCTTTGACATAAAACTCTATTGTTCCATCTAAATTGGGGCTATTTACTTTAATAGAAAGTCCGATCGGACTAGCACCTTTATAGAGCTTTTGGGACAATTCTTCGGAAATAATTATGCTAAATGGAGCTTCAAAATCTTCTTTAGTTGAACCAGGAAGCATTTTGTAATTGAACTGATTGAGATGTTCGACATCTGCCAATAAAATATTAGGTTCTTTTACATTTTCCGAATCAGTACTGAGAATTGCATCTCCAAAAATCACTACTCTGGAAAAGCCTTCAACTGCTGCAAATTCATCTAAAAGCACCTGTCCTACAGGAGGAGCTGTTCTTGAAGACTTTTCAGTAACACCATCTGATGTTAACGTTTCAAGATTTACACGGTATAAATTTTTATAATTAGGCAGATGAGTATCGTAACTTGTTTCAAAGGAATAATAATTAAATAAGAGCAAAGAAGAAGATATCCCTACCCCTAAGCACAGGATATAGAGCAAGCCTATTTTCTTGTTTTGAAGAAGTTTTCTTAGTGCGATTTTCAGAATATTTGAGAGCATTCCTTATTGGTTTTATTCGTTTCTTAAACTGTCCGTTGGGTTCGCCATTGTTGACTTTAATGTTTGGCCTATTACAGATACCATAGCAATGAATATTATCGCCATGATTGGAAGGACATAAAGCCACCAACCTATTTCGACCCTGGATGTATAGTTGTTTAACCAAAAGTCAACCAGATAATATGATAATGGTATGGCCAAAACACCTGCAATAACGATAAGTCTCAAAAACTCTTTGGATAATAAAGAGATCAAACTCAAAACAGAAGCTCCTAATACTTTCCTTACTCCAATCTCCTTGGTACGCTGTGCTATAGTGAAGGTAGACAAACCTACTAGCCCGAGGATGGCAATAATAATTGAGAGAAAGGTAAACAGCAGCACCACTGATGAAAAAACCTGCTCTGTTTGGTATTGATAATTATATCTGTCATCAAGGAAATAGTAATCAAAAGCTGCATCAGGAAAGGATTCACCCCAGAGTTTTTCAACTTCATTTATGGCCATTTTAGAATCTTGAGTATTTAGTTTCAAGGAAATGAAATCACCCCAAGGTGTGTATCTGAAAACCATGGGAATAAATACTTCCTTTGGAGATCGTTGGTGATAATTATCCACCACTCCAATTACTTCTTCTTTGTAATCACCGCCATAGGTTATAATCTTACCTACTGCTGCCTCAGGGCTTGCGAAACCAAGTGTTTCTGTGGCCTTTTTATTAATGATAATCCGTGTACGATCTTCTTCATTTTCATTAAAATTCCTCCCAGCTATTAACTTAATACCCATAGCATCTATAAAGTCTTCATTGAAACGTGTTATGTAATAATTATAGCTTCCTGCGTTTTCATCAGCTCCTTCCCTTCTTAAAGAGTTAGTAGTATTCAGATCACCAAGCTCCGCACCCGGCATGGCATCAGAATGGGCCACTTTTTCAACTATATTGAAACTCTTTAAGTTATTGGAAAATGACTTTGAAGCCAGGGTATACATAGAGTCTGAAAGCGCCACTTGTGGTCTTCTAAGCACAAGTGTATTATCAAGATTAACTCCTAGATCCTTATTCTGAAGGTACTGAACCTGAAAATACACTGTGATAGAGACACCTATTAGAACAACAGTACTTAAAAACTGAAAAACTACCAGTCCCTTCCTAAGAATATAACCCCTTGAAGAATTTGCGAATTTTCCCTTAAGTACCTCAACAGGTTTGAAGGAAGATAGGATTAAGGCAGGATAAATACCTGATAATATCGTTCCAATAATTATTATGCCTCCAAATAAAAGCAGAATGAATGAATCACTAAATAAATTCTGAGGTAAGACTTGACCTGTAAGACCTGCAAATGCAGGAATAGATATTTGAACGGCAGTAAAAGCCAACACGCAAGCAATGATGTTGACCATCAATGATTCGATAATAAATTGCCTTATCAATTGATTTCTTGATGAACCTACCACTTTCCTTACCCCCACTTCTTTAGCTCTATTTATAGCTCTGGAAGTACTCAAGTTGACATAATTGATCCAGGCAAGGATGATTATAAATACCGCTATCAGCACCATAAAGTTGACAGTTTGGGCATTTCCATTTACTTCAGGTTCAAAAGACTTGTTAGAATACAGGTGGATATCATTGATGGATTCTGATATGACCACCTCATCCTTAAGGTGCTCACTGTCTTCACTATATTGAGCCAACTTCTCATTAAAAGCACTAACCGATGTGCCTGGCTCCATTAACAAATAGGTGTACTCATTATTCCCACCCCATATATTGTCGCTATACCATCTCCAATAAAGTGGCAGGGTAGCATGAGAAATCAGAATATCGAATTTGAGATGAGTTTGCTGTGGGGAATCCTCCATAACGGCTACAATTTCCAAGGGCTCTTTTGTGTTGGATAGTTGAAAGGTCTCACCTACTACATCTAGCCTACCAAAATACTTCATAGCAAGGCTTCTTGAAAATGTAGCCTTATAGGGCTTACTGAAAGCTTCCTTTGGATTACCACTTAAAATTGGATAAGAAAATATCTCAAAAACAGAAGGGTCGGCACAGTATATCTTATCCTCATAAAAGGTAAGGTTATTAGCCTTAATGGTGTGTGAATCCATACCAGCCAGACGTACATAGTCCCTGACTTCAGGCATTTTTTCTTTGAATTCCTGACCTAATAGCTGGTAAGTTTCTACATCATTAATGATAAACTCATTGCCATTATACAAATTCAATGAAAGCCTGAAAACATTGCCTGCATTCTCATGAATGCGTTCATAACCTCGCTCATGCCTGACATAAAATGTTAAAAGAACTGTAGCAGCAATACCAATGGCTAAGCCAATAATATTTATAAAGGAAAATATTCTGTTCTTTAAAAGGCTTCTTAGGCCTATTTTAAAATAGTTTTTAATCATGGTTATGGGTTTACTCGTACCTCAAACTATCTACTGGGTTAGCTTTTGCTGCCCTTACAATATGATAACTTACTGTTATAAAGGCGATTAACAACGCTACAACACCAGATATTGCAAAAGGTATTATTGATGAGTCTATCCGATATGCAAAGCGTTGCAACCAGTTTTCTGTTAGATAATATGCCACCGGTGTGCTAATAATAAATGAGATTAATACCAGTCTTAAAAATTGCTTTGAGAATAAATTGGTGAGCTGCCAGATGGAGGCTCCAAAAACCTTTCTAACCCCAGTTTCCCTCTTACGCTGCTCTGTCATATAAGAAGCAAGGCCAAACAACCCAAGGCAAGAAACAAGGATGGCAATAGTCGAGAATATGGCTGTTAGCTTGCCCACAATATCCACACCTGCATACTGGCGTTCATACTCCTGATCCATAAAACCATATTCAAAAGGATATTCCTGCTCATATTTCGTAAACACTTCCTCAATACCTTCAATAACCTCCTTTTGATTCTCTGTATTTAAAGCTGCATAACCCCTCCAGGCCACATCAGTCTGATAAACAATAACGGGCTCTATGCCTTGGAACAAGCTCTGATGATGGAAATCACGCATCAACCCGCTAATCACACCTTTGTCTCCCCATACAGAGATTTCCTGCCCGACAGGGTCAGTCATACCCATTATTCTAGCTGCTTCTTCATTGATTAAAAAATGAACTAAAGTAGTATCAACAGTTTGAGGAAGGTTAGTACCTTGCAGTAGCTCAATGTCAAACGTTTCTAGAAAGGCATAATCGGTTTGAATTACATGAAAGAAGTTCTGATCATCTTCAGGCTTTCCACTCCACTGTGGAGATGATGTGGAATTCGATATGTTAATAGGATTAAAATTAGAATATGCTACAGATTCAATGCCAGGGATGTTTAACAGATCGTTTCTAAACGCCTCCGCACTTTTTGATGCACTTCTGGTCGGGAAATAGACAATGTTATCTTTATTTAAACCCAAATCCTTGTTTAGTACATGCGACAACTGCTGGTTGGTAATAATTGTAGTGGAGATAAAGGATATGGACAGTACAAATTGAAAGATTACCAGCACTCTGCGAAAACCAGTGAGTGAACCACCAGTACGCTCCACACCCTTTAACACCTTAGCCGATTGAAATGATGACAAGTACACGGCTGGGTATATGCCTGCCAGAATACCCGTAACAAGGGTAACGGCCAACACAGCGATAATGAACATTGGGTTGAAAAATGGAATTGAAAGTTCCTTACCTGTCAGTAAGTTAAATGCAGGAATCAATATATCAGCCACTGATACTGCCAGTACCATGCTTATCAAAGCAATGAAAATAGATTCTCCTAAAAACTGAAGTACAAGAGACTTTCTTGAGGCTCCAACGGCCTTTCTTACACCTACTTCCTTAGACCTCTTTCCAGCCCTGGCTGATGACAGGTTCATGAAATTGATACATCCGATGATTAAAATGATGAATCCGATAACTATAAAGATTCTTACGTAGACAATTCTCCCTCCCTCTGCTAGTCCTTTTGAAAGGTCTGATTTTAGATAGTAATCAGTGGTAGGAATTAAATGTAAATTACCTTCATTGCTCTCGGTATACTTTAGTATTAGGTCAGGAAATTGCGCTGACACATCCTTTTTTGTGGCATTCTCAGCGAGAAGGACATAAGTAAAGTCATTGAAGTTTCCCCAGGATTTATAATGCGGATGATCAATCAAAAACTTTTGGTAAGGCAATAGATAATCAAACTGAATAGAAGAATTGGCCGGTATATCTTTAAGTATTCCAGAGATAATAAATTCAGAATCATCTCTATCACGCACTTTTATCATTTTACCTAGTACGTCAGTAGTGCCAAATATCTTAGTGGCAAGGGTTTCGGTAATGACAATACTATTTAAGCCTGTTAGTACGTCTTCTTTGTTACCCAGAACCAATGGGAAATCAAAAACACTTAAAAAGGCAGAGTCAACATACATACCATACTCATTAAATGTACTGGATCCATTGATAATCAATCGATTAACCTCTCCTGAGGACTTTACTGCCACTTCAACACCAGAAACGTCACTATTGATTACCTCTGCAAGTAGTCCCGGAGTATTTATCCAGTACAGTGAATTGGTACCATTATTAATTTCTGCTATAACAGAATATATTCTATCCTTTTTAGAATGAAATTTATCTACTGCATATTCATCTGCTACCCATAACGCTATGAGGAGCGCACAGCACAGACCGAGTGCCAGACCAGCGACATTAATCAGTGAGAACACCTTACTTTTAGTAAGGTTTCTAAAGGCTATATAAAAATAGTTTTTAAGCATATTTAAGTTATTTTGAGTGTTGTTATTTATTCGTGTCTAAGACTTTCTACAGGGTTCTTCCTTGTGGCATTGATGACCTGAGAGGCAATGGTGACAAACGCTACTATAAGAATCAGGAATACTGGTATCGCAAACATAAAAAGTGTGATATCGATCTTATATGGATATGCCGAAAGCCAATTGCCAAGGGCAAAATAAGCTACAGGAATGGCAATAAGGCTTGAGATAATAATCAGCCATAAATATTCTAATGAAAGCAGCTTAAATATTCTACCAACAGAAGCTCCCAATACTTTTCTGATGCCTATCTCCTTTGTGCGCTGGAGAACGGCATATGAGGCAAGGCCCAACAAACCAAGGCTGGCAATGATTATTGATAACAAGGCAAACAAGCTTATAATAAAACTGAATTCCTTGTCACTTTGGTATTGTGCATCGAACTGGTGATCCAAAAATTCATAGTCAAATGGATACTCAGGGAAGAACTTGCTCCACACTTTATTGATCTCTTCAATATCAGATTTTAGTCTGGCCGCCCTCTGATCTGAGGGCAGGTTTTGATCTACGTTGAGCGATAAGGAGTAATAGCTACTCCAGCTGCTTAATACAAAGGCCATTGGCACTATTTTGCTTTTCAAGGATTGGTGATGGAAGTTTTTGACAACACCTACAATGGTTAGCTCAGGAAACATTCTGCCCTCTATCAACGGCTTTCCAATAGCCTCTTCAGCACTTGCAAAACCCAGCAGCTCCAGGGCCTCTTCATTAATCACAAAGGTGCCTTTGTCGAAAGTGCCATCTCCTTTTTGGTAAAACCTGCCTGCGGCCATCTCCAGACCATAAGTATCTGCAAAATCCTTGTCGCAGGCCAGAAGGGATATTTTTTTTCTTTCATCATCAGCCTGCCCCGGTTTCTTCAAAGAAGTATTCCACCCTGTTTCATTACCAGGCACATCACTGCTGGCTGACATAAATTTGACTGCATTTAAACCAGCAATTTCTTCTTTGAATGAATTCACCGTTTTGTAAGTATCTCCACCGCTGTGAATATCTAAAGGAGGAGCATCTAAGAGTAGTACATTGTCGATTTTGATGCCCAAATCTTTGTTCTGCATATAGGTAAGCTGCTGATAAACCACATAAGTGCCAATGATCATTAGTGTTGAAGCTGAGAATTGAAAAACGACCAGTCCCTTTCTTAACAATTCCCCACCCTTACTGCTGGTCAGTTTTCCTTTCAGAATGGCCGATGGTTTAAAACCTGATAATACAAACGCAGGATATAAGCCTGATAAAAATGAACCAACTATCAATATACCTCCAAAACTTGCCCAGAATATGAGCCGCTGCTCAAGACCAAGATCCATAAGGTTGTTAATGTCAAAAATGAGTGGCAGCACCAATTGAACAATAGTTAAAGACATAAGTGCAGCTAAGAAGTTGATAATTAACGACTCAATGAGAAACTGAGCCCGAATCTGGTTTACCTGTGAACCAAGGGCCTTTCTTACTCCTACCTCGCGTGCTCTTTCTATCGCTCTGGCTGTAGATAAATTGATAAAATTGATCCATGCAATAACCAAAATAAAAATACCAATAGCCTCTAAACCTAACAACAAGCTTTCAGCCGATTTATTAATTGAGTCATCCTGCTCCACCGTTGTAAGGTGAAGGTCAGTCAAAGGCAAAGTCTTTAGTGTCCACTTAGAGTCTCCTTCTGTAAACTCAGGCCTTGAGGTTACATCCCTTTCCAAGGCTGCCAAAATCTCATTATTAGGCTTTGAACTCTTTATATAGGTTTCAGAATTCCAGTCATTCCAGTCATTGGTTAAACTCTTACCTTCTTTGTCAACATAAGAAGCTATAGAGAGCAAAACCGATAAATTAAAATCAGTATTGGCAGGCAGGTCTTCAATCACTCCAACAACCTCAAAGTCCCTATTGCCTATGTTTCCACTAAGTGTTATAGTTTTGCCCACAGCCTCAGTGGTTTCAAAAAACTTATTGGCCACACTTTCAGAAAGCACTACCTTCATAGGCTCCTTTAATTTCTCAAAAGAACCAGCCACGGCATTTAACTGTAGCACCTTCCCGATATCCGGATCAACATACCTTACCCCTGCTTGTTCGAGTGCCGTTCTATTACTTCCATTATCATAAATGAGGCTGTAGTTCTGATAATCAATATCAATTAAGCGGAAAGAGCTCTCTATCTCAGGCACATCATCATAAGCCAATTTCAAAGCAGAGCCCGGGTTCATATACGCCCGTGTTATACCGGCCTGGTCCCTGGAGAAGTAAGTTCTGTAGATTTTCTCGTTTTCAGCAAAGTTTTTATTGTAGCTGAATTCATAATTGACATAGTAAAATATACTGAGACAGGCCGCCATGCCGAGGGCAAGCCCTGTTATGTTAATGATGCTGAAAACTTTCTTATTTAAAAGGTTCCTTAAGGCTATCTTAATAAAATTGGAGATCATATCAATAAATTTTTCTAGTCTACACTCCTCTCAATGCCAATATGCGTACCATTTTTATAAATCACTGTAAATCAATTTATTAGAATATATCAACACAGTTTTTTAGTTAAAATCGTATCAATATGATACAATATATTTGTGTCATATTGATACATAATGTACTTTCAAATGACGCACACCCATTTTTGAAAAAAGATATGAAAAAAGGGCATATTGTTATTGTTGACGATGATGAAGATGTACTAATCACCGCTAAAATGATACTTCGCAATCATTTCGAGACAGTCCATACCTTAAACTCGCCCAAAACGCTTGAATCATTTTTAAAGGCCAATGACATTGATATTATTATTCTGGATATGAATTTCCAGACCGGAGCAACTACCGGAAATGAAGGTCTTTTTTGGTTGAGGAAAATTAAGGAGCTGGATGATAACATTCATGTGATTATGAATACTGCCTATGGTGATATTCAGCTGGCGGTGGAGTGTATGAAGGAAGGTGCCATTGACTTTTTGGTGAAACCGTGGGAAAAGGAAAAGCTACTGACTACGGCCATTAACGTAAGGTCTATCAAGGAATCTAAAAAGAAGATAGACCATCTTGACAATACCAGAATGACGCTGGAGTCTGACATTCAGAAGGAAATGGGTGCTTTGGTGGGTCAGTCAAAAACCATGAAAAAGGTCTATGAGACCATAAAAAAGGTAGCAGCTACCGATGCCAATGTCTTGATTACGGGAGAGAACGGCACTGGTAAAGAGCTGGTGGCACGCGCTATTCATCAGCTATCCAAAAGAAGTAAAAAGAACTTTATAAAGGTGGATTTGGGTTCCCTGTCAGAAACACTGTTTGAATCTGAGCTGTTTGGCCATAACAAAGGCGCTTTTACTGATGCCAAGAACGACCGCATGGGCCGTATAGAAATTGCCAATGAAGGCAGCTTATTTTTGGATGAGATCGGCAACGTTGAAGCTAAGCAGCAGGCCAGCTTACTATCCGTTTTGCAAAACCGCCAGGTGACCCGAGTTGGCTCCAACAAACCCCTGGATGTAGACATCCGGTTGATATGCGCCACCAATAAAGACATTGAAGGTATGGTGGATAGAGAAGAATTCAGACAGGATTTGCTGTACCGCATCAATACCGTGGAGTTAGACCTGCCCCCACTTCGTGACCGTGAGGGTGATATCGAAATGTTGGCCAATCATTTTTTGAAAGAATACGCCAAAAAGTACGATAAGCCCATTAACAAAATAGCTGATGATGCATGGGACAGGCTCAACAGCTACCCCTGGCCGGGCAATGTGCGTGAGCTGCAGCACAGCGTGGAGCGTGCTGTAATTATGTCTGATGGAGAAACACTTACCGCTGATGACTTTATGATTAAGGAGAAAAAAGGGCCGACTGCAACTACGGCAACTTCTTTGAATGTGGAAGACATAGAAAAAGAGGCCATTTTAAAGGCCATAGAAAAACATAACGGCAACCTCACCTCTGCCGCTAAAACTTTGGGTTTTGGTAGAAGCACGCTGTATAGAAAGATGACGAAGTATGGGATTGAGCAATGAATCCGATTCATCGGATGACTATCTTTCATCATGTACATAGTCATCCGATGAATAATATGGCTTTGTCATTCCGGTTTTGGAGGAACGAGAAAGACCGGAATCTACTTATCAAAAGAGATTCCAGACTCGCTTACGCCTGCCTTACGGACAGGCAAGCTCTCAGGAATGACGGAACAGCCCGTGTCCGTTGTCTTTCCGGCCTTGAGCTTGCCTGCGGCAGGCCGGAATCTTATTTTAATGTAATTTCAATGGCCTTATCCAAGACCTCGTCTTTACCGTTAATTATTCCTTCTATTGTTGGTGTAACTATCAAATCAATTTTGACACCCTCCCTCTGAATAGGACTCATGTCAGGATAAAAAATCCCGGAGCTTGTGAAATATGAATTAAACCCTCCAACGAAGTCCATGTCTATCATAATACCACCGGCCCCGGCAGTTCTACTACCTATCGTTGTGACATTATACCCATTTTGAAGCCATAAGGCCATATATTCGGCTCTACTTTGGGTTCTTTCATTCACAAGTACAATTACTTGACCTTTATATTTTGGATCTGCTTTATTGAAATTTTGTTCAGTCAAAATATACTTACCTGGGTAGTTTAAATCTGCATTTATTTGCCTGGCAATCGAAGTGTTTTTTGCTCCAAAATAGTTTCTAAGAATATAACCATAAAATTCTTTCGGGTAACCTCTAAGGTCCACTATCATAGATTGTGTATTAATTAACTCTTCAAGAGCTTGGGTCAAGTCCTTTTTATCAATGATACCTAGATTGATATATCCAATATTGTTATCCATCACCTCCCAGCTTTTTCTTACTTCAGTTGAGAAATGAAATTGATCAAAAGTATACCTTAGCAAGCTTCTAACCTCTTTTTGTCCGTTCCTAACAATTTCAACTTTTATACTGTCCGAAGAACCATTCAAGATTTTGTTAAAAGAGTATTTTATTTTCGCTCCGTTATTTGCACCATAGATGTATTTCAACCTTTGACTTATTAGTTCCCCCACATCTACATTTTCTACTTTGGTTATCATATCACCAACTTTTAGATCATTCACCTGTGCCAAAGAATCATCATATAAATAATTAATAATCACCTTATTATCAATTATAGAAAAGGCTGCCGGAATTTGCTTTTCACCAAAATGAATAACTAGATTATCGGTTGTAAAATACCCATGACTATCATCAATTTTAACGACTAGCTCAAGCATGGCTAAGTGATATTCTATCTCCGAATTCGGGGCGCCAAATTTGGGCAACATTTGAACTAATACATCGTCCCAATCAGTGTCTATTTGATACTTATGCGGGTAGAAATACTCAATTATATTCCAGTATCTAAATAAAGACAACAGTCTTAATGTTTTATTGGTCCAATCGAATTGAGGATAGGATTTTTCATTTGTAATTCTAAGAACAGGAGGCTTGCCGTTGAAAGCGACATAATAATGTTTACCTTGAAATCGGTTTTGCTCAATGAATATTAATTTTTTCGAAAGTTCATTTGTGAATAGCTTATCATTAAAAATCCAACTGAGATCAAAGTTTTTATTGAAATACTCACTTTTATCTTCTAGTTGAATGCATTTTTTACATAATTCAACGTCACCCAAAGATTCAATCCAATTTAAATAGATAGAGGATAATTCTTCTTTTGTCGTGGCTTGTTCAATGGAAGGAAGAATTTCAATTAGTTGATTATCCCAATCGAATTTTCCCTTAGCAACGTTAGGATGATAATATTTCATAAAACCCCATAGCTTGGCTGTAACAAACAGCTTTTCATTATTATCCAATATTAATTGTGCCTGAACCTTGGAGGACAGCAAAAGAAGAGCTAAAATGATTAATAAAAGGTTTCGCATAATATTGCTAAGGTCACTATATCAGCACCTCCATTATGTCCAAATTTATTTTACCAATCTAAGGTATTTTTAGCTTTATTGAATAGTAGTATCAAAAAAGCATTTGAATAAATAACGGTTTGTCTATATTGATAAATGGATGAAACTGGTTTGCTTTTAACCGCTTCTGCTGTGGTGCTTATCACCGTCTTGTTTGTCCGTTATATCAGCAAGGTGGAGCACAAGGCTGTAAAAGTGCTGCTGGACTGGTTTCCGGCCATTCTCTTCGCTTATGTTATCCCTGCGGCTTTCACGCATCTTTTCAGTATAGACCTTTCAAAGGTGTTGCTGCATGATTTAAGTAAGTCGCTCATCATTCCCTTTACCATTCTTACTGTCATGAGTGCCCTGTCCTTTAAACAGCTTAAGATAGTCGGTGTAAAACCAATTGTGGTATTTGGTGTGGGTTCATTGGTCATAGCCACGCTGCCTGTGCTGCTGGTGCTTACCTTTGGCCTGCTCAATCCGGCTAACCATGATATGTTTATTGCAGACGGTTATTGGAAGGGCTTGCCTCCTATCGTTGGTGGCTGGATAGGTGGCAGCACGAGTCAGCTCGTCCTCAAAGAGCTGGCAGAAACGCCAGAATCGCTATTTCTCTCCATTTTGGTGTTAGACAACATTCTGGTGAATATCTGGACCATTCTTATGTTTCAGTTTATCAAAAGAAGCGATCGCTTGAACAAAGCCTGGGGCATTGATGCTAAATTTCCTATTGTGGAGCCACCCGAGCTCTCCGGGTCAACAAGCCAAAGTGTAATTAATATCATCACCCTGGGCACCATTCTGGCCATTATGGGACTAACCTATTTTATCCCTATGTCGTTTTTAATGAGTGTGGTGGTTTTATCTGTAGTCGGGCTGGTTTTGGGCAATGTGATTAAATCCTGGAACCACAAACTCGTTTTGAGAATGGCTGGATTTTCCATTGTTTTAATCATGGCCATTTTAGGGTTGAAACTGAATTTTACCAACCTTTCTCTCCCTGTCAATTTGGTAATACTGGTATTGATATGGCTGGTGCTGCATTTCGTATTTATGTTACTCACCGCCCGATTGCTCAAAGTCAATATTGCCTGGGTGGCTATTGGTAGCATGGCTAACCTTGGGGGTATTTCCACTGCGCCAGCCGTAACCTCAGCCTATAAGCCCGAGCTCATGCCTCATGCCATTGTTTTGGCTATACTCAGTATGGTGACCGGCACCAGCTGGGGCATGCTCACCATTTATTTGTTTGGATTAATGTGAGAAGTAAGTTAACATCTGGATTTTTATAATAGCCCTCCTACTATTTGCAACATCAGAAATGGCTTGTCAAATAATTTCAATTTGATCATTAGGAAAGAGACAAACTAAGACATAAATTGTATTATCCCTTTGTAAAAGCTAGGTACTTATCTATTTAAGCATGAGTAAAATCTACAAATTTCCGATAGATAACAATGAAACAGGTCGCAACGTAGGTGGTACTTTCTTTACTGCTTTCGGATCAGTCCTTATTCTAATTCATGTTTTCGGTATTTTTCAAGGGTTTCCGGTTTACTTTGGTTGGCTTCCCTTTTTGGTAGGGCTTCTTATTTTCGGTGTAAAACGTGATGTAACCATTGACATGACTACAGGAACCATTAAAACAGTTAAGGGTTTCTACTTCTTAGTGAGCACCAATATGTATCAAAACCGGGATTTCGAGGAAATCTACATCCGAAGAATGGTCAGTAAAAGTAATAGTGACAGTATCAGCAGCAGAGACTCTACTTCCTATCATATCATTCTCAATGGAAGAGAATTGATTACTGTGGATTCATTTCCCGATCGTGAAAGTGCCATGTTTTGGGTACATGAATTGGCTGATGCCTTACAATTAAAGTATGGTCAGGAAAGAAACGATAACGGCTCAATAGATGAGAATATTCCTGTGCCAACCAAACCAGGAGCATGAAGCCGCCAGAAGAATATTTCCAAATTAGAAAGCAGGGTAGCCATACCATCTATGAATGGAGAGAAAACGCTAGACTGATAGTAGCTTCACTCATGGTGATTGCTTTACTCATCATGGCTTTTGTGAAAACATTTATAGAACATGCGGTACCGTTATACGTCTTTATTATCACACTGGCACTGGGGTTGGTGGTCATCATATTCTTTAGGGTTTACGACCGGTTTAGATTGGCTTTTGACACTGAAGGGGTATTTGTTGCTCGTGGTATAAGCCTCTTTTTAGGCAGTGGACTAGGCACATGCTACCACAAAAAGGATTTTGAAGCATTGTACACCAAGTCGCCTTCCAACTTCAACAATTTCGATTTTGGTAATGACACTAAAATCATCTGCTTACAACTTAAAAATAACAGAAGGATCAGGTTAACCAATGCTCTACTTAATGAGTATGCTGACTTTCTCATTGACGAAATGAAGGTCTTTTTCCTATTTAGCGAAAAACCGACACCCATTAACTTAAAGATGGTTCCAAAGTTATTCCTTATCTGGGCAATCGCAGTTATTACTGGTGTAGTTACACCACGCTTACTTGAAGTTGGTGAGTACGCTTTGGAGAAACAGTCGGGGGCCATGAGGGTAGCTTCAGGTTTGTTGGGAATGGTTTTTATTATCTGGATACTTACTTCTACGGATGCTATTTTCAAAGAAAAGGAATTATCACAACTTCATAAGACTTTGATTTTTGTACTATGCCTGATTCCTACGGCATTAGTCCTTGGATACATTTATTTATTGTAGGCACCATTGAGAAGAATTAAAAAAGCTCAGGTGCTATGGTTTTCGAGCTCTTCAATGAGATTGACAGAAAATTATATAAAGCATTTCTTTCCGGCCTTGAGCCAGAATCCTAATGAAAGTTCACCATCATACTCAATTAAAAACACCCCATGATCCCTTAAAGGGAATATTCCCACTTTGAAAGGGTTGGGAGATGTATGACAAAAAACACGATACTATCTGTCATTCCGGCCTTGAGCTTGCCTGCGGCAGGCAGGCCGGAATCTTATTTAGATGTGAGTTTGATAATACGGATTGTAAATACCTGATAATCCAAGTCACTTTTAATTCCAAAGCTCATTCGCCTCGGTTAAAATAACTGGTGTTCCGTCTGTGATTAAGATGGTTTGTTCGTGCTGAGTCACACATCCACCTTTATTTCCAACCAATGTCCAGCCATCATTCAACTCAACAGCAACCGTGGATTTGGTTGAAATAAAAGTTTCAATAGCCACTGTGGTGTTTTTTATAAACCTTTCTCTATTCGTTTTAACGCAGTAATTCAAAATATCTTCTGGTGCTTCATGCAAACTTCTTCCCACTCCATGTCCTGCTAAATTTTTAATCACTTTAAAGCCTCGCTTTTTCGCCTCAGTCTCTATTAAAAGTCCAATATCAGCTATTTTCACGCCTCCTCTTATATTGCTAATTGCTTTTTGCAGGATGTACTTAGAAGCATCAACCAATGGTTGATGGTTATGAATGTCCTTTCCCAGCACAAACGATCCTCCATTATCTGACCAAAACCCATTAAGTTCAGCAGACACATCAATGTTTATTAAATCCCCTTCCTTCAGAATTTTCTTCTCTGACGGAATTCCATGGGCAGCTTCTTCATTAACACTAATACATGTATATCCAGGAAATCCGTAAGTTTCATGCGGTGCTGATTTAGCCCCGTGTTTCTTTAGTATAGCCGCGCCATATTCATCGAGCTCTTTCGTTGACATTCCAACTTCAGCGTATTCCCGCATTAGTTTAAGAGTAGTTCCCACTACCTCACTAACTTTTATCATTCCTGTTAATTCAGATTCTTTTGTTATTGACATCTGCTTGTATTAATTAGCTACAAAATCAGGATAGCACGAATTCCCGCGCTATCCAATATGTTTTTTTGCTAATCTAAAAGATTCTCAAGAAAGGTTCCTGATCAATACAATTTAATAACATCCCTATAATCCCCTAAAGGAGATATTCCCACTGTGAAGGGGTTGGGGGATGTATGACAGAAACCTCAACACCGTCTGTCATTCCGGCCTTGAGCTTGCCTGCGGCAGGCAGGCCGGAATCTTATTAAGATTCGAGTTTTAACAATGCAGATAGTAAATCCTACGATATTCGACATTGCTGAAGGCCAATAAATACCTTTAGGCCGCGCCTTCTAAGCAAGTTCTTCCATCATTTTGCGCAGCGACTTTATTGATCCAAAAAGCACCAAAGTATCATTTTCCTTGAAAACTGTGGCCCCACTGACCACCCCTGAAACCTTACGTTCTTTAATTTGACTGCCCAGTATATTTTTACAAACGCTTTCTGAAAGAATGGTTATCAAAGAAACATTCCATTTATTAACAATATCAGCTTCCTGCACGGTTTTATCAATAAAGGTTTCAGGCACCTTAAATTCGGCTATTTCATAATTATCATCCAAAATAAATGACTTTATGGTACCAAGTATTGTCAAACGGTTAGCAAATTGATGGGCAAACTCAGCCTCCGGATTAATGATTACGTCAATGCCCATGGTCTCCAAAATGGTTTGGTGAATGGGTGAAATGGCCCTTCCAATTATTTTAGTCTTTTTGCAATGCTTCTTAAACAGGGCCGTGGTGGTTACAGAGGCACCTACATCCTCACCTATCCCGATGATAACAAAATCAGTATCAGAAAGAGGAAGACTGGTAACGGCCAGCTCGTTTGTAGTGTCCACCGCCAATGTGTGGGTAAGGCTGTCAGACAACAGGTTCACATGGTTTTGATTTGTATCAATGCCAATGACCTCATGGCCTTCTTCCACCAGCTTTAATGCCAGTGCCGACCCAAAATTACCTAGTCCCACAATGATAAATTTCATAATAAATTACCGTTTAGTTGATGAAAATTTGTTCTTCAGGGTACTCTATAGGCGAGTATTTGTAAGAAACCACCTGCCTGACCATACCTGTGAGCAAGGTAAGGAAGCCTACCCTACCTATAAACATGGTCAAAACCAATACTAATTTTCCCGCAACGCTTAGTTCGGCAGTTATACCCATGCTAAGCCCTACGGTGCTATAGGCCGAAAAGACCTCAAAGGCCAGGGGCATCAAACCTAAATGCCCGTCAATGGTCACGAGCAGAAAGGTGCTCAAGCCAATCATAATCAGCGAAAGAGAAATGATACTTGTCGCCCTGTGCAAAGCACCTTGTTCAATGACTTTCCAGCCAACCCTCAGGTGCTTGAACCCAAAAACCTGCTGGTAAATATTCAAAGAGGCCACGGCAAAGGTAGTGGTTTTTATCCCTCCCCCCGTTGATCCCGGTGATGCACCTATCCACATTAAAAACAAAATGATCATAATCGTTGACATGGTCAGCGCACTGGTATCCACGGTATTAAAACCTGCCGTTCGAGTAGTGATTGACCCAAACAGTGCTGTCACCACCTTTCCAAAAGCTGAATGCTCCTTCAGGCTGTTGTTATACTCAAGCAGGTAAAATAAAACCCCACCCAATATAATCAGGCATAAAGAGGTGAAAATCACAATTTTTGTATTCAGGCTTAAATTAAGCTGCACCCTGTCCTTTTGGGTAATAGGCTTCTTAAGCCATTTGTAAAGTAAATTCTTAGCAGTTCCTTTACCCAGGTGGTAAATATTTATCATTACTCCATAACCTAACCCTCCTAAAATAATCAGTACAGCTATTACCAATTGAAGGTTATAGTTGTGGCGGTAGTTGCTTTCATACAATGAGTCTGACAAAGTAGAAAACCCGGCATTGCAAAAGGCAGAAATAGAATGAAAGACAGAGAAAAATAGTTTGTCATTCAGACTATCAAAGGACACATCGTTGCTGTAAAAAATAAAGGCCGCCCCTATGGCTTCTATGGTTACCACCAATACTATAATTTGAATGAGGGTTTTGAAGGTATTCTCCAATGAATTGGCATTGATCATATTTTTAAGAACCAATCTGCTTTCAAATGAACCAAAACCTTTAAACAGCAAGGCAAACAATGAGGTAAAACTGAGCATTCCGAGTGCGCCAAACTGGATAAGAAACATGATGACCCATTGTCCGAGCCTCGTAAAATCCTGACCTGTATTAAGGGTAGCCAGGCCGGTTACGCAAACGGCACTGGTAGAGGTAAACAATGCATCTATAAAACCTATACCGTTGACTGTGGCATTTGGGGTTAGCAGCAGCAAGGTACCAACGAAGATGAGTACCAAAAAGCTCAATACAAATACAAGTGCCGGGTGAAGCGTTTGACGGTCGAGGGCATAAAGCCTGCCTGAGAGGTCAAACATGATAAGAATAAAAACCAGCAAAGCGGTATAGAAATTCAGCGACTTGTCCTCATTGTAAAGGAAATAGTAGGTATTGGCCAGTGCTAAAAACAGTAAAAGCACACTTAAAATAACTACAACATGAATGCCCTTTATTCCGGATTTAAAATCAAACTTTACTGATTGCATATAGCTGATGGTGGCTATGCCTCCATAGATCAAATAGACAAAATCGGTGATGAGGTGGCTCCAATAGCTATCTTTAAAACCAAAGTCGAAAGTTAGTCCCAAAAGTGAGATCACTCCCGAGACAAATAAAACCTTGTCGCTAATGTAAATCGGAAATCTGTGGCTTGCCATTTACCTGTTTTACAGCCACAATATTATTAAAGTAAATTCAATATGATAGTGATTTGTTTATAAATACGGCAGTTCAGGTCAAGTGGAAATAAATTGAACTTCCTCAGTGTAACCCCTGATGGTACGAGCCTTTGGCTCGTATCCAACACATTTCTAATACAATAACTTGCGTGATGTAAAGTCCGAGCTAGAAGTTCGAACTAGCTGGGGTTCGCCCATATTACTTTTCCTTTTTTCTTTCATTGTTAAGCTTGTATTGTTTACCCCAATTCCCCATAGCCACTAGAATTGGAGATAGTGTAAGACCAAATTCCGTCAAGGTATATTCTACCCTAGGTGGAATCTCAGCATATATCTTTCGCTTTATTACACCATCTTCTTCTAACTGCCTAAGTTGAGAAGTGAGCATGGACTGTGTTATTCCTTTTACCGAACGTTTCAATTCACCAAACCGCGCAGGGGATGTGAAGTAGATAGCATTGATGAGAATGGGTTTCCACTTTCCTCCCAGAACTTGCATAGTGGCAGTAACAGGACAAGTTTTTTCATCGAAAACGACATTTTTTACGTTCATATCTTGTTGATTTTCAGCAATAGTATTGTTTTTCATACTAACTCTTATTAAGCATCCTACTTGCAAAAATACAATAAACAACTAAAATTTGAATTACTAAAATAAAAATAACTAACTAATAAAATTGACATGGAAAAATTTATTCTGTTATTCAGAGGTGGTGATACTCATATTTCCACTGCTAATTCGCAAGCAGCAATGGACATCATTCAAACGTGGAATGATTGGATGCAAGGACTTGCCGAAAAAGGAATTCTTGCTGGAGGCGATGCACTTCAAGTATCGGGAAAGCACGTGAAAGGCACAAAAAAAGTAGTTTCAGATGGTCCGTATGCTATAGGAAATGAAATGGTTGGTGGTTATTTAATTGTAAATTCAAAAGATATTAACGATGCTGTAGAAATTTCAAAAGGGTGCCCAATTTTAAATGAAGACGGTAGTGTAGAAGTTCGCCCAATTCAGAAACGAAATTAGTTTCCGACCCCTTGTTGCCGCCATGCTCTGCATGGTGGCATTACCCTGCATATCTTAATTAGCACTAGGCTTCATTTACCTTACCACTATGCTAAGCATAGCGGGAACCGAGGATATTCCCCCTTTGAAGGGGGTTGGGGGATGTGTTAATTCATCGGATGACTGTCTTTAATCACGCACCCCCTACTGGTGCGAGCCTTTGGCTCGTATTCAATATATTTCCAATACAACAACTTGCTTGATGTAAAGTCCGAGCTAGAAGTTCAAACTAGCTGGGTTGGCAACAGCTTTCTTTTTTTGATTTTACTTTTTTGATCGCTCTCTTTCATCCATTGTTACTTTATCTCTGAGTAGCCAAGTGCCATTTTCCTTGGTAATAATATAAGTTGTATTTATTCTTCTTGTTGGCGTTTCAACTCCATTAATTATTTGTCCTTCTCGTTCATGATGTTGATGAACAACTGCAACATCAGGTCTTAAAAACTTTATTTCAGGATCACCATAATTGATTGTTGTTGATACTGCATACCCAGGATTATTGTGTAGCACTTTGATGAAATTCATAATAGAGTCTTTTCCATAGAAAACACGTCCAAAGGCCTGAAGCCATCGACCATCATCGGCCCATATTTTTTCACGCTCTTCAAAATTTTTACTCTTTGCTTGAATTTCAACTATGCTTTTAATGGCTATAGTATCCGTTGGGCTTATTTGAAGTTCATTTTGCGCTACTGAGGTCGAGTTCGAGCTGTAATTTTCCTTTTCATTGCAACCATAAACAAAGATTAACAATGAGAAACCAATTATGTATTTCATTTATCTGTCAATTAATTAGCATTGTCTTTAATCAATTTCAAAACGCTATTCACTATCATTAAGCCTTACCCACTTAAGTCGGGTCTTTGGATATCTGTCCGAAATAGGGCTAAGAATCAAGGTGTCGCCTGAAAAGACAAACTCTCTTTTCGCAACAGTTCCCCACATATTTTGAAAGTTTGATGACTCGATTTGATGCTCTATAATATTAAGCGAGTCGATTACTTTGTACTTTCCAAAATAGACAAAATTGTCAGCTAAATGTCTCAAATCTTTGAATGTTAAACTGTCAAGTCCTCCATTTCCTTGAAATTCATAGTTTTCATAATTTTCAGTGACGTGATGCACGCCCATACCGCCTTTACCGTCATAAAGAATGAATCCTTTTCTGTTTTTGTAATGATCTTCCCGAGGTTTCCAACTTGAAGCAGAATCAACCTGCATTTCTACAATATTAAGCTTCCACCTTCCTTTGAACTTTTCGAGATTTGATGATTCATTTACCTGTGCGCAAGAAACAAGTAAAAAGGTTATTAAAGTCGAATATAAATAGGTTAATCTCATATTTCTAATTGCTGCCAATGTTTAGTATATGAAGTATAGCATGCCGCAGGATCCTATCATTTCATATCCAGTGTCTGTTCTGTGCCCAGCATGGGCATCTGGTATCTAAGATACCAAATTATTCCACAGGGTGTAAGTCCCTTGTGTGCGGGAGTCGTGTCCCGAAGCACTAGCAAGGACTGATCGGATAAAACTCATCGGATGACTGTCTTTAATCACGTACATAGTCATCCGATGAATAAGATGTGCTTGTCTTTCCGGCCAGCTTGCCTGTAGCAGGCTGGCCGGAAACTTTAACTACTTCAGATTTACTAACACGGATTACAAATCCTACGATAGGCATTCGACATTAGAAATGTCGAATAGCTGGGTTTAAGGGAAATTATTAATCCAATTACATTTTTATAGGACTAGGTTATAGGATTCTTTTTTCAAGTTTTGCAATTAGTTTGAATCCAAAGAAAATAGTGTATACAGTAATGGAAAGCTCCCAAATTATTTCCAAAGATGTTAGGGCGAACAAACCAAGGCTAAAAGGTTTCAGAACATGAAAGAGCACTAAAACACCTCCAATAAATGCCAGTGGACCACCGATAATACCAATCCATGCCATTGGTTTTGGAACTGCACCTGAACGATACATGATATAACCTAGAAGTAGCCCGTTTCCCAAACCGGAACAAAACTGTGGACCTAGAAGAAATGTCCAGTCATGGAAGGCCATAAACATCTGTTTCACTAATAATAAGTCGTCTGGGTTTGATCCTGTTGTGAAGTCTGCACGTAAAGACATTATGGACATCAGGCTTACCACTCCAGAAAGAGTAAGTAACGATTCAACTGTACGGCTAGCAACATAACCAAGAGATGCAGAGCCACTGACTTGCTTAAAAATTGGGTAGATTACAATAGCTGTAGCGATATTGCATATAGCCAAAAGAATTTCAAGTAATGCACCTATTGAAATGTTTGTATCAAATCCACCTAACAAAAGATAGTCACTGTTGTTGAAAAGTGGTTCATAAAAAAACAGAGCCGAAATTGAGAAAATAAAAGTACCAAAGAAAAACAAGCCGAATACTAATGAAGATTTTCTAGTTGGGTTCATTTTAGTAAGTTTAAATGTTATATTTTTTTATTAGTGGCAGGTTATTTTGGTCAAATATTAAAACTCCTCGACTGTCATTTCTTTGTTTAACATCATGCCAGCCGTAGTGCCCGTTGCTACAGCATTTGCCACTGTTCGATTGCGTGTTACGTTGTCGCCACAGGCATAAATTCCAGGTACAGTGGTTTTTTGCATTAAATCTGTCTTGATGTAGCCATCATCAGTGATTTCACAACCTAAAATTGAAGCTAAATTGGAATGCTGTTCGAATGGTCTAGGTGCATAAATAGCTTGAATCTCCATTGATGAACCGTCCTTGAAATGGATACGTTGAAGATGTCCGTTTATATGTTCAAGTTTTTCAATCTCGGTTTGAATTATGGAAATACTTTTTTGAGAAAGTTTACTTTGTTGTTCGGCAGATAAGGTGGAGACTCCATTTGTAAATAACGTCAATTTTGTAGTCCAATTAGAGATGAGGCTAACAAATTCATAGCCCTTGTCACCATTGCCAAGCACTCCAGTATTTTGATGGCGTATTTCATAACCGTGGCAATATGGACAATGTAATACAGTTATTCCCCAGCATTCACTAAACCCGTCAATTGCTGGAAGAATGTCTTTAATGCCGGTAGCCAGTATCAATTTTTTGGCTCGAAATATTTCAGTAGCTGTTGTTATTACAAATTCATCCCTCACTTGTTGAGCGTTAATGACGAAAGCATCGTGTTGCCTTACTGTCGAATAAGCATTAACCTGTTGCCTTGCTAGTGTAGATATTTCCATAGGGCTTTTACCATCCTGTGTGAGAAAATTATGAGAATGGGGTGTTTGCCGATTACATGGCTGGCCACTATCGAGGATCAAAACTTGTCGCAATGATCTTCCTAGAGCCATGCCAGCTGCAAGACCTGAGTAGCTTCCACCGATAATAATTACATCAAATTTTTCTTGTTTTACCATGTTATTAGCTGTTTTGAGAAGTGATCTGGTGGGCAATGCGAAGGCTGATAAGGTAGCCCCGCATTGCATGACAAATTCTCTTCGGGTGATCATTTTCCTTTAAGGTCGGGACGTATCCAACTTATTACTAAATCCACAAAGGGAACTCCTAGAAATACTATCCATGGTACCAATGAAGCAGTAAGTATTAAAGTTCGTTGGTATAAGGGCATGTCTGCCATAACCTCTCCAAATAAATAAAGAAATAATGTTATGGATGGGTAAATAACTACCCAGATTTTAAGAGAAGCAATGAGCCTCATTTTTGTCTTCATATCTATAATTTTTAAATTTCAAATTGTATTGACAAAGTTATCAAGTCACCAAAAGTGGCTGATAGGACAAAAATCAAGTTGGAAGGGATTTATCTAAAATTCTGACGAAATGTCTGAGGTGAATGCCCAGTATGCTTCTTAAAAAACCTAATGAAATAGGACGGGTCTTCGTAACCAAGTTTGTAAGCTATCTGATTAACCTGATCTGTAGTAGCTAGCAGATGCCTTTTGCTTTCGAGAATAACCTGCTCATCGATAAGTTCAGAAGCAGTTTTATCTAGTAGCATTTTGGTAATGGCATTTAACTGAAAAGTGGAAAGATTCAGTTGGTCTGCATAGTATGCTACCTCTTTATGGTTTGCAAGTCGAGTTTCGACTAAAGCTAAAAATTCTTCTAGTCGTTCCTGTTTGTAGGGAATGTTTTGATCTGAAGAATCATCTGGCCGTTTTTTGTTTCTTAAGAGTTCGATAAAAAAAATTGTGAGACCTGCCTTTAGCACTTCGCCAAAATTTTCCTTACGTTGTTGAGATTCAATATTCAGGTCACTCAAAATCATTTTGAGTTTGTAAAATGGTTCGGCATCTAATTGACAAAAAGTTTGACGGCTAAGTGATCTAATTAAGTCTCTTGTGAACCTATCGGACGGATAAAAGTCTGGTTTGAATTGCATCAAAAAACCAGTACTCTCTGCTTTGACTGACAGCTCATGCACTTGACCAGGGCGCATGAAGAAAATACAACGGTCGCAAAGATCATAGTGTTTGAAATCAATAGCATGGCTACCATGCCCTTTCTCGATTGCCATAATAAAGTAGAAATCATGCCTGTGAATTTCCTGTTTCAGATCTTGATTGTTTGCCAATTGTTGAACTTCGCGAATGCGAAAATTCTCTAGGACATCCTGCTCTATTTTAGATACTTTAATATGTCTGACAGGTATACCTTTGATACTCATTGTTTAAACTTTTAGTTCTCGAATATCTGTGGCTGCTAACGTACGTGTATAGCATTTCGTGCCTCACCCGTACTTAATGGAGGTGAAAGTAATATTTTTTGTGTTTTGAACCAAGCTGTACTGTCTTTGGCGAAGAGCATTCTGCGTCCGCCCAAAGCGAAGTTGACTGAGCCTCAGATCAAATAACATCAAGGAAGAACTACAAGCCTTAGCAAAGAACACGAAACACAAGAAATATGGCCTAGTCGCACTTGCGTGATTAAAAGTGAGTAAAGGCATGAATGCTATATGATGTTAGCGAGCTACTTAGTTTCGGTAGTAAAATTCACCAGTTCATGGCTTCCAGTTTTGGCCTCAATCTCAATCGATCCAGTAGTTTTATTGTGTGCGGTTATCCTTGGTGTCTCGTAGACATCATGATGTTCGAAATCAAGCAATGTAGTTATATTTAGCTTATTCAAGTCAAGTGACACCAATTTATAGTCAGTCCTAGATCGTTTAAAAAATAACAAAAGTTGTTTTGTTTTATTGAAGTGCAAATCAGCTTGATTCCGTCTAACATTCACGAATCCATCAGTAGAAAATAATAATGAATCGTTCTGTATATCATAAACATTAATAGACGGCTTGGAATTATTAAGTACGTTTCTCTGCTCAAAAATCAATATTTCAGAATTCGTAGTCCACCAGAAAGATGGTGATAGGAAGTCATGTATAACTGATTTTGTTATGAATGTTGTGTCATTAGTCCTGTTGTCCACCAAGTGATATGTGAGTTCTGTATTCGCATCACTAAGACCATGCCCAACCCTAATAATTTCATAATTACCATCAGGAGAAACGATCTTGTCAGAATCCGTCTGAATAATCAGTAATACTATGATGATTAGTGTTCTCATAAGTGCTCGCTAACACCCTGCTAAACGTCATTATTGTTTATTATATCAAATAAACGGGGCATAAGGTGTTGTTATATTCTATTGCTGAATCGAATATAATGAATTTTATAAGAAAATAAATTAAATAAAAATTGATTACTGAGGCTTAAACAAGCACCCCCTGTAGTTCCATCAAGGAGACATTCACATGTGACTTTTTGAAATTTAATTCCTCCCTTGAGAGAGGTCAGGTGGGTGTTAGAAAGGTTATTTCAATCTGAAAAGCCAACAGCCCAACTGATTTTAAACGCCAATCAGCTGGGCCTCGCCCAATTACTCTACCTTAATAAACGTTTCCCTTTGATGAAACAAACTAACTACCGCTCCATCTTTCAGGTCAAAGCCAATGATGGTTCCTGAGCCGGGCACCAGCTCCACGCGCATAGTATTCTCAGAAGGGAATGCCGTGGCTACTGTTTTCAGGTTACCAGCGGTCACAATCAATTGCTCATCTTCATAGCTTATTTCTACCTTACCATAGTTATCACTTTTGTAAGTACCCACATACTGCTTTTTGGGTAAGGATAAATTCCAGGTTCGTTCTGCCATTTTTTGCTCATGGGCCCGTTGTGCCTTGCGTTCCTGAGCCAGTGCCTTCGATACTTTTTTGTAAAGAATTTTTTCGGCACTTTTCACTTCCCTTTTATTGCCCAAATACAAGTTATAGGCATATTTTGAAATCAGGTTGGCGGCAGTCATGCCCATGTCAGTATTGCTAAAAACAGCCATGCCAATATTCCTTTCGGGAATGAATGAGTAGTGCGCAAAATAGCCTGCATAGTCACCAAAATGATATACTATTTTTTCCTTTTCAAATTCACCAATACGCCAGCCGCTGGCATAGCCCTTGCCATCAAAAACCCGTACATATTCGTGCTTTGCTTCTACTTGCTGTCGGTAAGAATTTTCTACTAAATCTTTAGGATAAACACCATTTCCGGTTGCCAAATAGAACTGCAGAAACTTAGCGGCATCTTCTATATTGGTCATCAACCCACCTGCTGCGTGCATCACTGCATCATTCTTTTGCAAAGGAGAAACTTTTACCTCCCCTTTGAATATGCCACCATGCGGACGGGCTAATTTATCAGCAGGTACTTTAGAGGCATAGGCCGTGCTGCTGTTCATGCCCAGAGGTTGAAATAGTTTTTCATCTAACAAATCCCTCCAATCCTTACCGAGCTCAGCCTGCAGTAGGTAGTCCAACAAATAGTAGCCAAAATTGGTGTATTCGAACACTTTCCCTGCTTCGTTTGGCTGGGTTTCTTCCTCGATCAGTTTTAATATTTCAGCATCGGTGTATTCACCAGTATAGGCCAGGCGGAAAGAAAGATAAGGATTATCAATGCCGCTTTGATGCGTAAGCAAATCCATTATGGTAATATTCTGGAAGACTTCTTTTCTTTTAAAATCCTTAAAAGGCTTGTAATTGAGAATAGGTGCATTGAGCTCTATTGAACCTTCCTTTGCCAAAATATGCGCTAAAAGTCCGTTGAAGGCTTTTGTACAGGAAGCAATGTAATAAACACTTTGATTTGTGGCAGGCTGTTCCTGCTCCCAATTGGCATAGCCAAAGGTTTCCAGGTATAAAATATCGGTATCCCGCACTATGGCCACACTCACAGAAGGCACAATTTCCGATATTTCCAGGGTGCTTTGGATAAAGGAATTGAGCATTTGGGTAGTATCCGTTTGCGCAAACAGATTAACAGTGATTAAAAATGAAATGATAAAAGGTGCAATTGTTTTCTTCATGATTTAAAATATTATCTAATGTTTAAAAAAGTGCCATTCATTTTCTGAACCTTCAAGCTATCCTGGTCAATAAGTTTTCCCACATTCATCACATAATCGCAGTGCGAAGTGAATAAGTCTTTTGGCTTTTTTCCATTGACAGAAAGTAAGGTTTCTCCTAACCGGAGCGGTAAATCAGGCGAGGTACGGCTTACCACCCAAAGCGAGTCATTTTGAACAGCGACTAAAAAATTGTGGGAAGGAGCAATTTGAACTTCCTTTTGCTTTTGAAGGTGAATTTCCTTTGTGTCATAATTTATTATCACTACAAAATGCTTCAAAAACTCATTGCCCAAAAGCGCCTTGTTCAGGGAAGAGAACTCGACAGGTATTTTCGCTTTAACCCCGCCAACTTCTACTGTCAAATTCTTGACTAATAGTGAATCGGCATTGGTACCGTAAATTCCGGAAGTAGATTGGTCAAGGATAATCTTAGAATCGACATTGCTAAAATGGCTTGCCAGGGATAATGGCAAAACCAAACCGCCATTAAAGCCCACATCAAACAAAACATTTTCCGCTTTTTTACCTTCAACTTTCAGACTGATTTGTGGCGTGCCTGAAAGTAACGGACGGTCAAAAGGTAAGCGATAACTGCTTTCTTCAACTTCAAAAGGCGTATCAGAGAAGTGTAAGAGTTGGTTTTGATAGTCTATTTTCCAGTGCGCCAATTTGATCAGGTTAGCCCCGATAATGCCGCTTGCAGCAATGCAAGGGCTGGCAGACGCAAGCCCATAGTTAAGTTTTCCTGCGCCAATGTTATAAGCCGTTGTTTCTCCCAACTGTAAAGAGTCAATCCGCACCACCTCAATTTTTTGGCTGAGGCCTTGGGCTGTGCTATTGGTTTTTTCAGTGACCACCTCTAAACCCAGCGCATTAGCCAGGTCATTTTCTACCTTGCTGTTAAATGCCCCCGTGTCGAAAATAAACTCCCGCAGCGCGGTGTCTGAGTTTAGTCTTGCTTTAACAACAATTAGCTCCTTGCGCCATTCAAATGGTATTGTCTGCACATAATGCTCTCTACTGATTTTCGCATCAGTAAGTAACTTGACATTTTTAAAGTACGAGCAGGAAGCAGAGAAGAAGCTCAAAAAGGCAATATAAACTATGCGGTTTTTCATTTGTTCAGCGGTTTTGCAAATGATTTTTCTATTCGGTTAGTCCAAAAAATCAGCAGCGGAATGCCAATAAGCGAAGGCAGGGCAAACGCCAGGAAAGGATTCATTAGGTCAAATCGGGTAACCATTGTTGATAAAAAGGCGGTGAAGGTGGCAATATAGCCTCCCATCATATTGCCTATATGAGCGGTGTACCAATGGTAAGCTTTGGTCGGCCGCTGTATAAATGGCTTTAAATTGGCATAAGAGATCAACAAACCACCTACCCCAAAACCCATAGAAAGCAGTGCCCCGGGGAGGTTGCTATTTCCTCTAAGCAGGTAGTACATTCCTATTCCAATAAAAATAATATTAGCAACGCCATTAATGATTCCGGCTGCCCAATCGTACCACTCAGGGTTTTGGTTTTTGTGTAATCCTTTAAGTTTAAGAAATCGCACACCCGCGAAAACACTATAATAGCTTAAGAAAGCGATAAGGAATAAAAACCGATTGAAGCGAAAGCCGGCCACGATGATTCCGGTGATAAACACCAGCGTCATTGCCCAAAAATAAATGCTTCCGGATTTGCGGTGCAACTGCTTCCCTTTATTACTAAGAATTGATACTGCTCCGGAAAGTAAGGCGATGCTGCCTACCAGTATGTGTACATACAGTATGTTTTGAATAATTTTTTCCATCAGGGTATTTTGTAAAATTTGATGGGGCAAAATTGAAGTGAAATCAACCCAATTAATCACCAAAAGGGTACTTTGGGAAGTATTGACCCTTATTTGGGAGGAATGGGAAGGTTTGGAAAAAGGAAGCTAAGGTTTATGCTGAAAAAGCTGAAGCAGCGTTTCAGATTTACCACGGGACACCGGAATTTTTTCTTCAATATTCGCTAACGCCAGCTCGAAATTCCGGGCATTCCCTTCTACTTTCTGAATGTGATGCAAGTTTATCAGGAACCGGTTATGGCACCGAAAAAATACTGAAACTGAAAGTTGCTCTTCAATGGCTTTAAGGCTATTTCTGATAAGCTCCTTATGTATTTTTTCGTTTTGACGATAAAACACCTCCACATAATTCCCTTCGGATTTTACAAAAAGCAAATCCATAGGATCTATCTGCAAAGCGATTTTCTCATTCTCAGCAACTAATACCGCTTTTGCAGGGTGATTAATTTTATGAGTTTCTTGCGCCACTGAATGCTGTTTTTTAAGCAGTTCTTGATTCAATTGCTCTGCTTGTCGCCTTTGTATTTTTTGATAGTGATTTTGCTCATAAAGCACCAATATGAGCACGGGAAAAAAGCTAATGGCCAAAGTTCTGACCACTACCAGATTGAATATATTGAGCCAATTGGCTTCTGGGTTGAGTATCAAAAATAAAGTGAAGATTACTATGGAAATCGTGACTAGCACAAAGAGAATGAGGAAAATCTCCTTATTTACCGTCCAGTTTTCTTCAATGGTATTTTGAAGTGCTCTTTTCACTAATAAAACAGTAATTAAAATTGTCGATCCAACAAGCACTGCAAAAACTGCACTCCAGAGTATTAACTCTTTGTTTGTGAAGGTGCTGAATTCAAATGGCCGCAAAATAAGCAATACCATAAAGGTGACAACCGATGGAATGAGAACACTGTAAACGTTAAAAATAAAAGGATGAGGTTTGTTTAACATGCTTTAGATTCTCGTTGACCAGTTATTTGTGAGCAGTTGTTTCGAATATTGTCCTGCAACAGCATACATGACTTGCTGCTATTTTTTCAATTTTCAATTTTCTAAGCTAAGAAATTTTAGAAGGATAATGATGTCAGGCATAATTTGATATATCGCTTCAACTTAACATTAGTTCAAACGAATCGTCATGCCGGAAAAATCAGCTTTATTTTTTGTAAAAGCTGATTTTATCCGGTATCTCCAAAAGAGAATGGGGAGATCCCGGACAATTTTATTCCTTTAAGAAACATAGAAATAAAATTTCCGGGATGACACCTTGGTACGTGTATTTTATCCCGAACTCGCTTTAACATAAAAAAGCCCGTGAATTGCTTCACGGGCTTTCAAATTTTATCTTCTTAATCAATTAAGACTCAATCTTACCGTATTTCTCTGCCCAAACACCTTCAAGTTCTTCCAAACTCTTGCCTTTGGTTTCAAGCACGTATTTCTTGGTAAATATAATCAATATAATGATACAAATGCCAAACACCACATAAGGCATTGATTTGTTCCATGGTCCGGATACGTTGGCCTCACTTTCCGCCATAATTGGGAACATTTGAGAAACCAGGTAGTTACCACCCCACTGTACCGCTACTGCTATAGACATGGCAGTACTTCTTACACTGTTAGGGAACATCTCTGCTAATAACACCCAGGTAACAGGCCCCATACTCAAAGCAAATGAGCCAATAAACATCAACACCCCTATCAAGGAAATGACACCTACCTGATTAAAGTACAATGAACCACCAAGGAGGATAAAGCCCAGCAGCATACCATAACTACCAAATAGTATCAATGGCTTTCTACCCCACTTGTCAACGGTGTACATGGCCACAAAGGTAAAACCGAAGTTAACGGCTCCTAGCAAGATCTGCTGTGCCAGTACGTCTTCCTGACCGTAACCCAATGCTTTTTCAAAGATGTCACCACCATAGTATAACACGGCATTGATCCCCGTAAACTGCTGTAATAGAGACAATGCAGAACCAATCAATACGATAGGTAAAACAGCACTCTGCCAAACAGATACTGTCTTAGCTTCTGAGTTGGCCTCCCTTTTAAGTGAGTGTTTGATCTCCTCAATTTCTTTCAGAGCAGCTTCAGGCTCATGCAGTCTGTTCAATACTTTCAAGGCTTCCTCTTCTTTGCCTACCATCATAAGCCATCTCGGGCTTCGAGGTATAAAGAATGTTAAAACAAGAAATAAGAAACATGGGATAAGTTCAGACCAGAACATCCATCTCCAGCCTTCAGAAACATTTTCTTCTGGTGTAAAATTGTTACCAATAAAATAGGTAGCTAAGAATACCACAAAGAAACCAGTTACAATTGCCAGCTGATAGAAGGAAACCAACACTCCTCTTCTATCCTTAGGGGCGATCTCAGCAATGTAAGTTGGAGCAGCCATAGACGCTAAACCGATACCAATACCACCAATGATTCTGAAAATTACCAAAACAGTGATTGTTTCTGGAAGTACAGAAGGCATACCTGATCCCCAGGCAGAGATGGTAAACATAAGGGCTGAGATGATCAGACTATTTTTTCTACCGATAGTTTTGGTCATAAAACCAGAAGAAATAGCCCCTAAAAAGCAGCCAACAAGGGCACTACTCACCACCCAGCCTTTCATGGCTGACTCGAGCTCGAAGTATTTGCTAAAGTAAAATTGTGTACCGTTGATTACGCCTGTATCGTAACCAAACAAGAGCCCTCCCAGGGCCGCGACTGATGTAATCAGTATAAGTAATCCGTTTTTAGACATAGTATAGTGTAGTTAAGGTTAAGTTAGTTCTTATAAATTCGGACATAGTCAATTTCCATACGCTGAGGCCAGATGGAGTCGTCAACTCCGTACTTACCTCCCCAGTTGCCTCCAACAGCAATATTTAGCAACAGATGAAATTTTTGGTCAAATGGCCACGCTTCAAAACCCTGCCCATTGTTAGTAAATATATTATAAATTTCACCATTCACCATGAACTCTATTTGATCAGGGGTCCAGTTGATAGCATAAACGGCAAATTCCTCAGCAACCGTTTTTATTAAAACAGAGTCGCCTTTTTGTGTGCCGATGGAATGATTAAACGCTTTGGTATGAACGGTACCATGAACATTGCCATGGTCATAGCCTACATGCTCCATAATATCAATCTCACCACTTTCGGGCCACCCGCCATATTTCCATTCGGTCGGTAGCATCCATATCGCGGGCCACGTACCTACACCAGAGGGTAGTTTTGCCTTCACTTCTATTTTACCATATAGCCAATCACCCTTATTCTTACTTACAACCCTAGCAGATGAATATGGCTTGAGACTGTCGGCACGGTCTTCATGAACCTCAATAATAAGGTTACCATTTTCAACTCTAACATTTTTTGAATCTGAAGTGTAATATTCTAGTTCATTATTGCCCCATCCACAAACATTAGGGCAGCCATCTCCAAGATCATAGCTCCACTTTGTAGAATCTGGAGCGCCTGAATAATTAAACTCATCTGACCAAACTAAACCGGCTGCATTCTCTTCAGTAGTTGTTTGACTTTCTTCACTTGATTGCTTCTCAGCACATGAAATAACCATTAATGCACAAATGCAGACTAACAATATTTTAACAAATGTCTTCATACTAATTCAATTTGAAAGTTGCAGTTTGAACATCTGTCGAGTTTGTGCCAACAAACACCTCAAAATCACCGGGCTCAGTACCGAAAGTAAAATCCTTTCTATAAAAGGCCAGATCTTCCTCACCTATTTCAAAATCAATCTGAACACTTTCTCCCGCTTTAATCATCAACTTTTTAAACCCTTTTAGCTCTTTAACCGGTCTGGTGATACTGCCTACAACATCTCTGATATAAAGCTGCACAACCTCCTCACCATCAACATTGCTTGTGTTTTTCACATGGATAGAAACCGTAATTTCCTCGCCCATATTCATTTCATTTTTACTTAATGAAACCGGAGAATACTCAAAAGTAGAATAGCTTAAGCCGAAACCAAATGGATATTGCGGGCTGTTCTCAATGTCCATGTTATGGCTATAAAATACCATTCCAGGCTCTGTAGATGGCCGGCCAGTCATTTTGTGGTTATAATAAGTAGGGATCTGCCCTACTGATCTTGGGAAAGTCATTGGCAGTTTACCAGAGGGGTTATACTTACCAGTAAGCACATCAGCAATAGCATGACCAGCCATAGAACCTAAATGCCACGCTTCCAAAATAGCAGGAATGTTCTCCGCCTCCCACTGTAGCGTCAAAGGGCGTCCGTTCATCAATACCAGTACAATGTTTTTATTGACCTTGTAAACTTCCTTAAGCAGCTCTAACTGAAGGCCAGGAAGGCCAATCTCCGATCTGCTTCTGGCCTCACCAGACATATAAGCTGGTTCACCAAGATTCATTATAACCAGTTCGGACTTTTTAGCTACTTCTACCGCTTCCTTAAATCCTGACCTGTCACTATTTTCAATTTCGACTTCATGTGCAAAATCATTGGCACCGATAGACAGTTTACACCCTTGAGCGTAGCTAAAATTAACATCAGGTAATGCTTCGGTTAAACCTTCGTAAAGTGAAATTGCAGATCCCTTTTCGCCCTGGGCTCTCCAGTTGCCAATTGGCGAGTCCTTATCCTTGGCAAGCGGACCTATTACGGCTATATTTTTTGCTTTTAAAGGCAACAGGTCACCTTCATTTTTTAGAAGCACAATTGATTTTCTTCCAGCTTCACGAGACAGTGCTAAATGCGTAGGATTCAAAAGCACTTCTTTTTCACGATCTTCATCAAAGTATTTATAAGGGTCATCTAATAAACCTAAATCTTCCTTAAGCTTCAGTACTCTTCTTACCGCGTCATCAATTAAAGATTCATTGATGGCTCCACTCTCTACAAGTTGCTTTAAATTTCTGATATATGTATACCCTTCCATATCAATATCAGAGCCTGCTGTAATAGCCATTTGAGCAGCCTCTGCGCTGTCTTTAGCAACACCATGTGGCACTAATTCAGCAATTGATCCCCAATCAGATACAACGGCACCATCATAAGCCCATTCTTCTTTCAATAAATCTTTAAGAAGATATTCATTTGCCGTTGAAGGCACACCATCGATATCGTTAAACGCATTCATGAAAGTGGCTACACCAGTCTCTGCGGCAGCTTTAAATGGAGGCAGTATTGTATTTAACAATTGATGCTTGCCTAAATAAACGTTATTATAATCCCTGCCACCTTCAGAAAATCCATAACCAGCGAAGTGCTTAGCACATGCTGCTATAGTGGCCACATCAGAAAGATCGTTGCCCTGAAAACCTCTGATTCTAGCCTTGCCTATTTCGGTACCAAGGTAAGTATCTTCACCAGCCCCTTCCATTACCCTACCCCATCTAGGATCTCTTGAAATGTCCAACATAGGTGCAAATGTCCACATTACACCAGCGGCAGCAGCCTCCTTGGCAGCTACAGCAGCCGTATTTTCCATAAGTTCCAAATCCCAAGAAGCGCTTTCACCCAAAGGAATAGGAAACATGGTCTTATAACCATGAATAACATCATATGATGTAATTAGTGGTATACCTAATCGAGACTCTTCAACAACAAACTTTTGAGTCTCTCTCCCATTTTTTGCTCCTAGTAAATTTAGAACTGACCCGACTTTACCATTTTTTAAATGGTCGTACTTAATTTTATTAATCCCTTCCTTCGCCCCCGGGCCTGTAAGTTCAGCTCCAATAGAGTATTGATTAAGCTGACCAATTTTTTCATCTAAAGTCATTTGCGACAATAGATTTTCTATTTTATTATTTTTCACTGGTTCATTGGTTTTTTCACAATTTGTTAAAAAAAGTGAGGTGCTCAGAAAAAGTGAATAAATGACTGAATTACCTTTCATAAATTAAGTTTACAGAATACAACCAATTTCAAACGATTGCATAAATTTTTAGCTTTAAATTTTCAATTTTAGTATGAAGAAAAATTGCGACAATTCGCTAAAAATGCCTTTTTTTAATCTAATAAGAAAGGTTTTGAACAAAATGTAGGAATTATTTTAGATATGCTTCTGAGGAATTTTGCTTCCAATTAACTTCAAACGATTGCACTGGAAATTACCAAATAACACCCAACTATTTTAACTTCCCTGCAATCCATCCGGTGGTCCAGGCAGCTTGAAAATTGAACCCACCAGTAATGCCATCAATATCCATTACTTCACCCGCAAAGTACAAACCTGGTACTCTCTTGCTTTCCATGGTCTCATTATTGATGTCTGAAAGTGCTACGCCACCGCAAGTAACAAACTCCTCTTTGAAGGTTGTTTTCCCTTCTACCTGATAAACATCGTTCAGCAGTACATTAACGAGCTTATTGACACCCTTCTGCCCCATTTCTCCCCAGATGATGTCAGCCCTCAGGCCTATTTTAGTCATCAAAAACTCCCAGAGCCTAGATGGTATGCCAAAGGCATTTTTATTAGCCACCATCCGCTTATGATGGTTCTCCTGCATCTCATTAATCATTAACCTCAGGTCATTTTCAGATTTATCATCCGCCCAATTCACCTGAATTTTAAACTTGTAGCCCAAATCACTAAGCTCCCTGGCTCCCCAGGCAGAGCTCTTCAGAATAGCCGGTCCGCTCATGCCCCAATGTGTAATAAGTAGTGGGCCAGTCTGTTTCAGTTTGGTACCCTGCACTTTAACGGTAGCCCTTTCAACAGCCACTCCCATTAGTGCTTTTACTGGTTCGTTGGGCATATTAAATGTAAAAAGCGAAGGCACCGGTTCCTTAATTTCATGACCCAGATCCTGCAACCATAATAAACCCTCCAATTTCGGAGAACCACCTGTCGCAATTATTACCTTTTCATAAGTGAATCTCTCATCATCGTTGGATACCAAATCAATCGCACTTTCTTTGGGCTCTATTTTGGCGACCAATTGCTTCATATTAATGCTAATGCCCAACTGACTTGCTTGGTTCATAAGGGCATTAATTATGGTTTGAGAATCGTCAGTTATTGGGAACATCCTTCCATCGTTCTCTGCTTTCAATATCACTCTATTGCTTTCAAACCAATCTATGGCATCTTCAACGGCAAACTGACTGAATGCATTTCTTAGAAATTTCTCGCCACGTGGGTAATGAGCAGCTAATTTCTTATTGTCAAAGCATTGATGTGTAACGTTACATCTACCACCGCCAGACACCTTTACTTTTGACAGAAGTTTGGAGCCTTTTTCATAAATTACAACTTCAGCTTTTGGATGATGCGTTTTACAAGATATGGCCGCAAAAAAGCCTGCTGCCCCGCCTCCTATTACTGCTACTCTCATTTACACTGGTTTAAATAATCCACCAAAACTAAGGTTTGTTTACTTAAGGAAATTAAAAATAGTACCTTTGCAGCCAATTTAAATGAATTACAATGCTTGCAGTACAAAATCTTTCACTTCAGTTTGGTAAAAGGGTATTATTTGATGAGGTAAATATCAATTTTGCTCAGGGCAATTGCTATGGTGTTATCGGTGCCAATGGAGCTGGAAAATCTACTTTTTTAAAAATACTTTCTGGCGAAACGGATCCTACTTCAGGGAAAGTGAGTATGGAACCGGGCAAAAGAATGGCCGTATTGAAACAAAATCACTTCGAGTTTGATGAAGTGACTGTTTTGAATACTGTATTGATGGGACACACCAAGCTTTGGTCCATCATGCAAGAGAAAGATGCTATCTACATGAAGCCCGACTTTTCTGAAGCCGATGGTGAAAAGGCGGCTGAACTGGAAGGTGAATTTGCCGAAATGGATGGATGGAATGCTGAATCAGATGCCGCTGCTTTGTTAAGTGGCTTGGGCATAGAAGAAGTGCATCACCATTCTTTAATGAAAGACATTAGTGGCAATTACAAAGTACGTGTATTGCTGGCTCAGGCACTATTTGGCAACCCTGACATTCTAATTCTGGATGAGCCTACCAACGACCTTGACATACATACGGTGTCCTGGTTAGAGGATTTTCTTCTCGATTTTAAAAACACAGTGATTGTTGTATCTCACGACAGGCACTTTTTAGATACAGTTTGTACCAATATTGTTGATATTGACTTCTCAGCAATTAAGGTTTATACCGGTAACTATTCATTTTGGTATGAGTCCAGTCAATTGGCATTGTCTCAGCGTTCTTCTTCAAACAAAAAGGCGGAAGAAAAGAAAAAAGAACTTCAGGAATTTATCGCCAGGTTCAGCGCCAATGCTTCTAAATCAAAGCAAGCTACAAGTAGAAGAAAATTATTGGATAAGATCAATATTGAAGACATTCAACCTTCTACAAGAAAATATCCCGCAATCATTTTTACACAAAACAGACCAGCCGGAGACCAGATTCTGGAAACATCTGGATTGACAAAAACTGTAGATGGTAAAACTTTATTTAAAAACCTTGACTTCTTTGTAAACAAAGGAGATAAAATAGCTTTTTTAAGCAAAGACAGCTTGGCTACCACAGCGCTATTCCAAATTCTAATGGGTGAGATGAAAGCTGACAAGGGTACTTTCAAATTTGGCCAAACTATTACTACAGCTTATCTGCCTAACGAAAACGAAAAATACTTTAAGTCTAATGACAACCTCATAGATTGGTTGAGACAATTCTCTGAAGGAGAAAAAGACGAAGTATACATTAGGGGCTTCTTAGGCAAGATGCTGTTCAGTGGTGAAGAGGTGTTTAAAAAGTGTAATGTACTTTCAGGAGGTGAAAAAGTCAGGTGTATGGTTTCAAAAATGATGTTAGCTGGTGCTAACCTTCTAATTTTAGACGAGCCAACGAACCACCTTGATCTGGAGTCAATTACTGCATTTAACAATGCATTAAAAGAATTTCCTGGCACAGTGCTGTTCACATCACATGACCATGCCTTTACACAAACAGTGGCCAATAGAATCATTGAAATAACACCTAATGGCCATATGGATAAGCTTTGCACTTATGATGAGTACATCTCAGATGAGAAGTTTATGCAGCAGCGTCAGGAAATGTATGCCTGATGCAGGCTTATGAGCTAGTCCTGAATCCAAGGGTACTTTAGTACTCCAAAATAAATTTTGACAAGTTCTGATGTGTCTCTAGGTTAAACTTTTTACGAAGCCTGTAACGGGCTACTTCAACACCCCTTAAAGAAATAGCCATTAAATTGGCTATTTCTTTAGTGTCCATCTTTAATCTTAAAAAGGCACAAAGTTTCTGCTCGCCAGGGGTTAAATCAGTAAATTCATTAGTAAGCCTTGTTAGAAAATCGCCATGTACGCGGTCAAAATGGTATTCAAATTGCTGCCAGTCTTCTTGCAGCTTCAATGTTTTATCAATCTCTTTTACTATTTTCTCCAATGCCTGTCTCCGTTCGGAAATTTCTGCTTTAAGGTTGACCTCTTTCAACTCTTCTTTTATATTCTCCATGAACTCATTTTTTACTACTAGGTTCATGGTTGAAGCCGCAAGCAAATTATTCAAATGACTCAATTCACTCTGCACCTTTTCGTCTTTCAGCCTTTGCAATTCAAGCTGCTTTTCTGACAGTTCCTCTTTTCTTACCCTGTCAAGGTTGGCTTGCTTGCGCCTGTAATACTGCCTTTGAAATTGATAGATTTTAATCATTATTAATACTACAATTATGAAGTAAATGAACTTCATAAAACCAGTCCGATAAAAAGGAGGCTCTACTTTGATATGGAAAGGTTGGCTGGTAATATGCTCTCCAAAGGAATTAAGGGATTGAACATAAAATTCATAGTCGCCCTCTTTTAAATTTGTGTATTCTTTAATAGTGGCATCAGTCCATTCACTGTAATCCTTATCAAAACCTTTTAATAAGTATCTGAATTTTCTATCACCAATATCTTTGAATTTAAAGGACTCCACCATAAACTGCAAAACCCTGATCCCCTGTGTTATGGTTAAGCTATTTTTAGTTTCACTCTTATTTTCAAATGGCAAACGCTCGAATAAAATACTATCATCATCCACTACATATACCCTACTAATCAAAGGTTCCTTAATGGTTGACAACCTATCCTCCAGTTCGCTTTTATAATTGATGAAACCCTCATTGGCGTTGAACATTACCCCATCTTGAATATTTACCGAGACATTTAGGAGGTCATTATTAAAGGAATGTCTTAACTGAAACAATGAAGAAGGTACATATACATAATTATTAGAACTCACCTGTTTGTAAAACCCAACATTATTTTCTGTATAAATATATATATTCTTGTTACTGCCCTGAACCAATAAATACACCCATGACTTCCCTACAACCTCTGAAAACATCTCAGCTTCAACAATTTGATCTTTGACTTGATCAATAAGATAAATGCCCCGTTCGGTTGCAATGTAAATATCATTATCTATCCTGCTTAGAATTATGTGATCTTTGATGGGCAAATCATATCGATCTGATACTTTTTCAGCAATGGCACTTTTTAAATCGGCATTCAACTGCAATTTATAGAGCCCTTTATAAAACTGCCCTACCCAAATGCTTCCAGAATTATCCTCTTCAAAAAATTTACTGGATTCTGAGAATCCTTTTATCCGTTGAACTCCTTCCAGTTCCTGGTTTTCATTGATTCTGAATAAATATAAACCTGAATATGTGCCACCTATAGCAAACTTAGGATTGGATTTTAATTGTTTAACATTCCATATACCATTAGTTGCCGCTATGCGCCTTGCCTTACCTGCTTCCAAAAGGAACAAACCAGTGTGGTGTCCAGCATATATTCTATTCAATATTTTTTGAATACCATAGGAAGGGCCCTCTGTGCCCTGAAGAAATGTGCATTTACTTTCGCCATCAGGCAAAAAATATATACCATTAGAAGTAGTGTAGTAGATACCTTCATCACTTTCAAATGCCTCATAACCACTGCCTTGCAGATCAATTTTTTGATTAATCAACCGCATAGGGGAATTTATGTCAACCAGTGCCATTCCATTTTGCATTCCAACCCAGAGATTTCCTGAATTATCCTGAAATGTTCGCAAACAGGCATTGCCTTGTAAACCATCTTCTACAGTTATATTTTCAATTTCATCTGTAATAACATCATATAGATATAACCCCGACCTTTGTGTGGCAATTACAAGCCTGGTGTCAGAAAGCTCAGTTACATGATTAACATATTTACCTTCAAGCGCTGCACTTAATTGTGGCAAATCGTCAGTAACACCAAAAGACGATGCAAATTCAATTTCACCTGAATTGTAGAAAACAAGGTAGCCATTATCTTTAGCGATCAAGCCAGAAACAATTCGGCCTGCTTTGTTCTGAGCATAGGCAGGTGACAAATTACCTCCTTTAATTTCAAAAAGTTTTCCCTCAGAGTTTTGAGTAAATAATTTGCTGGATAAATGAAATGATCTGTTAAACCCAGTCTCATTAACAATTACATTTATTTCACGGCCATTGTAAATAAAGATGCCTTGAAAAGTACAGAAGTAGACAACATTATCTTCTATAAACACATCCCAGACCTCATCGAAATCCCTCAGGCCAGTAGGAATTTTCTCAACCAATGAAACATAATTCCAATCATTGTCAAAGTATCCAAAGTCACCCTGTGAGCCTACATACAATCTGTTGTTCGTTTCATCAAAGGCAAGTGACCTCTGTTTCTTACCTGTCCGGTAGGCATGAATTTCCCAATCATTTCCATTAAATGATAAAACACCAAGGTTATTGGCCACAAAAAGGGTCATGTCCCGGTTTTGAGCAAAATCGATATTCTGAATACCTGCTTCATAATCGGCTGGCGAAAAGTTTTTAATTGGGTATTTCCCAGTTTCGGCAAAAGTTGACGATGCAAGCAACAACAGCACTATATGTATGATAATGGACTTGTCAATGATGTAGTAATTATTCATATGCAAACGATTTTAAAAGCCTCTGTGACAACTTTGTAGTAGTGAAATTAGGAAATTGACGTAGTCTATTTTTGTGTAATGATGGTAAGATAGTACTTATTTGGGTTAATTCTGAATTGAAATATTTTGCGATAGCTTTTAATGCTGAGCGAGTATACCAGTTAAACCAAAACAGAAAATCGAAAATCATTTCCAATATGAAACACATTTATCTACTAGGGGTTTTCCTTTTAATAGCTTCAATTTCCAAAGCGCAATCCAATCAAGTTAGCGTTGAAAAAGATAACAGCGGAATGAAGCTAATTGTTAACGGTGAAGACTTCATCGTTAATGGCGTAAACTGGGACTATGTTCCCATAGGCAGTACCATTACCGACCCGGGTATTTGGAGCAGGCCGGATGATATTATAATGTCTGCATTAGATGCAGAAATGGCCTTGTTGAAAAACATGGGTGTCAATGCTATTCGTACCTACGACCTAGCACCCAAATGGATCACTTATATCTATGAAAATTATGGTATTTATACAATGCTTAATATCACCTTTGGTGCGTATGGCCTAACAATTAATGGTGCATGGACACCACAAACAGATTATGCTGACCCTGCCACAAGACAAGTATTAATGGATGAAGCACGTAAAATGGCGGAGACTTACAAAGACACTCCCGGCTTACTGCTATACATGATAGGTAATGAGAATAATTACCACTTATCCTGGACTGGTGCGGAGACTGAAGCAATTCCTATTGAAGGTATTGATTCTAATAAAATTAAATCAGCCAGAGCACTATATAAGGCATTTAACGATGCTACACTTGAGGTGAAAAAAATTGACACCTCTCATCCTGTGGCCATATGCAACGGTGACCTTTTATATCTCGATTTGGTTAAGGAAGAATGTACTGATATAGATATTTATGGCACAAATATGTATCGTGGTATATCATTTGGTGATGCTTTTCAGCGCGTAAAGGATGAATTAAATTTACCAGTACTCTTTGCTGAGTTTGGTGCAGATGCTTTTAACGCTAAGGACAATCAAGAAGACCAATTCACACAAGCTTACTACGATGTAGGTAACTGGAGAGATATTTATGAAAATACGGCCGGTCATGGAAAAGCTGGCAACTCTATAGGTGGTTTTACCTTCCAATTTTCAGATGGCTGGTGGAAATATAAGCAAACAGAAGATTTTGATGTTCATAATACGGTAGCTACATGGCCAAATGGAGGATATTCCAAAGATCAGGCTCAGCCTGGCGATAATAATATGAATGAAGAATGGTTTGGTATCTGCGCCAAAGGGCCAACTGACTTCAGAGGTTTATATACGTTGTACCCAAGAGCTGCTTACTATGCACTAAAAGAAGTACACAACATCAATCCTTATGCGGTCAGCACAGAATTCATGACTGACTATTTTGACAATATTCAATTAATGGAAGCTGTCCTGAAAGCCCGTGGATCTACTCCAGGCGGTGCTGGAGACAAATTAGGCATAAGCGAACTAAGGGCTGAAATATCAACATTTGTAACTGGTGGCAGCTTAATCACAACACCTGAAAGTCCGGATCCTAATAATCCGGTGTTCCCAAACAAACAGGGTTTTGACAATATGGAGTCCTACTTCATAGGGTTTGAAGCCAACCCTTCTTCCAATGTTAGTGCTAATGTATCCTTAAACGTGTTGGGAAATGTAGCTCAGAACCCAATAAATGAAATTTTTTATGAAAATAGAGGTCGCCCACAGACATTTTTAACAACAAATGGAAATGTTACAACTCCAGCTGATAGGGTATCGGTCTATCAAGCTGAATATTCATGGAATCATGAGTTGTTTAATTTAAAAGGGTTTTATAGGACTGGTCATTATCACTGGGGATATGAAGGTGATTTCTTTGGGCTGTATCCTGAAGCCAATTATGGCCCTAACATAGATATTTACAATGGTTTAGCACCTAACGGTATTGAGGTTGAGGGCAAAAAAATGCTCAAAGGGTTTAAGTTGGCGTATGGCCGCGAACTTTGGTGGGGAGCCAATCCAGCTTTTTTACTAAAATATTCCAGAACCGTTGCCGGAGTTGATTTAACAGCCATTCTTCATGAAGATATAGATGATCCGGGAGCCGCAGTCAGTTCCATTGCCGTACCCCAGCCTAGAACCCGAAGGTTCACCCTTCAAGCGAAAAAAGAAATTGGCAAGCTGACTGTAGAAGCTGGCGGTATTTGGGGTGGACAGCCTCTGGTAGATAGAGAGTTCCAGATTGTAGAAGAAAATGAAGGGCAATATCAGGTTTTTGTTGACCGTGTACAAAATAAAGATACCTGGGGTGGTAAAGTCAAAGTAACTTATACCCGTGGTAATATCAACTGGTATGCACAATCATCGGCCATGGGTCTTGTGGCCAATGGAGGCTATGACCAAACTCAAACTTTTACCGGCTGGCGGTTAAAAGATACCGGAAGTGGTAATCAAAATAACTTTTTAACTGGCCTCACCTATCAGGTTGGCAAAATACAGGTAGCACCTAACTTCTTGTGGCAGAAGCCACTGGTAGACCCAATGCCCGGTGATGTTGGTGGCCCTGGTAGATTAAGGAATATCCTGGACGATCCTTTTGTTGTTCGATCCAACAGGGAAACCATAGGTGGGGAACTGCTGCTTACATTCGACCCAACACCGGCTACATGGATGTACTCATGGGATAATGACAGAGTGGAGGACTCAAAAATAGCAGCAAGTGTTGGAGTCGTATATAGACACCTGCCTACATCGCAGGATGCAGCGGTTATTTTCCCTGGTACGGGTAGGGTTCCTAGTGCTGCAGATGGTGCACCACCGGCTTTGGACTTATGGGAAGTGAATACCAGAATAGTATCTAAAATAAATCCGGAATTGGGAGTAATAGCCAATTTATATGGTGGTAACGGGCAAGCCAATGGACCTGATGCCAGAACAATTGAGCGATTTGGTGGTGACCTAAGGGTGATCTATAAAACAGTTAAATTATCATATCATCTAAAATTCAATGACTGGGGGCCATTTGATTACCATAGGGATTTTAACCTGACATACCCTATTCAAATAATGGCTGACATTTCCACAACTGTAGGAAAACAAGAATGGTTTATACTGCCCAGCACAACGCTAGGTGCCAGGTTCATTTGGAGGTCATTGGATGAAAATTCCCCAAGATATGCCCCTAATGTTGTAGCAAATGAATTTGATACCGCACCACGTGTTAGTCCTGTCGGGTTTCCGGACGGAAATGAGTGGGAATTAAGAACCTACATAAGTGTAAATATTGGCAAATAAATAATTAGACATGAGTAATCTAAAATCAATAAACATTAAATTTTTAACTCTTTTTTGCCTTTGCATTATTCTTAGCACAGGCTGCGAGAGAGAACTTTCGGATGAGGCTGAATTTGCTACTTTTCCAAAGGTGGGTGCAATATTTACAGATACCCCTGTGGGACTAGGAAGTAACTTTTATTTTCCTTTTGGCCCTGGTCCAGATAACCCTGTTGGTTCCAAACTTGACGCATTTTCCGTTGATGGTTCTGTAAGTTATGAAGGCTCCGCCTCAATGCGATTCGATGTGCCCAACGCTACTGACCCTAATGGTAATTATGCCGGAGCTATTTTCAGAATTGATGGTAGCGGGAGGAATTTGACTGAATTTGATGCAATGACATTTTGGGCAAAAGCATCACAAGCAGCAACTATTAGCGAATTTGGATTTGGGGTCGACTTTGAAGAAAATAAATATCAGGTAATAAGTCAAAACTTAGAATTGACCACAAATTGGATAAAGTACACCATACCTATTCCAGATCCTTCCAAATTGGTAGAAGAGCGCGGCATGATGACCTATTCTGCCGCTCCAATTAATGGTTTGGGATACACTTTCTGGATAGACGAATTGAAATTTGAAAAACTTGGCACTGTTGCCCAACCAAGGCCAGCTATTTTTGATGGTGAAGATAGAATAGAAGAGACATTCATAGGAAACAGTTATACAATTAGTGGCCTTACCCAAACATTCAATTTAGAATCTGGTTTAAACCAAACGGTGAGCGCTTCTCCTGCCTACTATACATTCAGATCCTCCAACCCTGAGGTAGCATCAGTAAACCAATATGGTTTCATTTCTGTGATTAGTGCAGGCTCAACGGAGATAACAGCATTATTAGGTAACGTCAAGGCTAAAGGTTCTATGAAAATAGAATCAGTGGGTGAATTTGTTTCAGCCCCTACTCCTACTGAAGCCGCCAATGATGTAATATCCATTTTCAGTGATGCCTATACCAATGTACCTGTTGATTTTTATAATGGATACTACGAGCCTTTTCAAATTACTGAGGGTCAAGATGATTTGGTCATCAACGGAGACAACATTATCAAATACACCAAACTGAATTTTGTAGGCATAGAGTTTAAAAACCCAACTATCGATGCCTCTGAAATGACCCACCTGCATATCGATATTCAAATTGAAAAATCAACCATTTTAGCTGAAGACTTTATTAGAATAGAGGTGGCTGATTTTGGACCAGGCGGCACATTTGGTGGGGGTGATGACTCTAGTGGCAGTGTTACTATTACCAGTGCAGATTTAGTTGGTGGCAGTTGGATAAGTCTGGACATACAACTAAGTAATTTCTCACTAACCAGTCTAAACAATTTGGGTCAGTTGGTTTTTGTCACTGATGGATCGGCTACAGATTTCCCTGGCACTATAACAGATCTTTTGGTGGACAATATTTATTTATATAAGTAATAATTCAATCAATGAAGTTTAAAACAATGAATAAATTGAATATACTATCAGTAAGGAAATTGACTAATATTTCTTTCTTCTTATTGATAACGTTGGCTGCAATTAGCTGCGAAGACGACAATCAAACCGTAGTTAATTTTGAGCAACTGGTCGTTCAAGATGAGTTCGATTCAGATGGGATGCCTAATAGTGATATTTGGAATTTCGATATAGGAACAGGTATTAACGGATGGGGCAATAATGAACTTCAATATTATACAGCTCGGCCCGAAAACATCCAGGTTCAAAATGGTTTTCTAATTATAACTGCCAGAGAAGAATCTTACCGGGGCTCCAATTACACATCAGCTAAAATATTAACAAAAGGCAAAATAGAGCAAACATATGGTCGGTTTGAAGCACGGATGAAACTCCCTTGGGGACAAGGTATGTGGCCGGCATTTTGGATGCTTGGTGCTGACATAGATGTAAACCCATGGCCAGGAGCTGGAGAGATGGATATAATGGAATATCGTGGTCAAGATCCAACAATAGTGCTTGGTAGTGTGCATGGCCCCGGGTACTCAGGCGGTGAGGCCGTGACTAAAAGCTACACCTTACAAAACGATCGCTTCGATACCGGCTTTCATGTTTTTGGTATTGAATGGGGCTCTGATTTTGTCAATTATTATGTTGATGATGTCCTTTACAATCAAATAACACCCGCAGATGTACCTGGTGAATGGGTGTTTAACAAGCCGTTCTATTTAATTATAAACCTTGCCGTTGGCGGAACATTTGTTGGCTCCCCCAATAATGAGACGGTCTTTCCCCAGACAATGATAATTGACTATGTAAGAATCTATAAATGAAATCAGCTTTAAAAATTAATACAATGAAATTAATACTTAAAAATATAAAAGCCGCTTCCGTTTTCACCATTATGCTTTTTATTGCAGGATGTGCAGATGATGATGAAAACCTACCTAAAGTTGAAGCCAATTTCACCTATACCATCAACGACAATACCGGTATTGTCACATTTTTAAATACAACTGAAAATGCCAATAACTACTTATGGGACTTTGGAGATGGTCAAAGCTCTGAAGAAATTAGCCCTGTAAAAAAATACAATAATGGTATTTATGTAGTCACGCTGGCCGCATCAAATGTGGCTGGAGGTTTTGGTTCATTTACTGACACCCTTAACATAAAGATCAATGAACTAATATCTCTACCTGCCAACTTTGATGACCCATCTACAAATTATAATGCAACTACTTTTAGTGGTGCAGAATTTCAAATTGTTGATAACCCTGACCTATCAGGAAGTAATACTACAGCTTCCAGAGTAGGTGAAATAAGAAATAACGGCACTGCATTCGAAGGAATTTTCTTTAACCTGAAGAACCCCATTAACCTTGCTACTCAAAAAAGCATTGGCATGAACTTTTGGTCCAACAAACCGATCGATGTCCTTCTCAAGCTTGAAGAAGGTAGTGCAAGTACCGAATTTTCAACAAGGCATAAAGGCACCGGCTGGGAGACCATCTATTTCGATTTCATCACAGATAGTGAATTTTCAAAAATGACACTCTTTGTAGATGCACCAGGCACCAGCACAGGAACATTTTTTATAGATGACATTTTTCAAACTGAAACACAATGCTGGGAATCGGACCTACTATTACCGATTAAATTTGACTGTGAAGGAACTGCCTATATAATGGAGACTTTTGGTGGTGTGACATTTGAAGTTATAGCTAATCCAGAGGTTTCAGGCATTAACAACTTGGAGACCAATGTTGGTCAAATGGTTAACTCAGGTGCTGCTTTTGAAGGAGGAGCATTTTCCTTGGATGTACCTATCGATTTTTCTGAGGCAGAAGCTATTTCGCTAAAGCTGTTTTCTTCAGTTGCTGTTCCGGTTCTATTAAAACTTGATGGCAACAGTTCAATAGAGGCATCAGGAAATCATAGTGGAACAGGATGGGAAAAAATAACTTTTGATTATAATACTACCCAAGAGTTTAACCAATTGACACTATTAATAGATCCATCAGGTACTACATCAGGCACCTTCTATATTGACGACATCATGTTAAGTGCACCAAATGATAAAATACCACCTGTCATTACTTTAAATGGTGCGGCAACTATAAACCTCAAAATTGGACAAGAATTCATTGATCCAGGAGCAACCGCTTTAGACAATGTTAGTGGTGATATATCATCAGATATTGTAATTGGTGGCGACAATGTTAACACCAGTGTAGCCAGCACTTATGTAATCACCTACAATGTATCAGATGAAGTAGGCAATGCAGCTATTGAAGTCACTAGAACTGTTGTAGTCACCGCAGATACAACAGCCCCTGTCATAACGTTACTTGGGGAAGCAACCTTTAACATCTTAATTGGTAGCACTTTTACAGATCCGGGAGCCACAGCAACTGACAATGTTGATGGCGATATTTCCGAGAACATTGTTGTTGCTGGAGATGTTGTTGACACCGATATTGCAGGTACATACACCATCACTTATAATGTAAGTGACGCTGCTGGAAATGCGGCAACTCAGGTAACCCGCACTGTCAATGTATCAGCCACAGATACAGTAGCACCAGAAATAACACTAATTGGCGATGCAAGTATCAACATTAATTTAGGTGATTCATTCACTGATCCGGGAGCAACCGCTTCTGATAATGTGGATGGCGATATAACAGCTAATATTGTAGTAACAGGCACTGTTGACGTAAATACAGCTGGAACATATACTCTTAATTATAATGTAAGTGATATCGCTGGCAACGCAGCGGATGAAGTAACCCGAACAGTTATTGTTTCTGAAGCTACATCGAATGACAACTTATTGGTCAATGGAGACTTTGAAAATGGTACTGAAGCATGGTATGGTGAAGCACTTGATGTCCGCACTGAAGGAGATAATAGCTATAGTTTTGTGAATGTTGCATCAGCAGGCAATCCGTTTGACGTCAATATCAGTCAACTAGTAGAGCTAACGCCCGGTGAAAATTACACCTTAACATTTGACGCCTCATCTGACGGAAACAGAACTATGATTGTGGGAATAGGGCAAAGCGCAGATCCCTTTTATGCAGATACAGAAACCGTAAACCTCACCACGGATACGCAGACATTTACTTTAGAGCTTTCTGCTATTGACGATGGCACTAGTAATACATTTGGTGACGCAACCAGTCGTGTATTATTCGATATGGGTGCCGATGTTGGTGTTGTAGTTATTGATAATGTTACATTAACTGTTGGAGGTTCAGGCTCAGGTGGTGGTGGTGACGTTGGTGATGGAATCCTTACCAACGGAAATTTTGAAACCGGTGATGCAACAGGCTGGTCATTATTCGCAAATGGAGGAACAGCTGAGTTGGATAATACTACAAATAATGGCGGCTCATTTTCCGGAAAATTGGCTACCAATGGTGCCAGCAACCCCGGGTTTAAGCAAGAGCGAGTAGGAATTGGCACTGTTCAGGCTGGTGATGTGGTACAGGTAAGTTTCGATCATATTGGTTCTGCAACAGCTCCTGAAGGCGGGGTTTTTAATGTGTTACTATTTGTTGAACGGGCAGAAGGTGAACCTGGTGATCCTATTACACATATTTTCGATCCACGCCCAAGCTTGTCAGGTACCTGGTCAACATTTACAGCCACCTATACTATACCTGGTGGCGCTAGTGTAACTGGTGGACTTTCTATTCTGATAGAAGCCGTATGTGGCGGAGCACCTGGTTGCAGCGTTTCAGCCAATATAGATAATGTATCTATAGTGTTAAACCCATAAAATCATGAGGGCAGGCATATTTTTATACCTGCCCTCATTCTCTATTAATTATCCATAAATCAATTCAAAAGGTTAATGACGCAAACTGATCAGAGCAATATCGAGCAGGTTGAAATTGAAAATGAGGCATTTTTCAAAATATCAAACATCGATAAAATTCGTCCTTTTTTCATGAGTGTGGTTAGCGACTCTAATCACTGGATGTTTATAGGAAGTAATGGTGGTATTAGTGCAGGTAGAAAAAATGCAGAAAATGCTCTTTTCCCTTATTACACAGATGATAAAATTGTTGAATCATCAGAAATCACAGGCAGTAAATCGATCTTCCAGCTAAAGACCAATGAAAAGACATTAATTTGGGAGCCATTCTCCATCCGAAATACTAGCCAATACAATATCTCCAGAAACCTCTACAAAAATGTATATGGCAATAAGGTACTTTTCGAGGAGGTAAATCATGATCTCAAGCTAAGGTTTCAATATCAATGGAATTCCAGCAATACTTACGGTTTCATAAAAAAAAGCAAACTAGTTAATGAGGGCTCTGATGCAGTATCAGTCAATATTCTTGATGGAATTCAAAACATCTTACCCTATGGCGTTGGAAGTATGTTACAAAGTCAGCGAAGTAATTTGGTTGATGCTTATAAAAGGAATGAACTCAGTCCGGAAGGAGTTGGCATTTATGCACTTAGTGCCATAATAGTCGACAAAGCTGAACCAAGCGAAGCACTTAAGGCCAATATCTCATGGTCTCTGGGTTTAGATCAACCTACCTACCTCCTATCATCATTACAATTAGATGCATTTAGAAATTGTAAGGCATTAACGCCAGAAGAAGACATAAAAGCTGAAAAAGGTGCGTATTTCATTAGCACAGAGGTAAAAATTGAGGCAAAGAAGTCATCTGATTGGATGATTATATCGTATGTCAATCAAGACACCACAGATGTAATTAGAATTTCCGATGCAATTAAAAATGATTCTTACCTGAATCAAAAAGTACTTCAAGACATAGAAGAAGGAACTAAAAGGCTTATCCAATTAACCGCTTCTGCCGATGGTCTTCAATCATCGAATGATAAGCCCAGGGATACCAGACATTTCTCAAACACACTCTTCAACATTATGAGAGGTGGTATTTTTGATAATAACTATCAAATTGAAAAGGGAGATTTTACAAACTACCTATCTAATGCAAACAAAGAGGTATTAAAATCAACAATTGACTTACTTAAAAAGCTCCCTGAAAAATTTACAACGTCAGAGTTTAAGAAAATCATCAATGAATCTAATAATCTGCATTTAAAAAGATTAAGTACCGAATATCTACCCTTAAAATTTAGTAGACGGCATGGGGACCCAAGCAGGCCTTGGAACCAGTTTTCCATAAACACCCAAAATGAAAATGATGGGTCTAAAATTTTGGATTATGAAGGAAATTGGCGTGACATATTCCAAAATTGGGAAGCTCTTGCCCTTTCCTACCCCGGATTTTTGGAAGGCATGATTTTTAAGTTTCTTAATGCAACAACATTTGATGGCTATAACCCCTATAGGATCACAAAAAATGGGATTGATTGGGAAAGAATAGAGCCCGATGACCCATGGTCTTATATTGGTTACTGGGGTGACCATCAAATCATATATCTCCTTAAATTCCTGGAGATACTGGAGGGTTATTACCCAGGCCAACTTGAAAGCTATTTTTATTCTAATGTCTTCGTTTATGCCAACGTTCCATATAAAATCAAAAATTATGATGATATCCTACATAACCCAAAGGACACCATTGATTTTGATCATGAACTAGATAAGGAAATTGAAGCTAGGCGACTGATAATCGGTGCGGACGCTGCATTACTCACTAATAATGAAGGCTCCATTTATCAGGTTAACTTCATTGAGAAGATATTAGCGACTGTACTAGCTAAAATGTCAAATTTCATTCCTGAAGGCGGCATTTGGATGAATACGCAGCGCCCGGAATGGAATGATGCAAATAATGCACTGGTAGGCAATGGTGTGTCAGTTGTTACGCTGTGTTATCTGAGAAGATTTTTATCATTTTTTGAAAGCCTACTAGAAAACAGGGATCTAAAAGCAATCGAAATATCTGAAGAACTTAAGGTTTTTTTTGATAGTTGTCTGGACACCCTTCGCAAAAACAAAGCTTTATTGAAAGGCTCATTTAGCAATAAAGATCGCAAATCTGTTTTAGACGGCCTTGGAGCCGCTGGAAGCAAATATAGAGATCAAATTTATCACAACTCATTTAGCGGTAAAACCAAAACCTTGAGTTTTGATGAGTTGAGTGACTTTATAGACAATGGCCTGAGTTATCTTGAACATACCATAGAAGCCAATAAGCGTTTCGACAATTTATACCACGGTTATAATTTAATGACTGTTGAAAATGACAGTGAAATATCAATTTCTGAATTGAGCGAAATGCTTGAAGGTCAGGTTGCAGTGCTTAGCTCAGGATTCCTTAGCTCACAGGAAAGTCTTGAGGTCTTGGATGCCCTCAAATCAAGCAGTTTATTCAGGGAAGACCAATACAGCTACCTATTGTACCCCAATAAGCGGCTTTCTGGCTTTTTAGACAAAAACAACATCCCCGAATCTTCAATTAACCAATCCAAGCTACTGCTAAAGTTAGTGGAAGATGGTGAGCGAAGTGTTGTTTCTATAGACGTCCGCGGTGGTTTTCATTTCAATGGCAACTTGAAAAATGCCGCTGATTTAGAAAATGCACTTAACAACTTGGATATGTTGAAGTATGGAGAGCTTATCAAATCCGATAAAGATCTGGTCTTAAAACTTTATGAAAAGATATTCAATCATAAAGCCTTTACTGGAAGGTCAGGAACCTTCTTTGGTTATGAAGGACTAGGTTCCATCTATTGGCATATGGTTTCCAAGCTACAACTTGCAGCTCAGGAATGTTGTCTAAAAGCGATTAATAATGGCGAGAGCAAAGAAGTCATAGGTAGACTTCTTGAACATTATTATGAGATAAATGAAGGCATTGGAGTCCACAAAGCACCACATCTATACGGGGCCTTCCCTACCGATCCCTATTCCCATACACCATTTACAAAAGGTGCCCAGCAGCCGGGCATGACTGGCCAGGTAAAAGAGGATATCTTATCAAGGTTTGGTGAACTTGGTGTGTTTATTAAAAAAGGACAAATGGTCTTTAATCCATGTTTGCTTAGAAGAAATGAATTTATTCATAAGGAAAGCACCTTTCAATATTACGATGTTAATTCATCACACCAGGCACTAACATTACCTGCAGGTTCTGTTTGCTTTACATATTGCCAAATCCCTATTCGGTATACCATATCTGAAAGTGAAGGTATTGAAATATTATACTCCAATGGTAAAGTTGAAAATTTAGCAACCTTAACATTAGACTCAAGAGTGAGCAGTCTAGTTTTCAAGAGATCTGGAGACATTTCTCAAATAGTAGTACACATCAAGGAGGACAATTTATTGTGAGCAAAACAAAGACTGACATGATCCTTGAGCAGAAAGTAAATGCACTGCTTGCCAAAATGACCCTGGAAGAAAAAATAGGTCAAATGACCCAGGTTAGGCATTTTGAAATTACAAAGGAAGAAGTTAGTTCGAAATTTTTAGGTTCGATAATACATACGGAAGGACCTACACCAGGTGAAACTGCAACTGACTGGCAATTAAAATTCATAGAACTGCAAAAACAAGCATTATCTACACGTTTAGCGATTCCATTATTGTTTGGTGTTGACGCAGTTCATGGTCAGAATACATTTAATGGAGCAACCATTTTTCCTCATAATATTGGACTGGGTGCTACTAAAAATCCGGAGTTAGTTGAAAAAATCGCATCAATTACGGCCTTAGAATCACAAGCAACGGGTTTTAATTGGGTTTTTTCGCCTTGTGTGGCTATACCATTTAATGAAAAATGGGGACGGGTATATGAGGCGTTTTCAGAGAGTACTGAATTGACCACAGCACTTACAAAAGCCTCGGTAAAAGGACATCAAGGTGTGCTTTCAGATCCTCATACTGTAATGGCAACAGCTAAACACTTTATTGGTGATGGTGCTACCGACAACGGTACTGAGGGTGGTCATACGACATTATCTGCAGAGGACGTTTCAAAATACCTTTTGCCACCTTATCAGGCAGCAGTTGATCTGGGCGTTGGTGCCGTAATGGCCTCATTTAATACTTTGGATGGGATATCGATGCACGCACACAAAGCACTAATTACTGATACTCTAAAAATATCAATGGGCTTTGACGGTATTGTGGTGTCAGACTGGAAAGGGTATTCTAGGTTTGGCGAAACTGATATTATCAATGCAGGAATTGATATGGTTATGGCCGTTGACGGTGATTTGGATACTTATCAAAAGGGACTGAAAGAAGCTGTTGGTAACGGCATTGTTGATCAGCAACGAATAGATGATGCCACAAAACGCATTTTAAGGCAAAAATTCAGGCTCGGATTATTTGACAATCCCTTTCCCGATTCGGCCTTAATTGAGAAAATAGGGTGTGCCGATCATAGAAATATGGCAAGGCAAGCCGTGAGAGAGTCTTTGGTACTGCTTAAGAATAAAGATAACCTGCTTCCATTAAAAAAGGATTCCAAAATAGTGGTTGTAGGGGAATTTGCAGAAAACACTGGCCTTCAATCGGGCGGCTGGACAGTACATTGGCAAGGCATGACCGAGGATTACAGGGGGGCAATAAGCATTTTGAATGGAATTCAGCAATTAGCAACAAACGAAATACTTTATGACATAGACGGCACAAAAAATTATGATGCTGATGTGGCCATAGTAGTTGTTGGTGAAACACCTTATGCTGAGTTCTTTGGGGATATAGGAGGAGAAATAAATGCCTACCAATTAACCCTAAGACAAGAACATCAAAACTATATAAATAAATACGCAGAAAAAGGAATACCAACTGTCACCATTCTAATATCTGGCCGGCCTATGGTCACAACAACACAAATAGAGCAATCAGATGCTTTTGTGGCGGCCTGGCTACCTGGATCAGAAGGGGATGGTATAGCTCAGGTATTATTCGGTGACTATGATTTTAAAGGCAGGTTACCTCATTCATGGCCAAAATCTGTTCAAGATTATCAAGGGAAGTATGGCCCTAATCTTTGGGATAATTCATTGGAGCCATTATTTCCCTTTGGCTATGGATTAAGCTACTGACTAAACTGAAATAACATTTAAACCTCATGAATATAATTTTCAAAACCGTAGCCAGCATAGTTTTATTAGCAGTTTGCTTTTCGTGCAATCAAAAAGAAAATGATTCGAGAATAAATAAAAAGAAAGAAGTGACAGCAAAAGAAATACTAGGAAATCCAAAATATTTAGCCATTTCATACGGAGGTTATAGAGCAACCTCAAGAGATGTTCAGCCCACTATTCCGCAACTTAAAGAAGACATGAAAATACTGTCTGCAATGGGTATTAAGCTTATCAGAACTTATAACGTGCAATTGCCACATGCTCCAAACATCCTTAAAGCGATAAGCGAGCTTAAAAGTGAAGACCCTTCTTTCGAAATGTATGTTATGCTTGGAGCCTGGATCGACTGCAAAAATGCCTGGACAGGCCAAACTCCTGATCATAATATTGAAAGTGAGCAAAATGAAGGCGAAATTGCCAGAGCGGTAAAGCTTGCTAATCAATACCCTGATATCGTTAAAATTTTGGCTGTAGGTAATGAAGCCATGGTAAAATGGGCAGAAAGTTATTATGTGCAACCCTCTGTCATTTTAAAATGGGTCAACCACTTGCAAAGCCTAAAAGCAAAAGGTGGTTTGGCCAAAGCCCTATGGGTTACTAGCTCAGATGATTTCTCCTCATGGGGCGGTGGTGACTCCTTATACCATACTCCAGACCTTGAAAAATTGGTAAAAGCGGTAGACTATATTTCAATGCATACCTACCCTTATCATAATTCCCACTATAATCCGGCATTTTGGCATGTGCCCCCTGGTGAACATAATCTACCTGAAATAGAAAAAGTCAATGCCGCTATGGCGAGAGCACTCAATTTTGCACAAGCGCAATATGATTCTGTTTCCAATTATGTAAAAAGTCTGGGAGTAGAAAAGCCCATTCATATAGGTGAAACGGGTTGGGCCACTATTTCTGACGGCTTTTATGGCAATGAAGGCTCAAGAGCTACTGATGAGTATAAACAAGGCTTATACTATAAGCTCATCCGCGAATGGACCAACAGTAAAAATATCACCTGCTTCTATTTTGAAGCTTTTGATGAACAATGGAAAGATGCCAATAACCCGCAAGGCTCAGAGAATCATTTCGGGCTTTTTACACTCAAAGGTGAAGCCAAATACCCGGTTTGGCCACTGGTAGATGAGGGGGTATTTAATGGCCTGACCAGAGATGGCCAAGCCATAGTAAACACATTTAAGGGTGATGTAGAAACTTTGAAAGCACAGGTGCTGGCACCTCCCCAAAAGCAAGACTCCATAAAATAAGATTAAGCCATGAAGACCTACCAATTTTTGCTTTTGATTATGATGCTAACGACTGCCTGCAAAAAGGACATGAAACAACTCAAAACAGAGGTATATGAAACTTCTGCCGGAGGCAATAAACTAAATGTTATTAATGAATTTCCAGAAGCGGATGAAGCGCCAATAATAAGATTATTGCCTGACACTAAATACCAAAGCATAACAGGTTTTGGTGGCTCTTTTACAGAAGCTTCGGCCTATCTCTTAAATCAACTTAGCTCTGAAAATAGGGCTAAAATATTGGAAGCTTACTTTGGTGAAAGTGGTGCTAAATATTCCCTTACCAGGACGCATATCAACTCTAGTGATTTTTCATTGTCTAACTACTCATATGCGCCAATTGCCGATGACCTAGAACTTGAGCACTTTTCCATAGCCGAAGACACAGCCGACATTATACCAATGATAAAAGAGGCCATGGCCATTTCTAAAGAGGGCTTTAAAATTATTAGCTCACCTTGGACTGCCCCACCGTGGATGAAAGATAACAACAGCTATGTGGGTGGCAAATTGTTGCCTAAATATTATGACACCTGGGCACTGTTTTTTACCAAATACCTGGAGGCCTATGAAAAGGAAGGAATTGATATTTGGGGAATAACGGTTGAAAATGAGCCGTTGGGTAATGGTAATAATTGGGAAAGCATGCACTATTCTGCCGAAGAAATGACTCAATTTGTTGAATATCATCTGGGACCAACGCTCAAAAAAAGCACCTACCCAAATGTTAAAATATTAGGTTATGACCAAAACCGCGAACATCTAAAACACTGGGTAGATACCATGTTTAAAAATGATAGTTCGTCCCAGTATTTTGATGGCACAGCCATTCATTGGTATGCCAGTACTTTTGATGTTTTTCCTGAAGAACTGCAATATGCACATCAAAAGGCGCCTGATAAGCATTTAATACAAACAGAAGCCTGTGTTGATGCAGAAGTGCCCAAATGGCAAGATGATGATTGGTATTGGTCTAAAGAGGCTACTGATTGGGGATGGGACTGGGCACCAGAACAAGAAAAGCACCTTCATCCTAAATATGTTCCTGTGTATCGCTATGCCCGCGACATGATAGGCTGTTTGAACAATTGGGTTGATGGTTGGGTGGACTGGAATATGGTATTGGACCGTCAGGGAGGTCCCAACTGGTTTAAAAACTGGTGTGTAGCTCCGGTAATAGTAGATCCCGAAAAAGATGAAGTTTACTTTACACCACTTTATTATACCATGAGCCATTTCAGCAAATTCATCAGGCCGGGTGCCAAAAGAATTGGTTTTGAAAATGCCAATGAGAAGCTCCAGGTTACTGCGGTCAAAAACCCTGATGGCACGTTGGCGGTGGTCATCTTAAATGAAGGTAAAGTGACACAAAACTTTAGCCTGAATCTCGGTGAAGAGCAAAAAACAGTATCCATTTCACCACAAGCAATACAAACAATTATTATCTCAACTAAAATTTAGCTTTATGTCAACAGCCGTAAATCAAGTTCCGTTTGGTCAAAAAGTAGCATTTGGAATCGGCATGTTAGCCAACCAAATGTTTCCAGCAGTATTAGGTATTTTTATGGTTGTGCTCGTGCAAGATCTTGGTTTTCCAGGCTGGATGTGGGGTGTGATTTACTTTTTCCCTCGTGTTTTTGACTCCATTACCGATCCTATCATGGGGTTTATTTCTGATAATACAAAGTCCAGATGGGGACGAAGAAGACAATATGTGTTTTTTGGTGCCATATTAATGGGTTTAGCATTTATAGTGATGTGGCAACTTTATAGAGAAGATGGTATAGAATATAATTTTATTTATTTCTTGCTGTGGTCATTTGTGTTCTATCTGGGGCTCACCATATTTAGCGTGCCTTACGTGGCCATGGGCTATGAAATGAGCAATGACTTTCATGAGCGCACCAATATCATGGCCGTAGCACAATGGATTGGACAATGGGCATGGGTAGTTGCGCCCTGGTTCTGGGTTGTAATGTATGATCCTGACTGGTTTCCAACGGCAGAAGTAGCCACCAGAACACTTGCAGTATGGGTAGGTGTAATTTGCATGTTGTTCGCAATGGTTCCGGCCATTTTCATAAAGAGTAAATCAACACTTAATGAAAACTACTCTCCCCTAAATTTAAGAACCATTGGAAGCAGTCTAAAAGAAATCCTAAAAGGGTTTAAAGAAGCATTTGCATCCCCACCCTTCAGAAAATTATGTATTGCCACATTTTTTATTTTCAATGCATTTAACACTATCGCAGCCTTTTCATTTTTCATAGTCGTTTACTATTTGTTCAATGGCAATGCTCCGGCAGCCGGTATTTGGCCTACCCTTTTCGGAAGTCTGGGAGCAATCGTAACTACTTTTGTAGTCATTCCTATTGTGGCCAAAATGTCTAAGAAAATGGGCAAGAAAAATGCCTTCATTTGGTCTCAGGGCATCTCCATCATTGGCTATATTATGCTTTGGTTTCTGTTTGTCCCCGGCAAGCCTTACATGTTCATATTTGCGCTGCCCTTCTTCTCATTTGGAATTGGAAGCCTTTTTACTCTAATGATGTCCATGACTTCAGATGTAATCGATCTTGACGAATTGACTTCAGGAAAGCGTAGAGAAGGTGTTTTTGGGGCAATTTATTGGTGGATGGTGAAGTTTGGCTTTGCTATTGCCGGTGGCTTGAGCGGCCTTATTCTAAGTGTTGTTGGTTTTAATGCCGATGCTCAGGTACAAACTGAGGAAGCCTTAACAGGATTAAGGGCGTTTTACTCTGGCGTTCCTATTTTAGGAACATTAATAGCCATGTTTGTTATGCGGAATTATGATGTTACCGAAGAGCGTGCAAATGAGATACGTGCAGAATTGGATAGGCGTGCAAAACCAGTTAAAACAAGCTCTTCTTACTACCCAACTGATCGCGTAAAATCATTATTTGACAGGCAGTTTAATCTTGATACTTCTGTAAATACAGACATAACATCTAAAACTACTGAAGAAATAAAAGCACTATTCTCTGCTTCATTGAATAGCGGGGCACCCGGTTTATGTTTTAGCCCCTATTTTCAAGGTCAGGATATTGATGACCTGTTGTCTGAATCTCAGATACGTGAACGGATGGATACTATTCAGTCTCATACCAAATGGATACGCTCCTTTTCATGCACTAATGGTAACGAGTTTATTCCAAAAGTAGCTCGTGAGGCCGGGCTTAAGACCATGGTTGGGGCTTGGATCGGGCCAGATAAAGAAAGAAATGAAAAAGAGATAGCCGCATTGATTGACCTGGCTAAATCAGGGTATGTAGATATTGCAGCAGTGGGCAATGAAGTTTTGTTAAGAGGCGACCTACCTAAAGGTGAATTAATAGAGTACATCCAAAGGGTAAAAGAAGCATTGCCAAATATTCAGGTTGGTTGTGTTGATACCTATTTTCAATTCAGTGAACATGCAGATTTGGTTGATTCATGTGATGTTATTTTAGCCAATTGCTATCCTTTCTGGGAAGGTAATGACATTAATGAAGCTTCATTAAGTCTACAAAAAATGTATGCCGTTACACAAGATGCAGCCAAAAACAAGCCGGTGTTCATAACCGAAACCGGATGGCCAAACAAAGGTGAAGCCAATGGAGCAGCCCTTCCATCTTCAAACAATGCTATGAAATACTTCATTGATATCAATGCCTGGAGGCAAAAACACAATGTGGAAGTATTTTACTTCTCCTCATTTGATGAACCATGGAAAATACACCATGAAGGTGATGTAGGTCAAAGCTGGGGGATTTGGGATAAAAACGATAAGCTAAAATATAGTTAAAAATGTCATTAAGATCAGAGAAAATATTAGCGCTCACAGGCCTTGACCATCAAGGCAAAAGCAAGGAAGAATTAGCAATACTATTCAGAAAAGCACTGAATAGCGGCATGCACGGCATAGGGTTTAGTCCATATATTGAAGGTCAAAACCCTGGTGACCAAATTACTGAAGACCAGATAAGAAGAAGAATGGACATAATAGCACCATATACACAATGGATCCGCTCATTTTCTTGTACTGACGGCAATGAGCTTATACCAAAAGTGGCGCATGAGTACGGTCTAAAAACACTGGTTGGCGCATGGCTGGGGGACAACGCGGATATTAACAGACGTGAAATTGAAAATTTAATCAAAGTAGCCAATGAAGGCCATGTGGATATTGCTGCAGTAGGTAATGAAGTAATGTACCGTGGAGATTTGACCGAGGAAGAATTATTGCAGTTCATATATCACGTTAAAGGAGCCCTTCCAGGCATTCAGGTTGGCTATGTAGATGCATATTACGAGTTTGAGCATAGACCAAAAATTACCGAAGCTTGTGATGTAATCTTGGCCAATTGCTACCCCTACTGGGAAGGTTGTCAGTGTGACTACTCACTGGTGTATATGAAAGATATGTATAATAAAGCACTTAGAGCTGGTCACGGAAAGAAAGTAATAATTTCTGAAACCGGCTGGCCCAGTCAGGGAACAGGACTACACGGAGCAATACCTTCTGATGAGAACTTCATGAAATATTTCATTAATACACAGAAGTGGTCCGCAGAAGATAATATAGATATATTTTACTTCTCCTCTTTCGATGAATCATGGAAAGTTGGTGCAGAAGGAGATGTAGGTGCCTATTGGGGCATTTGGGATAAAGATGAAAAACTCAAATATTGAGTAAATAAAAGAGCTCCTTTAGGGAGCTTTTTTTATGCCTAAAAAAGTATGGCACAAAAAAAAGGTAATGGTGCCAAAAATGGTTGGTGATTTTTAGTGGATCATTGTATTATTTTGTGATTGTAAATCTGAAGAGGAAGTAGGCTCTGCTGAGGAGCAACCTGCCAGCAATAGGACTTACCAAGTGGAATGAACCTCTCTTC